>CAJMLK010000047.1 GCA_905214305.1 uncultured bacterium
CAAGGAGAACGAGCCTTTTATGCAGGGAGTGTACTCTTATGGTACTCGACCGGAACAAAAGGCGGAGTTCGACGCTGAGATACCGGGAAAGGCGCTCGTGACGACATTGTCTAAAACATCTGGCGCATAAGGTCTTCGCCGCCCTGCGAGGTGTCGACAACGCTGTCGTCCTCAGTGGTGGCGGCTGTGGCCGAAGCGCCCTGTATGGGCATGTCGGAGCGGAAAGCAAGCCCGTCCATCATGGTGATGCCCTCGGGCATGGCAAAATCGTCCGCAGGGTAGCGGTCTTCCACTTCCACACGGTAGTAGCGGAAGATGGGCGCGGCTGTGCGCCCGCCCTGTTCCAGGCGGCCCAGAGACTGCAACTGGTCGTAGCCCACATAAACGCCCGTGACAAGGTGGGGTGAAAAGCCCACAAACCAGGCGTCGTGCTCTTCGTTGGTGGTTCCGGTTTTTCCGCCGATGTTGAAGCCCTGTACTCTGGCGCGGCTGCCCGTACCCGCATTGACCACCTGCTTGAGCAGGGTGGCCATGATGTAGGCGTTTTGCGGGGTGACGGCCTGCCACTGCTCCACGTCCTGCCGGTAGAGCACACGGCCCTGCGGGTCGCTTATGGACGTGATGATGCGCGGGCGCACGCCGATGCCCTTGTTGGCAAAGGCAGCATAGGCCTGGGTAAGGTTGAGGGGCGAAACGGCCACGGCCCCGAGACTGACAGAAAGCTCCTGCGGAAAATGCGGCTCAAGCCCCAGCGCCTTGGCCCTCTGGATCACATTGGCAATGCCCACCTGCTGGGCGATACGCACGGTGCAGGTATTGCGCGAGAGCGCCAGCGCCTGATGCAGGGGCAGTTCGCCCTTGTAGTTCTTTTCGTAGTTTGATGGCCGCCATACCTCGTTGGTATAGGGATTCACATAGACGAAGGGCGCGTCAAGCACGGTTGAGGCAGCGGTAAAGCCCATATCCAGCGCGGTGGAGTACACCACGGGCTTGAAGCTGGAGCCGGGCTGGCGGCGGGCCTGGGTAGCGCGGTTGAAATGGCTGTCACCAAACTGATAGCCGCCGATAAGGGCGACCACATCGCCGTTTTCCGCTTCCACCGAGGCAATGGCCCCCTGCACTGCCGGTTCCTGCTGCAACAGCAGGGAGATGGGCGTGCCCTTCTTGGCGGTCGAAGGATCAAAGGGGATGGTTTTCGTTTCCTTGCGACCCTTGGCGTTGGTTTCGCTGACCGTGGTTTCCGCAGCGGAAACCCAGATCAGGTCGCCGGGGCTGACCACGAGTCTGGCATCCTTGATGGCCGGGGCATAGATGCCCGCCACTTTGGGATTGGGCTTGCGCGCCCACGACATGTTGCCAACGGGGATAAGGCCGGTATAGCCCTGCCCCAGGCTTACGCGGGCTTCCCTGGTGTCGGCAGAAACAACAAGGGCCTTGACCCAGTTGCTGCCTGCAAGATCAAGAGGGCTGAACGTTTTTTGTGCGGCAAAGGCTTTCTGCTGTTCGGCCGTCAGCTTTTCCAGCGGGCCGCGCCAGCCCTGGCGCTTGTCCAGCTCTTCCAGTCCCTGCCGCAGGGCTGCCCCGGCGGCGTACTGGTGGGCAGGGTCCATTGATGTACGTATGGTAAGGCCCGCTTCGTACACATAGTCCACACCGGTTTTGTCCGTTTCTATTCCCAGAGCCTTGAGGTTCTGTTCCGTAAAAAATTCTATGAGCAGGCGGCGGGTTTCTTCAAGATACCACAGGGCCGCGCCCCCCATGCCTTCGGGCATGCTCCAGTATACCAGAGGTTCGGCAGCGGCCTTTTCGTATTCTTCAGGGCTGATCCACTTGAGGTCGCGCAGACGGCCCAGAACGTACATCTGGCGGTTCTTGGCCTCTTCCGGCCTGCGGAAGGGATTGTAGGTGCTGGGGGCTTTGGGCAGACCGGCAATAACCGCGCTTTCGGCCAGAGTGATGTCCGAAGCGTGCTTGCCGAAATAGGTGCGCGCGGCTGCTTCCACGCCGTAGGCGTGTTCGCCCAGATAGATCTGGTTCAGGTAGATGGTAAGAATCTGGTCCTTGGTATAGGTTTTTTCCAGATCATAGGCCAGAATGGCCTCTTTCATCTTGCGGGTATAGCTGCGCTCCGAGGTCAGCAGAAGCTGCTTGATGAGCTGCTGGGTGATGGTGCTGCCGCCCTCGCCCTGACGCCCCTTGCGAAAGTTGTTGATGGCAGCGCGCAGGATGGCCGTGGGGTCAACGCCCATGTGCCGGTAGAAAGCGTCGTCTTCTGCCGCCAGAAAAGCCATGGGCAGAAAGCGCGACATTTCCTTGAGGCCGATGACAAAGCGTTTTTCATGATACAGCGTGCCAAGGGTGGAGCCGTCCCGCGCAAGAATGACAGACGCCTGAGGCTGCTTGTATTCAGCAATGCGGTTGATATCCGGCAGGTCGCGTGAGGCCCAGTAAAAGAGCATGACCACAGCGCCGCCACCAAGAAGGCCGCATACCAGTAGTATACCCACCAGCCAGAGGGTGAGCTTTTTCCACGACAGACGAATTTTCATGGCAGGGCGATACCGTTTTTTTGCCCCGGCGTAAAGTATGCGCGCAATCCCGCGCCGGGCTGGTTGTTGCGGATGACGCGCCAGAAAGGCTTTTTGCCGGATGTTGCCATGTGCTGGCGAAAAGCCCTGAAAAGATGAAGCAGACCCGGATTCGGGAGGTTCCGGCAGAGTGGAGCGTTACGCTCTGTAGATGAGGATAGTTCAGCTTCCGGTCTTTGCAAGCCCCGGCGTGGTTTTTACAAAAAAATGAAAATTAAAAGAATTCCGATTTTTTGTAAAAATAAAAAGCGGAAGGTTTCCCTTCCGCTTTTTTTCCGAATGTAGTGGCGGACTACACGCAGCCGGTGGGCTTGGGCAGGCCGGCCATTTTGCAGGCGCCCTTGCCGGGACCGGAGGGGAAGAGTTCGTACACTTCCTTCAACTTGTAGCCGGTGTTCTTGGACAGAATGCGGACCATGGGAGCGATACCGTTCTTCTTGTAGTAGTCCTGCAGGAAGTCAAGGATCTTCTGGTGGTCAGCGGTGATTTCGGAGATGCCTTCGGATTCCTTCACATAATCCATCCATTCGGGGCACCAGTCGTCAAAACGCAGAAGGAAACCGTCTTCGTCAACTTCAAAGCTTTTGCCTTTATAGGTGATCTCAGCCATGCGTGTGTCCTCCTTGGACAGATAGTACTCAACCTCGCCGGAACGATATGCTCCAGGCGCAGCCAACCGGTGTTACCCGGCCGAATTCCTCCAATGGGCGCGAAAGCATAATGCAATCACAACGAATGCCTTTATGCCATAAAAAAATTTTGATGGCAAGCCCTGACAGCTTTTTTTGGTCTGCCCCACTGATTCAGTCAAGATTTTTTGCCAGCGATCCTGAAAGGATGGATGAATCTTGATTGAGTTGATCAGGCATTTTGCCGAATGCAATACAGCACACGTCCGAGCTTTGCAACCTCTTCCATCAGGGTATTTTCGGCCGCAGCGTTTTTAAGATCACGCACCCGGATGAATATGTGACGATTGCCGTCCTCGTTGCTGATGGTCAAAACTGACAGCAGGCGCGCATTGTGGGCGCGCAGCAGGTCAAAGAGCGGGCGGGCCGTGCCGGGCAGGTCGGGCAGTTCTATGGCGAACTGAAGGCCGCCAAGGCGCGCGCCCGTGATGTCCACCAGAGCCTTGAACACGTCATGGTCTGAAATAATGCCCACCAGCTTGCCGTTTTCTTCCACCACGGGCAACCCGCCGATCTTGTTGTCGAGCATGATCAGGGCCGCCTGTTCCACCGTGTCGGAAGGTTTGACGGTCATGGGGTTGGCCGTCATAATGTTTTTGGCCTTGAGTTCGGCGAGCAGGTAATGCATTTCGTACATGTCGAGCGTGGTGGCCTTGGAGGGGGAGGCGTCGCGCACGTCACGGTCAGAAATAATGCCCACCACGCGGCCCTTGTCGTCAAGTACGGGCAGACGGCGGACATGGTGGTCTTTCATGAGCTTGCCCACCTTTAGCAGAGACGTCTCCGGGGTGACGCTCACAACATCGGTGGTCATCCAGTTTTGTACGGGCATGCTTCCCTCCGGTTTTCGATACGTTTCAGAGTTGGACTGCTGTGGAACACAGCGGCCTTTTTCTCTTTATACAACAACAGGCGGATGCTGCACAAGTGCGTCCGGCGGAGCCACCCGGCGCGGCGCGCAACGGAGATGAAAGCATGGTGGATGTGTATCTGGATTGCAGCGGCGGCATCAGCGGGGACATGACCCTGGCCGCTCTGGCCCACCTGGGCGTAAATTTTGCGCCGCTGACGGCAGCGCTGGAAAAGGCGGGCATCGCCTGTGAGCTGGATATCTGGGAAGAACTGAGGGCCGGGGGGCCGGGCAGGCGTGTTGAGGTGCGCTGGCGGCAGGAAGAACAGCCTTTGCGTCACCCTGCAGATATTGCGGCAATTTTTAATGCGGTGGATGTTTCAGCCGGGGTGCGCGCCCGTGCACTGGCCGTGCTTGACGCCCTGACGGCGGCAGAGGCCCACGCTCACCAGATCCCACCGGAAGAGGTGCATTTTCATGAAGTGGGCGCCGTGGACACTCTGGTTGATATTCTGGGCGTCTGCTACGGCCTTGAATGTCTGGGTGTGCGCCATCTTGCCGCATCGGCCCTGCCCTGGTTTTCAGGCAGCACGGTTTGCGAGCACGGGCGCATTCCCCTGCCGGCTCCTGCCACGGCCTGGCTTTTGCGCGGCAAGCCTGTTTTTTCGGCCGCCGGGGAAGAACCGTCACGGCAGGAGCTTGTCACGCCCACTGGCGCGGCCCTGCTGCATGCCCTGACAGACGAGTTTGTCAGCGGGCCTTGTGGCGTGCCGATGGCACTGGGTACGGGCTATGGTTCACGCCCGGCAGGGTGCGGTCTGCGTGTCTGGCTGCTGCGGGTGGACGCCGTGACCCCAGGGGCGGATCACAGCGTGGGCGGGCAGGAAGTGGTAAGCCAGCTTGAAACGCATCTGGATCACCTCACTGGCGAAGAATTGGGGCAGGCCCTCAGCATGCTGGCCGAAATGCCCGAAGTGCTCGATGTGCTGTGGCTGCCGGGCGTGGGCAAGAAAAACCGGCCCTCCGGCCTGCTGCGCGTGCTCTGTCTGCCCGGGCATGAGGATGCCGCAAGCCGCGCGGTTTTGCGCCACACCCATACCCTTGGCCTGCGCCGTCAGCGCGTGGAGCGTCTGGTTTTGCCCCGGCAGGGCGTAAGCACATGTCTTGACGGGCAGGCCATGCCCGCCAAACTGTATGAAATCGAAGGGCAGAGCTATGTGCGCGTCGAGGCTGAGGCCGTGGGCCGCGCCGCGCGCGAAAAGGGCCTGGGTGCGCCAGCCCTGCGCCTGCGCTGCGGACGCGAAAAATACGGAAAGAGTTGAGAGAAATTCAAAAAAAAGAGCAATATTTACAGTAAGAAGCCCTGTAATACACAAAGACCTCTTGCGTCCGGAACTGCATAGGCATATGGAAGCTCAGGGCATTGCGCCCTTCAAGGAGGATTACCATCATGACTATGCAAAATCTCTGGCGGCCGTTGGGTTTGTGCGCCCTGGCCGCGGCGCTGTGCATCGGGGTTCCGGCGCAGGCCAATGCGGACCATTTCCGCATGGAGCCGGGTACACAGCTTGTGGCCCGTAATGACCAGCAGGGCAATTGGGGCAAGAGTGCCGACGCGCGCGGCAGCTACAAAAAAGACGCCAAGGCGACCAAGGGCGCGGCCAAAAGCGGCGCAAAAGTCGAAGGCAAAACCAGAGCCAAAAATGGCGGCAAGGCCGGTGTAAAAAGCGGCAGCGCCAAGGGCAAGGCAGCAAAAGGCGCGGCCAAGGCCGGTAAAAGCGCCACCTATGCCAAGAATGACGTCAAAAAAGACGCCAGACCGCATCAGGCCGCCCGTGCCACAGGCAACAAGGGCCAGCGCGGCGAAAAGGCCGTTCATCCCGGCAGCAAGCCGACCAGCGGCGCCAAGGCGGCCCGTTCCGCCGAGCGTACGGGCAAGCGCCCTGAATCTCGTCAGGATCGTTCGCAAAATGGTCTTGAAGGTCAGCGTCGCAGCCAGCAGCACAATGATGGAGACGTGACCAACTAGAGCATTTTTGCTTTGAAACTGCTCTGGTGACGGCGTGAGCAGCGCCCGCAGCAACGGCGCAACGCAATGCATGGGCGTTATCGCGCGCCGAAGCAGGGGGGCCTGCACGTTGTGAATGCTCATTCTCAACGTTGATATGTTCCAGAACGGTTTTTGCTGTCTTGCTCTGGAGCCGGTAGCCATTGCACGGCTTTATTGTTTTATTTGGCCGCCTGCGCGGCGGGCGGCAGAAGGGCTGTCAGGGCTTGTGCCCTTTTGCGGCTTCTTCTGCATTCCCCCGGACTATCCCCCCAGAGCAATTTTACCTTGAAATTGCTCTGGCGCCTGCGTGAGCAGACGTTCGCTACGGAGGCGCAAGCGCAGTTTATCTGCGCGGTTAAACGCCGAAGTGAGCGTACCTTAAACTTTGAGAATGTATATTCTCAAAGTTAATCTGCTCTAGATATCCCTGTAGCGCCCACCGTTGGCTGCGGAGCTGACAAGGTGCGCATAGCGCCGCAGCACCGGATAGGGGCTGCGCTTTTCCACCACGGTGTGAGCCGCACGGCGGCGCTCCAGTTCATCCTCCTCCACCATCAGGTCAAGCTTGCGGCCGGGAATGTCGATATGAATCATGTCCCCTTCGCGCACAAGGCCGATAATGCCGCCGTCCGCCGCTTCGGGCGAAATATGCCCGATGGCCGCGCCGTTGGTTCCGCCTGAAAAACGACCGTCAGTCAGCAGGGCCACGTCCCTGCCCAGGCCCATGCCCGTGATGGCGGCTGTGGGCGAAAGCATTTCGCGCATGCCGGGGCCGCCCCTCGGCCCTTCGTAGCGGATAACCACGCCATCGCCGGGCTTGATCTTGCCGTCCAGAATGGCGCTCATGGCTTCTTCCTCTGACTCGAACACCCGCGCTCGCACGTCGCGGCACATCATTTCCGGGGCCACGGCGGACTGCTTGACCACAGCGCCGCCCGGGGCAAGGCTGCCGCGCAGAATGGCAATGCCGCCCTGACGGGAATAGGGATTGTCCACACTGCGGATGACATCTTCGTCCAGCACGCGGGCATTCATGTCGCTCAGGTTTTCGCCCACGGTACGACCGGTAACGGTCATGCAGTCCTTGTTGATAAGGTGCAGCCTGTCCAGCTCGGTCATGACCGCAGGGATGCCCCCGGCATTGTCGAGATCGACCATATAATGGTGACCGGCAGGGGAGAGCTTGCACAGGTTGGGGCTTTTGCGGCTCACCTCGTCAAAGATGTCCAGCCCCAGATCAAGCCCGGCCTCGCCGAAAACAGCGGGCAGGTGCAGCACCGTGTTGGTGGAGCAGCCAAGGGCCATGTCCACGGCAACGGCATTGGCGACGGCTTTGGGGGTCACGATGTCCAGCGGACGGATATTGCGCCTGAGCAGATCCATCACGCGCATGCCTGCCGTCTTCGCCAGACGGATGCGCGCCCCGCTCACGGCAGGGATGGTTCCGTTGCCGGGCAGGGCCACGCCGATGGTTTCGGCCAGACAGTTCATGGAGTTGGCGGTAAACATGCCCGCGCAGGCTCCACAGCCGGGGCAGGCGCGCTCGGCCATATATTCCAGTTCCTCTTCGCTCATGGCGCCGCTGCGCACCTTGCCCACGGCCTCAAAAACCGTGATCAGGTCGCCGCGCTGGCGCGGGCCTATATTGCCGGGCAGCATGGGGCCGCCGGAAACCATGATCGAAGGGATGTTAAGGCGCATCATGGCCATAAGCATGCCCGGTACGCACTTGTCGCAGTTGGGTATGAAAACCAGAGCGTCAAAGGCGTGGGCACGGGCCATGATTTCTACAGAGTCGGCAATAAACTCGCGGGAGGGCAGTGAAAAACGCATGCCTTCATGATTCATGGCAAGACCGTCACACACGGCTATGGCCGGAAACTGCAAAGGCGTGCCTCCAGCCATGCGCACCCCGGCTTTTACCGCATCTGCAAGAGCATTTAGATGCAGATGGCCCGGCACAACCTCGCTGGCCGCATTGACCACGCCTACCAGCGGGCGGTCCATTTCTTCCCGGGTCAGACCCAGGGCGTAAAGCAGAGAACGGTGAGGGGCTTTTTCAAGGCCGGATTTCATTTTTTTGCTGCGGCTCTCATCCATGGCGGCATCCTTGCGTTATAATAGCGGGTCTTCCCGCAGCCATGCGCGGCGCGGGCATCCTGTTCATGGTAAGGCAAAAGACCGCGTGCGTAAACAAGCCCCCGGCAGGGGCGGACGGGCGGTATTCAGCGCCCGGTGGCCGCAGGACAGATTTTTTTTCGCTGAAAGCCCACGCGCTCTTGAGAGCCGAGGGGAAGTGAGCTAGTTTCCGTGCATGCAAAGCTCCACTCCTACCCTGGCGCGCCGCTATACCTTCAAGCTTCTGGCCAATATCGCCACCGTGCCCGTTTATCTGGTCATGGAGGCCATACTGCCGCGCGCTCTGGGGCCGCAAATGTACGGCAACTACAGCTTTGCCACCAACCTGTTCCAGCAGCTCACCGGCTTTCTGGACATGGGAACCTCCACCTGCTTTTACAATGCCCTGTCACGCAGGCAGAACGAAACCGGACTTGCGGCCTTTTACGCCCGCGTGACGGTGCTTGTGATGGGTATCATTCTGCTGGCGGCGCTGGCCTTGCAGGCCCCTCTTCTGGGCGACCTGCTCATGCCTGACGTGCCTTTGTGGCTGGCTCCTCTTGCGGCTCTCTGGGCTTTTCTTACCTGGTGGGGGCGGGTGCTGCGCTCAATGAACGACGCCGTGGGGGCCACTGTGGCCTCCGAAATGGTGCGCACCGTTGTCTCGCTCTTTATGGTGGCCCTGCTGGGCCTCATGTTCTGGCAGGACTGGCTGAACATACACACGCTTTTTGCCCAGCAGTATCTCATGCTCGGCATCATGGCCCTCGGCTACTGGCTTGTCACGCGCCGCCACTGGCGCAGCCGTGATGTGGCCGTGCGCTTCAGGCTGCCCGCAGGTCAGGGCAAGGCATACAGCCGCGAATTCTTCACTTACAGCCATCCGCTTTTTGTGCAGGCGCTGCTTTCCTTTTTGCTGCTCACGGCTGAACGCTGGCTTTTGCAGTGGTTTGACGGCAGCGTGCAGCAGGGCTTTTTTGCGCTGTCGCAAAAGGTCAGCATGGCCTGCTTTTTATTCGTTTCAGCCATGACGCCCCTGATCATGCGCGAACTGTCCATTGCCTGGGGGCATAACGACCGCGAAGCCATGGGCCGCCTGCTTACGCGCTTTGCCCCTCTGCTTTATGTGGTTGCGGCCTATTTTTCCTGTTTTACGCTTATGGAAGGCTCGGCACTGGTGGATTTTTTTGGCGGTGCGGAATTTGCCGCCGCCACCCTGCCGGTGCAGATCATGGCCCTGTACCCGCTGCATCAGGCGTACGGCCAGTTGGCGGGATCGGTCTTTCATGCCACGGGGCGCACGCACGTGCTGCGCAACATGGCGGCCCTTGAGTGTGTTTACGGCTTTACCGCCGCATGGTTTCTGCTGGCCCCGCCCGAGTACATGGGCCTGAACCTCGGCGCGGTGGGGCTGGCCCTGAAAACCGTGGCCGTGCAGATCATTACCGTCAACGTCTACCTGTGGCTGGCATCGCGCTTTCTGCCCCTCAGTTTCTGGCGCAACATCATCCACCAGATATGGAGTCTGGCCCTGCTGCTGGGGCTGGCATGGCTGTGCCGTGAAGGCACGCTCATGGCCGGTCTGGGCGATGTGGACACCTTCTCGCGCTTCTTCATCTCCGGCGTGCTGTACAGCGTGGGAACCGTGCTGCTCTGCCTGAGCCTGCCCGCGCTGCTCGGTCTATCACGGCAGGATTTGCGCGAGCTTGTGGCCCGCTTTAAAAAGTCCCGGCAAAAGAGCGCCTGAGCAGACTGAGGCCTTTTGCCTGCTGCATTTTTTTCGCCGCTGAAACAGCGTGCCTGCCAGAGCACAGGCACGCAGCAGATGCACTGTGTGCCCGCAAGCCCTGCGCATTACCTGCCGCAGGGGGCTTATGCCCTGCGCCCTGACCGTCTGCCAGGGCCATGCCCGCACAGCCCCGAACCGTTTGACGCAACATCTCGCCGGCATGACAAAGGCCCCGCTGCAAGCAGCGGGGCCTTTGCTGTCCGACCGGGCCGTGCGCCGGTCCGGTCGGAATAAGGAATGCGGTTACCTGCCTGAACGCAAGCCCGCGATGAGGCTTTCAAGATCGCGCGCCTGACGGGCCAGATCCGCGATGGCAGCCGTGCACTGGCTCATGGCCTGATCAGTGGCTGCGGCAATGTCGCTGATGGAGTTGATGGCGCGGTTGATTTCCTCAGAGGTTGCGGACTGCTCCTCAGCCGCCGTGGCAATGGAGTGTACCTGATCACCGGCGCTTTCCACCATGTGTACAACCTGAGCAATGGCCGCGCCGGAGCGCTGCGCCAGATCCGTGGCCTCACCCACGCGCTTGCCCGCGGCTTCCATCTGGCTCACGGCCGCGGTTGTGCCCTGCTGCATGCCGCCGATGGCCTGACGCACCTCGGTGGTGGCCTGAGCCGTTTTTTCGGCCAGCTTGCGCACCTCGTCCGCCACAACGGCAAAGCCGCGCCCGGCCTCACCAGCGCGTGCCGCCTCAATGGCGGCATTGAGCGCCAGCAGGTTGGTCTGGTCGGCAATGTCGGAAATGACCCCCATGACGGCTCCGATACCCTGCGCCTGACGGCCAAGATCGCTCATGATGCCGGTCATGTGTGACGCTTCTTCCTGAATGGACTGCACGGCGGCTGTCACCTGCGTGACCAGGTGCGCGCCGCTCTGCGCTTCCTGCTTGGCAGTATTGGCGCTTTGCGAGGTGGCCGCGGCATTTTTTGCCACTTCCATAATGGTAGCGTTCATTTCCTCCACCGCGGTGGCTGTCTGGTACACACGCGAGCTTTGCTCCCGCGCGCCCTCACTGGAGCGGCTGATCTGCTCGGAAAGACGCCTCGATGCCCCGGCCATTTCTTCCACCAGATGCGAAGCTTCGGCAGCGGCTCTGGCTATGGCTTCATTCTGGGCTTCAATGTGGCTTTTCTGATTGTATATCTCTGTCAGATCATTCCAGAAAGCTATGGAGCCAAGAAGCGTGCCGTCAAGGTTGTAGAACGGCGTGGTGTGCACCGCCACGCGCAGTTTGCGGCCCGAAGGCGTCTGATGATCAAATTCCAGCGACAGTGCCTTGCGCTCTACAATGGCCCTGTCAGACAGGGTTTCCCTGCTGGCATCGCCGTAGAAGAACAGGCCGGAACGCTGCCCTGTCCACGATTCCAGCGGCCCTTTCTTTTCCAGCAGGCGGCATATTTCTTCATTGACCCAGACCATCTTGAAATCCGGCCCCACAATGCCGCAGGGCATGGGAATACCGTCCAGCACACCCTGTGAAAAGCCGAGGCGCTGCTTGAGTTCTTCAACCATGTCGTGCAAATGCCCGGCAAATGTGGCCATTTCTGCCCTGAACCGGCCCTGCATCTGGGCTTTGAGGTCGCCCGAAGCCACTTTTTCCGTAAAGCTCGTCAGCGCGCGCAGGGGCCTGAACACAAAATGCTGGTTGATATAGGTCAGCAGACCGGCCAGCAGCGCTATGGCCGCCAGCCCCACCCCGCACAGGACCAGACTTTGCGCAGTGGCCGGAGCCGCCAGTTCGGCATCATAGGCGCTCATGCACACAAGCCAGCCCGTAGCCGGAATGGCCGCCACGGTCATGAATTTCTTTTCACCTTCCCACGGATATTCGATAACACCCTTTTGGGCCTTCATGGCTCTGGCGATAAAGTCCTCGCCGGAAAGGTCCTGCAACAGCAGTTTTTTATTCGTGCCGTGGGCAATGAGCCGTCCTCTGGTGTCCAGGGCAAAGCCGTAGCCCCGGTGGCCCAGACGTATGGGATCGATGGTCTTGGCCGTAAAGTCGCTCCAGCGCGGGCACACGGACACCGCGCCAAGCAGGCTGCCGTCCGGAGCGTACACGGCCTTGGTCACCACATACACCAGCATGGTGGGATCAGTGGTTGCGCCCATGACGCTGCCACTGAAGGCCAGGTCCTTGCCGCCGAAGATGGCCTTGCTGTAGTCACGGTCAAAGCGGTCGCCACCGGTCATGTCTGTTTGCGCGGCGTTAAGCCCCGCCACAATGCGCCCCTTGAGGTCAAAAACAAAAAAGGACCAGTACGAGGGAAAGGACTTCACATAGGTGTGCAAAAGCTTCTGCACTTCGGCCGCCGCCTCGGGCGAACCCGCCAGAGCCTCGCGAACGTGCTCCTGCCCCGAAAGAATTGTGGCTACGTCCACAGATTGCTCAATGTAGTTCTGGGCAGACTGGGCCACAAGGCGGGCCGTCTGATCCAGAGCCTCGCTCTGGACTCCCGATACCATGCGGTATGAGGACAAGGAAACATAGGCAACCAGAATCGCTATTATGATGAAAATGGATGCCGTTATGGAAACGGTGCATATGGTATTAATGCGTATCTGTCGCATTATGCGCCCCCTGACGCTGAGGTGAACAAAGTCCTAGCCATGTAAGACACGCGGGACTTGTTGACAACAATTTTTATTATCTAAAAACACATACTATCAACAATTCTATACGAAAATGTTCGCAGCTGACGATATTATGCAAACGATATCGGACATCTCACATTCGCAATCCATCAAACCCCGAACTGCATGAAAAGCGGTATTGCCTAAAATCGTTGCCTGCGAAAAAAACATTAGAGCATGTTGCCGCTGAAAAGTGTAAATGCTCCAGCGCCGCACGAAATGCCTTTCGCTACAACAAGCCGTGGATTCAGCCGAAAACTGCATCTGCAGCAAGCAGAAGGGGGCGCGGCGCAGAGCACGCACAGCGCGTGGCAAAAGCAGCCGGACACCTGCGGCGGGCGTCTGCTCCCGCATCCGCAGCGCGGTTTCAAAGCGGACTCGCTCCGGGCACGGCCTGTCCAGCCGCGCCGAACGCGGATTTTTTATGGCATTACTGACCGTTTCATGATTATATGGGCTGGCTTGGCAGAGACGCCCCAAGGGCAGCCCGGGGAGGCATCTGGAGCAATTTTATCTTGAAATTGCTCTTCCGGCGCGAAGGCGGCAGCCGCCACCAAGCGGCGTAAATTCTGGCGAAAACCACGTTTTTTCACCAGAATGACGCGTAAAACAGGGAGTGTTTCAAAAGCTAAATGCTCTAAACAGGAGAGAGGCATGAGTACACATGTAACGTGGGCACTGGTGGGCTTTGGCATCGCCCTGCTTTTTACCTGGGTGCACCATATGCTCAAAAAGCGGGGATTCAAGTTCTTCTGGTATCATCCGCTCTTCACCGGCCTGTTCCTGCTCTTTATCCTTTACCTTCTGGAACGGATATTTGCCGATCTTTCCGACATCGAGGTGCAGGAAAGCTGGAACATGCTGACCTATCTCGGCATACCTCTGGCCGCCGCGGCTATTTTCTTTCTGTACCGCAGCATTGGCAAAAAACGCAGATAAGCACGCCGCTTCAGGCGACACACGACCATATATTTCATACGCCATGCCGGCGGAAAGCAGAAAACGCGGGAACATGGCCCGCGTTTTCTGCTTTTCGGCACAACGTTTGCAACATCTTGCCTGACAGGCGCGGCACGCACGTTTGCCCAAAGAGCGGCAGCGTGCACCAGCACAAGGCCCGAGCCCACACAACGCCACAAACAACCCAACCCCCTGCAACGCTGTTTGATTTTTTTGCATGAAAGCCCCCGCGCCTGCGCCGGGCATCCCCCCGACAAGCCCCCCCATGCCCAAAACGTTTTGTTCGTCCCCCGGCTTGCTGGGCAGGCGAATATATACTACCGTCTGGTAGAAACATATATATGCTTTTATATAAGCATATTAAGCTATTTTTTTGTTCTTTGTACAGGGTTTTGAGAGCAATTTTTACCAATTTTCTACCAAAACGTGTATTTATTACAGCTGCCTCCTAAAGACCCATAAATGTAAACACTTAATAATTTTATCTGGTTGTATAACCACCCAATGAAAACTGCTTTCATTTTCACACAGGTCGGGCAAAATGCGCCCGCTCAAAAAATTATGTAAATAAAACATAAATCTATAAGAACTAATTCAACTTTTCACAAACAGCCCCTATCTGCCCTCTAAAACACGAGGCGACATTTTGGAATAAAAAAAGCGTCCAAATGTCAACTTTCGACCTTTTTGTAGCATTTTCTCAGAACAATGCTCTCCGTGCTCACGCCTTTCCCTGTCATCGCACAAATATGTCTATTATTTCAGCCATATTCCCGCTGTGGAACCGTTCTTGCTTTAGGATGCTGCATGGGGCAAGCCCCTTCAATCCTGCACGTAAACCATCGGGAGGCTTTCATGAAGTTGTTCAAGTTGGTGACCGCCTGCGCCTTGTCGCTTTTTGTCGGGCAGGCGGCCCTTGCGGCAGAAAAGCCCATCAAAATCGGCTTCCCCATTCCCCTTACGGGCGAGATCCCCAAGGTGGGCGAAGGCTCAAAATTTGCGGCTGAAATGCTGAAAGAAGAAATCAATGCCAAGGGCGGACTCAAGGTGGGCGACAAATACTACCCCCTTGAATTCATCTATGAAGACAACGAATCCAAGCCCGAATCCGCCGTCAACGTCACCCTCAAGCTTATCGCGCGCGACAAGGTTCACGCCATTGTCGGCCCGCAGTCTTCACGTCAGGCCGTACCTGCGGGCGGCGTGGCAAATGATGAAGAAGTGCCCCTGATCACCCCCTGGTCCACCAACCCTGACGCCACCAATGGCCGCCCCTGGGTTTTCCGCGGCGCATTCCTTGATCCCTTCCAGGCGCCCGTAGCCGTAGACTTTGCCACAAAGCAGTTCAACGCCAAAAAGGCCGCCGTGCTGTATGAAGTCTCCAACGACTATTCCAAGGGCCTTGCCGACAATTTCAAGGAAGCCTTTGAAAAGACGCACGGCAAGGGATCAGTGGTGGCCATGGAATCTCACGGCCCCAAGGATCAGGACTTTTCCGCCCAGTTGACCAAGATCATCGCGGCCAAGCCCGACTTTATCTTTGTGCCCGAAAATTACAGTTTTGCGGCCCTGATCGTGCCGCAGGCCCGCGACCTCGGCTATAAGGGACCGTTCATGGGTTCCGACGCCTGGGGCTCGGCGGAACTGTTCAACCTCTGCGGCAAGGACTGCGTGGGACAATATTTCTCTACCCATTACACGGCCGAGGGAGCCACGGGCAAAACCCGCGAATTCATCGACAAGTACAAGGCCAAGTACGGCTACGTGCCTGACGATGTGGCCGCCCTTACCTGGGACTCCATCAATATCGTTCTTCAGGCCATACAGAATGCCGGCAAGGTTGATCCCGACCTTAAGAAGCAGCGCAAGATCATCCGTGACAACATGGCCGCCATTGAAAACTTTGACGGCATCACCGGCAGCATGAAATTTGACGACAATGGCGACCCCATAAAGTGCGCGGTTATCGTCCGGGTAACTGACAGCGGCAGCTTCGCCTTTGTGGAATCCGTCTGTCCCAAATAGCCAGACCTGCTGACAAGCCTGGGATGGCAGGCCGTGAGCGCCCGCGGGGGGCGGGTGCTCACGGCGCACACTGCCCGAGGGTCTTTACGGCACGGAGAGCGCATACGGGCCAAGGCCCATATTCCCCCTGCGCATCCGGCAGACCGTATCCGGCCCCAACCGCTCATACCGAATCGGGTGCCCTATGGATTTCTTTTTGCAGCAGATGCTCAATGCCCTGCAATGGGGCAGTTTTTATGCGCTCATAGCCTTGGGCTACACTCTGGTCTACGGGGTATTGCGCCTTATCAACTTCGCGCATGGCGATATTTTCATGGTCGGTGCGTACATCGCCTTTTTTGTTTCCACCTGGCTTATTTCCACCGACGGCATGGGCCTGTCCCAGCAGACCGTGCTCTGGCTCACCATTCCCCTGACCATGATGCTCACGGCCTTTGTGGGCGTAACCATCGAGCGAGTGGCCTACCGTCCCCTGCGCCGCAAGGGCGCGCATCGCCTGTACGTGGTCATTACGGCCCTGATGTGCGGGCTTATCCTTGAAAACGGCAACCTGGCCCTGCTTGGAGCCACCAAGCGCAAGCTGCCGGAACTGGTGGACAAAACCGTCTATTCGATTGGCCCGCTGGTGGTCACCAACCTGAAGCTCTGGGTTATTGTGGCCGCTGTTCTGGTTTTTCTTGTTTTGCAGACCATTGTTACGCGCACCCGGGTGGGCATGGCCATGCGTGCCGTTTCCTGGGACCGTTTCGCCCTGCCGCTCATGGGCATTCCTCTGGACAGCGTCATTGTGGTCACCTTTATTCTTGGGTCAGGCATCGCCGGGCTTGGCGGCATGCTTTTCGCCATGTGCTACCCCACCCTTGAGCCGTACATGGGGGCCATGATCGGCTGGAAAGCCTTTATCGCCGCCGTGGTAGGCGGCATAGGAGACATACGCGGGGCCTTTGTGGGCGGCTTTTTGCTGGCCTTTGTGGAAATCATGGTCGTGGCCTTTCTGCCCTCCACGTATATGGACCTTTTTTCCTTCACCATTTTGCTGCTCATTCTGTGGATGCGCCCCACGGGCATTTTCGGAACCCCCCAAACGACCAAAATATAGCCGGAGTCAGAGATGCTGCTCACCATTGTGCAAACCATACTCGCAATCTTCGCCCTGCTCTGCTTCGGTTATGCCATCAGACGTGTCGTCACCTGCAAAAAAACCGACTGCCTGCTTTTTATGGTTGTCGGCGTGCTGCTCATCTGTGCCGAGCAGTTTTCGTGGATAGACGGTTACTGGCTGTCCGTGCTCAAGTTTATGGGCATCAATATTGTTTTTGCCGCCAGCCTGAATCTGGTCAACGGCTACATGGGCGAATTCTCCTGCGGGCATGCGGGCTTCATGTGCGTCGGGGCCTATGTTGGCGGGCTTATCTCCATCATCCTGTTCACCAGCAACAAGCTCGTGGGCGCGCCCCTGCTGCCGCCGGAACTGGCGCCCCTGCTCTTTCCTCTGGTCATTCTTGTGGCTGGCGGCGTGGCGGCCATATTCGGCCTGCTGGTAGCCCTGCCATCGTTCAAGACCCGCGACGACTACCTTGCCATTATTACCATCGCGGCCAACTACATCATCATCGCCCTCATCATCAATATTGATCTGGTGGGCGGGCCGCGCGGCCTTTCGGGCATGCGTGGCGTGGTGCGCGCCATGGAGGGCGTGGCCGACCTGCCGTGGATGATGGTGTGGGTGGTGCTGCTTGTGATGGCGTCCATCATGATGCTGTACCGGCTCGTGAACAGCACCCTGGGCAAAGGTATTCCGGCCGTGTGCCAGAACGAGGTTGCCGCGGAAATCATGAGCGTCAACACCAAAAAGGTAAAACTTGTGGCCTTTATGGTGTCCGCTGGCATAGCGGGCATGGCCGGGGCTGTGTACGCCCACATGTTCAGCTCCATCTACGCCAACAGCTTCGGCATCATGAAGTCCACCGAAGCCATGGTCATGGTCTATCTGGGCGGCATGGGTTCCCTTTCCGGCTCGGTGCTGGCGGCCATACTCTTTACCCTGCTCATCGAGGTGCTGCGTTTCGCCCTGCCCGCCCTGAGCGACCTTATGCACCATCTGCCCTTTGTTCCCGACAGCTTCATGATCAGCCAGGAATGGAAGTGGGTGCTCATTCCCCTCATTCTTATCCTGCTCATGCAGTTTCGGCCTGAAGGGCTGCTGGGCGACCGCGAACTTACCCAGGTCTTTCCCCGGCTCAAAAGGCTGCTTGCCCCGGCCCGCGTGGAATAGGCGGCGCGGGCGTCACTGTTGTGCGAATACGTGTTCAATGACTGACAACGTACTGGGGGCGAACCTTGGCACTGCTTGAAATGAAAGACGTAACACAGCGCTTCGGCGGTCTTATCGCGCTGTCATGCTTCAACATACAGATTGAGGACCACAGCCTCACGGGCCTTATCGGCCCCAATGGGGCGGGAAAAACCACGGTATTCAACCTGGCCTCGCATTTTTACCACGCCAGCGAGGGCGAAATCACCTTTGACGGCCACAGATACCAGCCCAAGCTTGCGCCGCATGAAGTAACCACTCTGGGCATGGCGCGCACCTTTCAGAATATCCGCCTGTGGCCCGGCATGACGGTGCTGGACAATATCTGTGTGTCCCAATACAGCCGCCTGGGCTACGGCCTGCTGGACGCATGGTTCAACACGGGCCGCTACGGGCGCGAGGAAAAGCGCGTCAAAAACAAGGCTGCGGAAATACTGGAAATCATGGAACTGGGACACGTGGCGGACGAACTGCCCAAAAACCTTCCCTACGGGCTGCAACGCCGTGTGGAACTGGCCCGTGCCCTTTCCACCGACCCCAAGCTGCTTTTGCTGGACGAACCGGCAGCCGGACTCAACTCGTCCGATGTGGACGGCCTGATCAAGCATATCGGCTGGATTTACGACCAGTTCAAGATTGCCATATGGATGATCGAGCACCAGATGAAGGTGGTCATGTCGCTTTGCCGCCATATCACCGTGGTGGAATTCGGCCAGACCATCGCCAGCGGCACGCCGCAGGAAATCCAGAACAATCCCGATGTCATCAAGGCCTATCTGGGCGACGAGAACGTGTAGGGGGCATCATGCTGCTTGAAGTGGAAAATCTCTATGCGGGCTACGGCAAGATAGAAGCCTTGCACGGCATATCCTTTCATGTAAACGAGGGCGAAATAGTCACCCTTATCGGGGCCAACGGCGCCGGAAAATCCACCACCCTCAAAGCGGTCATGCGCCTGCCTCCGCCGGAATCTCCCACGGTGTTCAGCGGCGACATCCGCTTCAGGGGAGAGTCCATCCTCAAAACAGAGCCGCACAACGTGGTGGCCCGCCTCAAGATGGATCTCGTGCCCGAAGGCAGGCATATTTTCGGCAACCTCACCGTGCGCGAAAATCTCAAGCTTGCCACCTGGACCCGCAAGGACGGCGGCGTGGAAAAAGACATGGACAGGGTTTTTGACCTTTTTCCGCGTCTGAAAGAGCGCATTCACCAGCGCAGCGACACGCTCTCCGGCGGTGAGCAGCAGATGCTGGCCGTGGGCAGGGCGTTGATGACAAGCTGCTCGGTCATCCTGCTGGACGAACCCTCCATGGGCCTTTCGCCGCTGCTCATGTACGACATGTTCCGCACGTTCAAAAAGCTCAACAACGAGGGGCTTACCGTCATCGTGGTGGAACAGAACGCCCGCCTTGCCCTTCAGGTGGCCGACCGGGGCTATGTGCTGGATACCGGAGGCATTGTGGCTCAGGGAACCGCCGCAGAACTGGCGGACACCCCTGAAATAAAGGCCGCCTATCTGGGCGCATAGCCGTTTCGCACACAGGCGGCAGCAGCGGCTTCCGCGACCCGCCTGAATGCGACGAACGGAGCATCCGAAAGGCCGTGCAGGCAAAAGAACGCTTGCGGCCAGCTGCGCAAATCCCATAAAAAACCGCTATCTCCCGGCATGGCTGCGGCCGCACCGGGAGATAGCGGTTTTGCCGTCCCTGCCCGTATTGGTCAGGGGGGATGCCCTGCCGGGCCTGTTGCCCGCAGGCAGGGCCACCATGAAAAAGGCCGTGCGGTTGCAGGCGGGCCGGGCGGGAGCGAACGCTGCCGGGCTGCAAAGCTCGGGCACAACGCTTTCCATATACAGAAAGATCGCAAAGGAGTATGCTTCTGCCAGCCGGAATGTCCCTGAAACCGGAGAAACCAAGGAGGACGCATGAGCCAAGAGCAATCCGCCAATCCCGCCCTGGGCCAGCTTACCCAGTGGCTTCGCCAGCGCCATACCCAGGTGATGCAGGCCCAGGCGCAGGCCCTGCAATATCTTGACGCCGGAGATACCCCCGGCCATAATGCCGCCATGCGCCAAAAGGCCGAACTGCTGGCATCCATGGCCGATGACGCCAGGCCGATGCTGGAATTTCTGCCCGGCGAACTGCGCTTCAACGTGGCGATGGCCCTGGAAAATTTTTCAGCCAGCGCGCGCACGGCCCTGAAGCTTGGGTCCATTTTTTACATGGGCGCGCTGCTGTACCCCGACGACCACCACACGGGTGAACCGGACAACCTGACCCTGTGCATTGAGCGCATGGAAAAAGAAGGGGCGGACTTTCGCCACGAGTAGAGCAGTGAGCGTCTGAAAAACGCTGATGCATGCCGTTTGACGGCGTTGCTTTATTCAGGCAAGGCCCTTCGGCAGAACATCGCCTCAAAGGACAAAGCGATTTCATGACACGGCGTAAAACACGCTGTATGAAAAATAGAGCAATTTCACTTTGAAATTGCTCTGGCGGCTGCG
>CAJMLK010000048.1 GCA_905214305.1 uncultured bacterium
CTCCAGCTTTACCGATTTGGGAAGGGTGAACAACCTATTGGAACACTACATCTAGTCCAGTCCCATTGCCTTGCCGATTTTTTTGGCGGCCTTTTTGACTTTTTGCAGCGGGGTCTGCTCCCCTGCGGCCTCAAATTCGCGCAGCAGTTCTTCCTGCCGGGCCGAAAGGCGCGTGGGCGTGAGCACCTTGACCTCCACCAGCATGTCACCACGCTGCTTGCGGCCGGGGTAGGGCATGCCTTCGCCCGCCATGCGCAGCAGCGCGCCGCTTTGCACGCCCCTGGGGATGTCCAGCGGCATGGGGCCGTTCAGGCCGGGAATTTCCACCCGGTGTCCCAATGCAGCCTGCACAAAGCTGATTTCCTGCGTAAAGACAAGGTCCTGACCCTGACGCTGCCAGCGCTTGTCCTGCTCTACGGTAAGCACCACATACAGGTCGCCGGGGGGGCCGCCGTGCACGCCGGGTTCGCCCTCGCCGCGCACGCGCAGGCGGGTTCCGGTGTCCACTCCGGCAGGCACGCGCACCACCAGTTCGCGGGTGTCGGTAACAATGCCTTCGCCCTTGCATTTGGGGCAACGCTTGCTGATGACGCGGCCCGTGCCTTCACAGGACGGGCAGGGCATGGCGATCTGAAAAAAGCCCTGTGAGCGGCGCACCTGACCGGAACCGTTGCAGTGGCGACAGGTTTCGGCCTTGCTGCCCGGGGCAGCGCCGCTGCCTTTGCAGTCGCCGCAGGTGACGTGCTTGGGCAGGGAAAGGGTGATTTCGTCACCGCTGGCGGCCTGGGAAAAGGTAATGGTGAGGTTGTAGCGCAGGTCTGATCCGGCCATGGGGCGTGGCCCACGGGCAGAGGAAAAACCAAACAGATCGCCGAAAATGTCGCTGAAGTGGGCGAAGATGTCTTCGTTGCTGCCGAAGCCGCCGGCTCCACCCTGCACCCCGGCATGGCCGAAGCGGTCGTAGCGGGCGCGCTTTTCCGCATCACGCAGAATTTCGTAAGCTTCTGCCGCCTGCTTGAATTTTTGTTCGGCCTCATCATCGCCCGGATTGTGGTCAGGGTGATACTTGAGGGCAAGCTTGCGGTATGCCTTCTTAATCTCATCTTCACCGGCGCTGCGGCTGACGCCCAGCACCTCGTAGTAATCAAGCTCCATCATGGGTTCCGGTGGCTGCGTGCTTGTGCGCCTGAGTTAAAGGTTGTATTCGCAGGCGCGGCGGCCGCCTTATGGCAACCGCCGCGCGGGAATGCAAGTGCCTTTCTGTCGGCCCGCCCGGGCCAGATGCCGTAAGGCCAATGCTCTTTGTCCGGCTGCGGATAAAAAAACGGTTTTTTCGCGCTTTGTGAGCCGCGTGGCCCGTTTTGTTACGTTTTTGCGCAGCCTGCCTGAGGGCAGGAGAGACAGACAGGGTTTCTAGCTTTCTTCAGCCGTGGGGGCCTGACCGTCAAGCGGCGTGTAAAGCGCATCGTCATCGGGCAGCACTTTGCCCGCGGCTATTTCACGCAGGGCGGTGACCACTTCCTTGTTGCGCGATTCCACAAGGGGTTCGTAACCTTCGCGGTACTGATGCACACGCTTGATAGCCATCTGCACCAGCAGAAAGCGGTTGTCCACGCGCTCCTGGCAATCTTCAACAGTAATACGGGCCATGCTGCCTCCGTAGTGTGGGCGGCCTGCGGCCGCCAATCTGTGGCGAAAGACTCCGCCGCAGTTCGTTTTTTGAAATAATACCGCCCGACCGTTTGTAAAGGGGGTCGGGCGCGGGTACGCCTGAGTGCAGGCTTTGCCTGCTGAAATAAGATATGATATAGGCCGCCTCTGTACCTGTCAAGAGCCGGGAAAGGCGTCGGGCAGCATAGACCATTCTTAAGGAGATTGCCAGTCATGAGCAGAGAAAAACGGTCTTTCGCGCAGGAAGTCTGCGTGAAAAGCGCGGGCAAGGCCATGCAGATGACAGGCATGCTCTGGCCCGGCTGCCGGGTTGGGGTGGCGGCGTCCGGCGGAGTGGACAGCTTTGTGCTGCTGAAAACGCTTAAAATACGTCAGGGAATCGTACCTTTTCGCTTTGAAATCATGGCTCTGCACCTCAACCCCGGTTTTGACGCCCAAAGCCACGCGGCGCTTCTGCCCTGGCTGGCGGAGCACGGCATTCCCGCCCACCTTGAGGTCACAAGTCACGGGCCTGATGCCCATTCAGAAAAAAACCTGCGCCGTTCGGCCTGTTTCCGCTGCGCCTGGCTGCGCCGCAAAAGGCTGTTTGAGCTTTGCTCGCAATACGGGCTTACCCATCTTGCCCTGGGGCATAATGCCGAAGATCTGGTGGAAACGTTTTTCATGAACATCTGCCGCAACGGGCGTGTGGACGGCATGAGCATGAACGAGCCGTTTTTTGACGGCAAGCTGCGGCTTATCCGTCCGCTCATGCTGGTGGAAAAAAAGTATATCCGTCAGGCAGCGCGGCAATGGGGCCTGCCCGTATGGGCCAATGCCTGCCCCTCGGCCGGAAGAACCGCCAGAAGCGACATGGCCCAGACCCTTGAGCATCTTTATGCCGTTACAAAAGACGGCCGACGCTGCGTGCTCAACGGTCTGACCCGCTGGCAGCTGGACAGGAGCAGCGCTGCGGCGCGGGACCGGGCGCGGGACAGCGTGCAGGACAGCACGCAGGACAGTGTTCAGGGCAGCGTGCGTGAAGGCATGGGCAATGAAGGCTGACCTTATGCGCGTCTGTCGCATTGACAGGGCCGCCACAGGCCCCTAAAGTTGCACCGCATGCTTTTCGGCAAATACCATATCGTCATATTCAAGGAAGGCCGCAGCGGCAGCCGCAATCTGCGGATGCGTGGCTGGTTCGGTTTTTCGGTCTGCGCGCTGGTGCTGGCCCTTGTGGCCTGCAATGTCTGGCTGCTCCGGGCGTGGCTTGAGTCTCGCCATCTTGACGATGACCTTGAGAACGCCCAGCGGGTCATCACCGAACAGCGCCGTCAGCTTGTGAGTCTGGCCGAGCGCATCTCCCAGGTGAGCCGTGACCTGCAACGGGTGCAGGGCTTTGACTCCAAGCTGCGCATCATGATGAATATGGAAAAAGACCCCGCTGACGCAGGCGGGGGCCTTGATGTTGTGGGCGATTTTTCGCGTTCCTATCTGCCTTTGCACCGGCAGGAACTGGCTGCCCGCAAAATGCAGGATTTTCTTGAGCGGCTTTCAGAGTCTGCCCGGCTTGAAGAAGTGCGGCAGCAGGACCTTTTGCTGGCCCTGCGCGAAAATCGTGACGCGCTTTCTTCCATGCCGACCATCTGGCCTGTTGTGGGCTTTGTGTCGTCGAGCTTCGGAAGGCGCTCATCGCCTTTTGGCGGGCGGGGGCAGTTTCACAAGGGGCTGGACATCACCAACCGCGTGGGAACGCCCATTGTGGCCCCGGCTCAGGGGCTGGTCAGCCAGTCGGGTCACGACGGAGCCTACGGCCTGAGCATCGAGATCAACCACGGCGGTGGCATTGTTACCAAATACGGGCACATGCAGCGCTGTGCCGTGCCCGCGGGGGTATGGGTCAAGCGTGGGCAGGTCATAGGCTATGTGGGCATGAGCGGAAGAACCACCGGGCCGCATCTGCACTATGAGGTGCGCCTCAACGGGGTTCCCGTCAATCCCATGCGGTATATTCTGGACTGATTGCTCCGGGGCTGTTGCGCGCCTGCCTGCCTGCCTGCCGCCTGATTCGCACCGGGTTTGGGGCGGCCCCCGTGCCTGATCCGCGCCGGGGCCGGGTCGGCCCCGCACCGGCTTCCGACCTGTGCCCGCCAGCATCCGCCTGTATTTCGTCCTGTTTCTCTATATGCCTGCGGGCTTCTCCCTTTCCTCCCGCTCCTGCCCGGCCCCGGCGTGCCCCTATTGCGGCCCCGCCTGAACAGCGCCGCGCATTCTGCCCGCCGAGTTCCTTCTTCCCCGCGCGAAGGGGCGGTGAGGGGCATGTTGCTGTAAAACAGCCTGTTTTTGTCTGGCATTCTGCCGTGGCTCCGTTCCGGCTGGACAGCCTTGAGCGCGGCCTTATATTCCATGACAGGAGGACGACCTCCCCCCACCGCAGGGGCATCTTGTCCGGGACGACCCGGCTCTGAAAAAAGGAGAGCCGAATGGCCTGGATAGTATTGTTTTTTGCCGGTCTTCTTGAGGTTGTGTGGGCGTATACCATGAAGCTGTCCATTGGCTTCACAAAACCTCTTCCTACCGTACTCACCTTGGCGGCCATGATCGCCAGTTTTGGCCTGTTGGCCGTAGTCATGAAAAGCCTGCCTCTTGGTACGGCCTATACCATCTGGACGGGCATCGGCGCTGTGGGGGCCTTTGTGCTCGGCATCATGGTGCTGGGCGAGCCGGTAAGCGCCATGCGCGTGGGCGCGGCGGCCCTCATTGTGGCTGGCCTTGTACTTATGAAGCTTTCTTCCTGAAGCCGGGCCGCTTGAGGTGCGCCGCCCAGAATGCACGCTGCGGCCGCGTTTAGCGCCGTCTGCCGGGGTTTGCTGCCTTGTGCGCCGTTGTGCCACGTTCGCAGGTGGTTCAGCCTGTTTTATGCCGTTTGCCTGCCCCGTTGCAGGCAAAGGATTGCGATCCGTTACGGTTGCCTAATGCCTTCCGCTGGAATATGGTCAAAGTGTCTGTCTATGGAGCTAAGGATGTGCTGATAAACACTCTTTTGCCCTTGCCTGCACCGGAGCCGCTTCGTATGCGGAACGCCTGCCTGGACATGTTTCGCTCCTGCCCGGTCTGCGGCTCTGGAGGCAGCAGGCAGGGCCTTTGATCAGCACTTCCCCAACCTTGGAACACGGGCTGTGACGTGGTTTGCCCGAAAACAGAGAGGGAGAAGGTAATGGCCAAGATTGGTGATATGGCGCTTGTGTTCAAGCTGCTGGCTGGCCTGATTGTGGGGGCCTTGCTTGGTTTTGTGGTGAATGAAAGCGTCATGAACGTGGTTGTGTCGGTTCGCCACATTCTGGGGCAGATTATTTTCTTTCTTGTGCCTCTGGTTATCGTGGGTTTCATTACCCCGGCCATCATCCGTCTGGGGCAGCAGGCCAGCAAGATTCTGGTCGTGGCCGTGCTGCTGGCCTATGTTTCTTCGCTGGGGGCAGCGCTTTTTTCCACATTTTCGGGCTATCTGATTATTCCGCATCTTTCGATCTCTTCTGCTACCGAAACACTGCGGACATTGCCGAAAATGGTGTTTCAGCTTGATATTCCGCCGCTTTTCAGCGTTATGAGCGCCCTGACCCTGGCCCTGCTTTTCGGCCTGGGCGTGGCCCTGACAAAGTCGGAAACCATGAGCAAGCTTTTTGCCGAGCTGGAGAAAGTGGTAAGCTGGCTCATCAATAAGGTCATGATTCCCATCCTGCCTTTTTTTGTGGGCCTTTCGTTTATGGGCCTCGCCTATGAAGGCTCGCTTACAAGGCATCTGCCTGTCTTTGTGTCCATGGTGGCTCTGGTCATTGTGGGCCAGTTCATCTGGCTTGCGGTTCTTTACGGCATTGGCGGCCTTGTTTCGCGGCGGAATCCTTCACAGGTTTTCCGGCATTATCTGCCCGCATACCTCACGGCTGTGGGGACCATGTCCAGTGCGGCCACCCTGCCCGTGGCGCTGGAATGCGCCCGCCGTTCGCCCGTGCTCAGTCGCACCATGGTGGAATTCATGATTCCTCTGGGGGCCACGGTGCATCTGTGCGGTTCTGTCCTGACAGAAACATTTTTTGTTATGACCATCAGCCTTATACTCTACGGGGCCTTGCCTTCGGTAGGAACCATGATTCTTTTCTGCGTGCTGCTCGGCATTTTTGCCGTGGGTGCGCCCGGCGTTCCTGGCGGCACGGTTGTGGCTTCGCTTGGCATTGTTACGGGTGTTCTTGGTTTTGACCCCACGGGCGTTGCTCTGCTTATCGCCATTTTTGCCTTGCAGGACAGCTTCGGCACGGCCTGCAACGTGACCGGCGATGGCGCGCTGGCCCTTATTCTTGAAGGTGTTTTCAACGATAACGGACAATTGGGAGCGTTGCAGACACCGTCAATGACGGAGCATTCATGAATCAAAACTGGCAATCATTCATAGATCTGCTGCATGAAGAAGTCGTGCCCGCCCTTGGCTGCACAGAACCTGTGGCTGTAGCGCTCACTGCCGCTCAGGCAGCGGAAGCCCTCGGCCTCACGCCGGAAAGGCTTGAGGTTGCGGTAAGCGCCAATCTGCTCAAGAACGGCATGGGCGTCATGGTTCCCGGCACGGGAAGCATGGGCCTGAGCATTGCCGCGGCAGCGGGCGCGCTTGGCGGACGCAGCAGCCTGGGGCTTGAGTGTCTGCGGCATATGGACGAGGCACAGGTGGCGGCGGCCAAGGCCCTTGTGGAAGCCGGAAACGTGGAGCTGAAGCTGGCGGACAATGACCTGCTGCTTTACTGCACCGTGACGGCCCACGCACAGGGGCATAGCGGCAAAGCCGAACTTGTGGACAGTCATGCCAACATCACGCGGGTATGGAGTGACGGCAGGCTTGTGTTCGCCAAGGAAGAAAAGCCGGAAAGCGAAGCCGGGGAGGACCGCCCCTGGCCCCTGACCCTTGCGGGCATTTATGACTTTGCCGTGGGCGCTCCCCTTGAGGACATATCGTTCATCCTCGAAGCCGCGCGCATGAACCGCACGGTGGCTGAAGAAGGGCTGAAAAGCCAGTACGGCCTTGCCGTGGGCAAAAGCATGGATGCCCAGATCCGTCAGCGCATTCTGGCGGACGACATGGCCTCCTTTGCCGTCAAGCTCACTGCGGCGGCTGCCGACGCACGCATGGCGGGCATCATGATGCCTGTCATGAGCAATTCCGGCAGCGGCAATCAGGGCATTACCTGCACCATGCCGGTGGTGGCCTGCGCCATCCGTCTCCAGATCGGCGATGAAGCCCTGACCCGGGCGCTTATCATGAGCCATCTCACGTCCATCCATGTCAAGCATCATCTGGGGCGGCTCTCTGCCCATTGCGGGGCCATGGTGGCCGGTACGGCCTCTGGCTGCGGCATCGCCATGCTGCTCGGCGGTGGCCTCAGGGAAATGGAAATGACCGTGCGCAACATGGTGGGCAACATGGCGGGCATGATCTGCGACGGGGCAAAAAGCTCCTGCGCGCTCAAGGTCGCCTCGGCCGTGGGCGCGGGCATACAGGCCGCCATGCTTGCCATGAGCGGTTCCGCCGTGCCCGGCAATGAAGGTATTGTGGATGATGACATTGAGGTCTGCATCGCCAATCTGGGACGTCTGGGGTCCACCGGCATGCGCGAGACCGACAAGGTCATTCTGGATATCATGCTGCACAAGAGCTAAAGCGCTTCAGGCGAGATAGATGCATAAAAGGAAGCGTACACCGTTTGCTGCGGCGTACGCTTCCTTTTATGCTTTCTGCTGCTCACGGGCGCGGCCCGCTTGGGTCATGACTGTCTGGTCCCGCATCCGTCAGAGCAGTTTCAAGGTGAAACGGCTCTACAGCACCGGCAGGCCGATGCCGGGCAGCGCCTCTTCCAGACTGTGCCCAAGGGCCAGCAGCGGCGCTTCTTCAAAGGGTTTGCCGATGAGCTGCATGCCGACGGGCATGCCGCTTTCCTTTCCAAGGCCCACAGGCAGGGACAGGCCCGGCAGACCGGCCAGATTCAGGGACAGGGTGTAGGCGTCCATAAGATATATCTGCAAGGGATCAGCGGTATTGCCGCCCATGTCGCGCGCAGTCACGGGAGATACGGGGGCCAGCAGGGCATCGCACTGGCCGAGGGCCGCGAGCAGTTCGTCACGGATAAGGCGGCGCACCTGTGCGGCCTTGCGGTAGTAGGCATCGTAATAGCCGGATGACAGCACGTAGGCCCCAAGCATGATGCGGCGCTTGACTTCCGGCCCGAAGCCTTCAGTGCGGCTGTGCACATACAGATCGTCAAGGTTCCTGATGTCCGCCGAGCGGTGGCCGAAGCGCACGCCGTCGAACCGGGCCAGGTTGGAGCTGGCTTCGGCCATGGCAATAATATAGTAGGTGGCGATGGCCGCGTCCGTGTGGGGCAGGCTTACTTCCACCAGTTCCGCACCCTGTTCTCCGGCAGTCTGGATGGCGGCTTCGCAGGCTGCGCGCACTTCATCGCTCAGCCCCTGACCGTAAAATTCCTTGGGAATGCCAAGGCGCGCGCCCTTGAGGGGCCGTGCGGCCAGAGCTGCGGCATAGTCTTCCGCCGGGCGCGGGTCGCAGGTATTGTCGCGTGAATCGTACCCGGCAATGGCGGTGAGCACGCGGGCGCAGTCTTCCACGTTGCGGGTCAGGGGGCCGACCTGATCGAGGGACGAGCCGTAGGCAATGACACCGTACCGCGAAACCCGGCCATAGGTGGGCTTGAGGCCCACGCAGCCGCAGAAGGACGCGGGCTGGCGGATGGAGCCGCCGGTATCGGTTCCCAGCGAGGCAAAGCACTGCCCGGCCGTTACCGAAGCGGCGGAACCGCCGCTGGAGCCGCCGGGAACCTTGTTGAGGTTCCACGGATTGCGCGTGGGCTTGAAGGCGGAGTTTTCCGTGCTGGAGCCCATGGCAAACTCGTCCAGATTGGTCTTGCCCAGAACCACAGCCCCGGCTTCATGCAGTTTTTGCACGGCAAAGGCATCGTAAAAGGGCGTATAGCCGTCAAGCATGTGCGAACCGGCCGTGGTGGGCATGCCCCTGGTGGAAAAGGCGTCCTTGAGCGTCACCGGCACGCCCCACAGGGGGCGGGCGGCATCGGGGCCTTCGCTGTCCAGCGCGGCGGCACGGGTCAGGGCGTTTTCGGCGTTCACATGCAGCAGGGCGTCCAGCCGCGGCTCAGTGGCGGCGATGCGGTCAAGGCAGGCGGTGGTCACATCCACCGCGCTGAGTTCTTTTTTTTGCAGGGCCCGGGCCACAGCCGTGAGAGAGAGGGAGCATATGTCGGTCATGGTGTTCTCGAAAATTCTGCTTGTAGTGTTGGCATAAACGGAAGCCTGCTTGCAGGATCTGCCGTGCCCGGATGCTCTGGAGCAACGCTATCCCGAACGTGTTCTGGCGGCTGCGTGAGCATGCGACCGCCACAAAGGCGCTGGCGCAAGCTGTTTGTGCTTTCAAGCGTCGTGCCGGGCGTCCTGAAGCTTTGCGAACATGCATTCACAAAGCGAGGATGCTCTAGACAATGCGCGGAACCATAAAATATTCGCCGTCTGCCTCGGGAGCGTTTGCCAGCACATCCTGACGTGTGCAGACATGGGCGGCCACGTCTTCACGGGGGGCGGGCTGGTGCTGCGCGGGGCTGTACAGAGGCTCCACCTCGCTGGTGTCCACCTTGGCGAGCACGTCCATATAGCCGAGGATGTCATCCAGTTGCCGCGCGAAAAGCGTTTGCTCTTCTTCACTGACTGTGAGGCGCGAAAGTTCGGCCATATGGGCCACTTCTTTCAAGCCGATACCTTTGTTCTGTGCCATGTGCGTGGTCCTTTGCCTTGCCCGTCAAGCGCCGGTGAGGCGTTTGGCGAGGGATGTTGTAAAATTTCTGAGGCGCTGCCGGGGCCGCAAACTGCCGCCCTTGCCGCTGCCGTGCCGTTTTTTCAGGCTGCAGGCTGCAGGCGCCTGCACTGTTCCGGAGCAGCTCCGGTGAAACGGCATACGGTCGTTCCCCGCGCGGATCATGGCCGCACGGGGAACATTTTTCGATATCTGTCTCCCCTACAGGCGCGACGGCAGGCTCAGCTTGTACGAGGGCTTGGGCGTCGTGCCGATGGGCTGCAGGGTGGGCTGCTGTTCGTCGCCCGGTGTAAGGGGGTTGCCCTGTGCATCCACCGGGGGCAGGCCCTGCATGCGCAGGGCGGACTGCTGCAGAATGTTGCTGCGCGTCTGCCGGAATTCGTCCAGATTGACCGGCACCATGCCCGTGGGAGACACGCTGAAGATAAAGAGCTTCTGGTGCGCCACGCCAGCGCTGTCCCACGCAATGGGGGCCATGCCCCAGACCATGTGCGAAGCGCGCTGCGCACGGGCGGTTATTTCCGGTGCGGTAAGGCGCGCATCAAGGCCAAGGCTGACACTGAAGCGGGCAAAGTCATAGCCGAGGGCGGTCCAGAAATCCGAACCCTGACTCTGGAGGGCGCGGGGAGCGTGTGAGGGGTTCCATGCACCGGGAAAAACCGCCAGAGCGAACTTTTCAGGCGTGGTCACCATCTTGCCGTACAGGCCCTGTTCCCACAGGGTTGTGCCAAGCAGTACCAGACGGTCTTCGCCGTTGTACAGCAGACTTGTGGTCAGCATGTCCATGCTTTTCCACGAATCCGGCACAAAGAGTGCCTCAAAGGCTGTCTGCGGGATGGGGGTGCGGCTGCCCTCGGGGGTCTGGGCGTTGATGAGCGGGGCTGCCGCCGAACTCCACGAAGTGGGGTCGGAGGGATTGTAGCTGGCCTTCTGGAGCGGCATGTTGCGCTTGTACAGGCTTTGTTCCAGCAGGCCGGTCATGCGCGCGCCGTAGGCATCGGTGGGATAGAAGGCCCCGTAGCTGCGGATGCCGAGACTGTCGGCGGCAAAGCCCACAAGGGCGTCAATCTGGTCTTGCGGTCCGGGGAAAAAGCGCCACGCATGCACACCTTCGTCGCCCTGCTCAAGCGCGGGCAGAAAGGTGAAAAAGGCTCTTTTGTCCGTAACGCCTGCCTTGCGGGCCTGGGCATAGTTGGACGCCTGAAGGGGGCCGCCCACAACCGCGCAGGACGCGGGCAGGGCATTGAGCTTCTGCAGCCAGTCCGGGGCTTCGGTATTGATAATTTCAAGGCGCACGTTGACGCCGTTGGCGGCCATTTCTTTCTGGGCAATGCTTGCGCCCTGACGGACCTTGGTTCCGATGGGGGCGTACTGCCCGGAAGCGGGCAGGGCCAGAACCACGCAGGCTTCCGGTCTGGGGCTTTGAACAGGCGCGGGTGTGGGGCGCTGGCTTCCGCCAAAAGGCATCTTGCAGGCACTGAGGCAGCCGAGCAGCATGAGCAGCAGCAGGCTTAGCGTCATGCGCGCAAGGGGGTGGCGACACGTGATGGCTGTACGCACTATATCCTCCGGCAGGAGAGTTTCGGCACGGGCCGGATGGCCCCTTGCCCATAAAAAGCAAAAGGTCTGGCTCACAGGGAGCCAGACCTTTTTAGTACAGTGAAGGCATTGAGGCAAGTTCACCCGCATGCAGGCAGCTGTGCGGCCTGCGTGGGACAGGAAAAAACGGGTGCTTTGCCTGAGGCCCGGATCCCCTGGCCCGCAACCGGCGAAGACTGTCGTGTCTGCCGCCGTGCTTCGGCCATGCGGGAAGTGCCCTGTACGCCTATTTTTTCACTTCGGTGTAGTCGGCGTCGACCACATCGTCGGCCGCATTGCCCTGATGCTGCCCTTCGGCCTCGCCCGCTCCGGGCTGGGCGCCCGCGGCGCCGGTCTGCTGGGCCTGCTGCTGGTAGAGCTGCTCGGCCAGCTTGTGAGAGGCCTTGGCCAGCTCGTCCGTGGCGGTCTTGATGGCAGCGGCGTCTTCGCCTTCCATCAGCTTGCGCAGATCGGCCATCTTGGTTTCAATATCGCTCTTGACGGCGGCATCAGCCTTGTCGCCAAGATCGGCCAGAGACTTTTCTGTGCCGTAGATGAGGCTGTCGGCATGGTTGCGGGCCTCGATAAGTTCCTGCTTCTTCTTGTCATCGCTGGCGTGGGCTTCAGCCTCGCGCACCAGCTTCTGGATGTCGTCTTCGGACAGGCCGGAAGAAGCGGTGATCTTGATGGACTGTTCCTTGCCGGTTCCCATATCCTTGGCAGACACGTTAACGATGCCGTTGGCGTCGATGTCAAAGGAGACCTCGATCTGCGGCACGCCGCGCGGCGCCGGGGGAATGCCGGCCAGGTCAAAGCGGGCAAGGGTCATGTTGTCCGCCGACATGGGGCGTTCGCCCTGAAGCACATGGATGGACACCGAGGGCTGGTTGTCGGAAGCCGTGGTGAACACCTGGCTTTTGCGCGTGGGAATGGTGGTGTTGCGCTCGATAAGCTTGGTGAACACGCCGCCCATGGTCTCAATGCCCAGAGAAAGCGGGGTCACGTCGAGCAGCAGCACGTCCTTCACATCGCCGCTGAGGATGCCGCCCTGAATGGCAGCGCCCATGGCCACCACTTCGTCAGGGTTGACGGAGCGGTTGGGTTCCTTGCCGAAAAACTTGCCCACAACCTGCTGCACCAGAGGCATGCGGGTCATGCCGCCCACGAGGATGACTTCGTCGATCTGGTCGGCGGTCATGCCTGCATCGGCCAGAGCCTTCTTGCAGGGCTCGGTGGTGCTTTCCACAAGGTCACCCACCAGCGATTCCAGCTTGGCGCGGCTGATCTTGACGAGCATGTGCTTGGGACCGTTCTGGTCTGCGGTGATAAAGGGCAGATTGACCTCGGTTTCCATAGAGGTGGAAAGGTCTTTCTTGGCTTTTTCAGCGGCTTCTTTCAGGCGCTGCAGGGCCATGCTGTCCTTGGCAAGGTCAATGCCGTTTTCCTTTTTGAACTCTTCCACCAGAAAGTTGATGACGCGCTGGTCGAAGTCTTCGCCGCCCAGGAACGTGTCGCCGTTGGTGGCGCGCACTTCAACCACGTTGTCGCCCACTTCGAGAATGGAAATATCAAACGTGCCGCCGCCAAGGTCGAAAACCGCGATTTTTTCGTTGGCCTTCTTGTCCGCGCCGTAGGCAAGCGATGCAGCAGTAGGCTCGTTGATGATGCGTTTGACCTCAAGACCGGCAATGCGGCCTGCGTCCTTGGTGGCCTGACGCTGGGCGTCGTTGAAGTAGGCCGGCACGGTGATGACGGCTTCAGTGACGGTTTCGCCCAGATATGCTTCGGCGTCGGCCTTCAGCTTGGCCAGAATCATGGCCGAAATTTCAGGAGAGCTGTAAGTACGGCCGTCCACTTCAACGCCCGCGTCGCCATTGGCAGCCTTTACGATGGCGTAGGGGCTGTGCTCTTTCCAGCGATCCACTTCGGGGCTGTCAAACTTGCGGCCCATGAGGCGCTTGATGGCAAAGATGGTGCGCGTGGGGTTGGTCACGGCCTGACGCTTGGCGATCTCGCCCACCAGGCGTTCCTTGTCAGTAAAGGCCACCACGGAAGGAGTGGTGCGTCCCCCTTCGGGGTTGGTGATGCATTTGGGGTCCTTGCCCTCCATGACATAGACGCAGGAGTTGGTAGTACCCAGGTCAATACCGATAATCTTGGACATATGGTGATCCTCCTCGGGGAAAGCTTGTCTTGTGCTTGGTCGCGCAGCGACCCGCCGCGCTGTGCGTTCGCGAAGCGGCGCGCGCGTCAAATTCTGCGCACTGGGGCTGCCAGTCGCCCCGTATATGTAAGACCTTCTTGCAGGTCGTCCAGAGTCTGCCCGCAAAAAAACGGCAAAAAAATTTCTTTGCAATGAAAAAAAAGTGTATTTTCGGTGTTTTTAAGATTGACCTTTCTTTCCCAAGCTTGGTAGTGATTTTTTTAACCACAATGTGTCACGGCAGACACATCCTATCAGGAGGAGATAGATGAACATCGGCAGACGTGATCTTATCTGCGGCCTTGGCGGGCTTGCAGTGGGCGGAGCCATGCTCGGCCTCGGCGGTATTGAGGCAAAGGCTGCGGGGCAGACGCAGCCTGCGGCCAGTCGTTTTGATCAGGTGGGCGGAGCCTTTGGCTGGAAGCCCCACAAGCTTGATCCCAAGGAATGCGCCCAGGTGGCCTATGACGGCTACTGGCACAAGGGCTTCGGCTGTGGTTTTGGTGCGTTTTACAGTATTATCGGCCTGATGGGCGAAAAATACGGCGCGCCCTACAACCAGTTTCCCTTTGCCATGCTTGAGGCCAACAAGGGCGGTATTTCCGACTGGGGAACCATCTGCGGCGCTCTTTATGGCGCTGCGGCGACCTTTTCCCTGTTCTGGGGCCGCAAGGAAGTGCACCCCATGGTCAACGAACTGTTCCGCTGGTACGAAGTGACCAAGCTGCCCATCTATAATCCCGGCGATGCGGCTCAGGGTGTCAAGGGCGACCTGCCCATGAGTGCCTCTGATTCTGTATTGTGCCATATTTCCGTGTCCAAGTGGTGCTACGAGAACAAGATCGAGGCCACCAGCAAGACCCGCAGCGAGCGTTGCGGCCGCATTACGGCAGATGCGGCCTTCAAGGCTGCTGAAATCATCAATGCCAAGATCGAGAAGGGCAAGGACTTCAAGAGCACCTTCCCCATGCAGGCTTCGGTGAGCAGCTGCGGCGAATGCCACATGACCAAGGGCAATGACGCCAACTGGGCCAAGGGCATCATGGACTGCACCCCCTGTCACAGTGGCACTGCGGCAACGCAGAACAAATTTGTAAATCATCCGTAAGCGTTATTTGCATTGATATGTTCGGGCGGCTGCCGTGACAGCCGCCCGTCGCTTGCAACGCCGTCTGTTCGTGACACTTGTGATTTGATTCTTTACGCGGGCCGTCATGCATGGGGCCCGAGTGGTTTCGGGCGGCCCGCTTTTTATGATTTTTATAAAAAAGACGGGCCGCCTGACAATTTTTTTTATGGTCCGCGCTGCGTGCGCATTCAGAAGTGCTTATGTTCACAGAGAGGAAGTCAGGCCCTTTATGCCGCTTTTGTTATAAATAGTGCATGCGGTGTGAGCAGAAGGCAGGATGCTGAAAAAAAGTTTGTCATGACGGTTGATTACGCCGCATTTAGAGCAATTTCACTTTGAAATTGCTCTGGCGGCTGCGTGAGCAGACGTTCGCTACGGAGGCGTAAGCGCAGTTTATCTGCGCGGTTAAACGCCGAAGTGAGCGTGTCTTGAACTTTGAGAATGTATATTCTCAAAGTTAATCTGCTCTAAGCTGTTTGACCATAAATTGCGGGAACAGTCATGCAGGGATTTTCCTGAAGATCCTTGCCCCGGAATGCGAGCAGACGGGCTTTTGCCTGCCGCAGCCGCGCGTTTCGAGCGGCAAGGCCCGAAAGGCAGAGTGGTCATGCCCGTGGGCATGCAGAGCATCCGGACATGCAGAGTTTTCCATCAGCATATATGCCCACAATATATGCCCACACGGGAGCGGAAAACGGTACACGAGCCAATCTGTTCCGTTGACGCGCGGCAGATCCCTGTGGGCGCGAAAAAAGCCGCCGGACTGTGGTCCGACGGCTTTTTTCACGTCCGGGGTCAGGGGCTGCGTCTGTTTTTCGCGCCTGCCTTTGCGTCCGGGCGCGTCTGTTCCGGCCTGCAGGCGGGCGACAGGCGGCGGGCTGTCCGCCATGCCGCTGCGTGCCCGTTGTTGCCGTGCTATTTATGGTCCCTGTCTTCCTTGCGTATGGCGTCAAGAATGCCCGTGACAACGCTGACCTGCCCGGCCATGTCGCTGACCTGACGGGCTGCCAGATCCACTTCTTCCGCAATATGGGCGCTCAGGCTGTTGACCTCGGCTATGTGTCTGTTGATTTCTTCCGAAGCGGCGGACTGTTCCGTGGCAGCGGCTGCAATGGCAGACACCCGCGCGCTGGAATCCCCGGCCAGAGTTGAAATCTGCTCCAGCGACTGACCGGACTCTTCGGCCATGCGGCTCACCTCGTCAATGGCAGATACGGCCCCGTCGACGGTGGTGGAGCTTTTGCCCGTGCCTTGCTGAATGGCGGCAATGGCGGTTTCCACTTCCTGGGTGGCGCTCATGGTTTTTTCTGCCAGTTTGCGCACTTCATCGGCCACAACCGCAAAGCCACGTCCGGCTTCGCCCGCACGGGCAGCCTCGATGGCCGCGTTAAGGGCGAGCAGGTTGGTCTGGTCAGCAATGTCGCGAATAAGGGTAAGCACTGTGCCAATATCCTTGGCCTGCTTGTCAAGGCCGATCATGTCGCCCTTGAGGCCGTTGGATTGCTGCTGCACGCTCTGCATGCTCTGGATGGTGCGCAGCACAATGCCTGCGCCTTCCTGGGCATGCCCCTGCACGGAGGTTGCGGCCTTGGCAGCACCTTCGGCATTGTGGGCCACCTCAAGCACCGTGGCGTTCATTTCGTTCATTGCGGTGGCGGTTTCTGCCATCCGCCCGGCGGCAATGCCCGCCTTGTCGCGCACATCACCAAGGGAGGCGTTGAGCGTATCGGCCGCATGCTGCAGGTGGGCAACCACCTCTTCAAGCTGGGTGACGGTATATACCCGCGCCTTGTGGGCGGCTTCGGCGGCCTGCTTTTCAAGCATGACCTTTTCAGTAATGTCTTCGCCTATTTCCACATGGCCGATGGTTTTGCCATCCGCATCTTTCAGGTAGTCCAGCATGATCTGCATGCTTTTGCCGTTGGGCATGTGGTTGATGACTTTTTTAATGCCCATGCGCAGCTGCTCGATACCACATTCGGGGGTATTGCAGATATTGCCCTGTTTTTCGGAACAGTGCTTGCCCACCACATCGTTTTGACAGGTTTTATTCATGGTTTCGAGGGCATAGGTGTTGCAGAACGTCCAGATCATGTCGTTGTCCGTTACGGACACCGACAGGGGCAGGGTGTTCAGGATGCTCTCGTACCAGTGGGTCTGGTTTTCCAGCTTGGCGACCATGATGCGCAGCGATTCCGCCAGGTGGCCCAGGCAGTCGGTACGATATACGTCAAGCGTGGCATCTTCATGCCCGGTGGAAATGGCTTCGGCGTAGACAACACATTTGCGGATGGGCGCAAGCCTGTTGTTGATGAATGCCGCGCCAGCGGCGCCCAGAAGCACAATGCCGCCCACGCCGAACAGCAGGGCGTCTTTCAGGACAGCGGCGCTCAGGCCGTCGCCCAGAGCGATTTTGAAGCCGATCAGCATGGCTGCACAGGCCAGTATGAGGGCAACGATGAAAAATACGATAATACGAAAGCTGAGGGTCAGGTTCATAGGGACTCTTCCTTGAATGGCCGCTTGCAAAGGCACAGGCTGCGGAAAAAACGTTCAGGTGTGCCTGTGGCTGCGGTGCTGTGTCACGCGGGGTCTGGTCCGCGGCTCCAGACCGGCTGTACTGCATGTTCAATGGCCGGGGCTGGCTGTTCCGGGCGGCCCGTCAGTGCATGGTGTGTGACATATCCGACCCCCTGTGCATGAAGTGCTCCCAAAAAGAATCATGCCGCACGCGCATGCGGGCATCACTTTTCTGCATAAAAAACTGAGTGCTTTAATAGTAAATAAAAAAAACCATACTCGCAACTACCCAAAAGCGGTACAATGAAAAGCATTTTCAAAAAAGGGGATGATCGTCTTGCCTATATCTTCGGCTGAAATGAAAAAAAGCTTATGGCAAATGGAAAATGTGCTGGCCCGTACGTTGTATTGCGTAGTGTTATGGAAAGAAATCACAGACATAAAGTGCCGCTGCGTCAAAACCGTGTTCCGTGTGAGGAAAATCCGGTTCTGACGCAGCAGAAGTGCCCTTGTTCGGCGTCTGGCGCATGTCATTGTAAAAAAGTTACGTGCCCTGATGCAGAGCCAGCGCTGCCTGCTCAGCCCAGCAGGGTGGTGAGCGCAATAACCAGACAGACTCCGAAAATACAGGAAAGGGAGGCGGCATTGCCGTTATCCGAGGCATTGGCTTCGGGAATGACCTCTTCAAAGACCACATAGATCATGGCCCCTGCGGCAAAGGCCAGAGCCACGGGCAGAACGCCCGCCGTCACCCCGGCGGCCAAGGCTCCCGGTATGGCCCCGATGGGGGCGGTGACACCCGAGAGTACCCCGTAGAAAAAGGATTTTTTTGCCGAATAGCCTTCGGCCCGCAGCGCCGTGGACACGACCATGCCCTCGGGCAGGTTTTGCAGCATGATGGACGCGGTAAGCACCAGTGCCGTGCTCATGCCGAGACTTTCAATGCCCGCGGCCATGCCGCTTTCAGCTGCGGCCGCCCCATAGCCCACCCCGATGGCCAGCCCTTCGGGAATGTGGTGCAGGGCCATGGCGGTGACAAGCAGAACGCTGCGCCGCCAGCGGGTTGAAATGCCTTCAGTGGTGTCCTGCACAAGGTGCAGGTGCGGCAGGGCGCGGTCGAGCAGCAGCAGAAAGCCCGCACCCAGCATAAGGCCAAAAACCACCGGGATGAAGCCTGTGCGGCCCATGTGGGCGGTAAGTTCCATGGCCGGTTGCAGCAAACCGAAAAAGGACGCGCCCAGCATCATGCCGCCGGCCGCGCCCAAAAGACAGTCCATTGCCTTGCGCGAGAATTCCCGTCGCGTAAAGATGAACGCCGCGCCAAGGCTGACGGAAAGCCATGACAGCAGCCCGGCGACAGTGGCCTGAGCCACAGGCTCCCGGATGATGGAAGAAAGGGTGAGATCCATCAGAACCTCCTGCAATGTGGGAAGATTCAGAGCAGATTGACTTTGAAAATGCATGTTTTCAAAGTTTGCGGCACGTGCGCTTCGGCGCTGCGCTGTGCGTCAGGCTGTGCAGGGCGTGCAGGGCCTGCGCGCGGTCAGGGGCCGACCGCAGCCTGGGGGCTGGCCGGTTGTGGTCGCTGCCGGGGGCATGACACCGGCACTGCTGAAAAGCTTGCGGGGCGCAATACCGTGACGCGTGAAAAGTGTCGAGAGTGCAAGCTCCCCCAATAAAACTGGCTACTTGAGGTCCTGCCGGTACTGAAGTGACTGCCGCAGGGTTTCCTTGTCCATATATTTGACTTCCGCACCCAGCGGAATGCCCTGCGCCAGCCGCGAAATGCGCACTTGCGGGAAGCGCCCGGCCACCATGCGGCGAATGAACGTGGCCGTGTTTTCCGCTTCCAGCGTAGCTCCCAGAGCCAGAATCAGCTCTGTCACCTCGCCTTCGGCCAGACGGCGCACCAGCCTGTCCGTGTCCAGCCCTTCAGCGTCCATCCGTTCCAGCGGGGCCAGCAGGCCGCCGAGGATCATGTACTGGCCGCGGTAAAATCCGCCCTCATCCAGTGTGAGCATGCTGTCCCACTCGGTGACCAGACAGAGCGTATCGCGCGCGCGTTCGACATCGGCACAGACCGGGCAGGGGTCTGTGGAGGAAAGACCGCCGCAGCGTGAACACAGGTGCAGGTTGTCGCGCAGATCGTGGATGCCGCGCCCCAGTCGGCGGGTTTCGGCTTCCGGCCATTTGAGCAGGGCCATGGCCGCCCGCATGGCGGATTTGGGGCCAAGGCCCGGCAGGCGCGCAAGCTGCTCCACCAGGGCCTTGAGCGGTTCGGGAATGCGTTTGTTCATGAACCTAGAAAAGGCCGGGCAGCTTGATTCCGCCGGAAATGTTGCTCATTTCGCGGTCCATCGTTTCGCGGGCGATGCGGCCCGCCTCATTGACGGCAGCCAGGATGAGGTCCTGCAGCATTTCCACGTCGCCGCCTTCCAGCGCCTTGGGATCAATGGTGAGCTTGCGCAGCTCCTGCTTGCCGGAGACTTCGGCCTTGACCATGCCGCCGCCACTGCTGGCTTCGTAGCTGTGTTCGCCCATTTCCTGCTGGAGTTTGGCGATCTTGTTCTGCATAACCTGCGCCTGGCGCAGAATGTCGTTCATGTTCCGCATGTGTTTCTCCTTGCGTCTGTTGCATGCTTCCGGTTCCGGCGGCGTTGGCCGGGCGGACGCGGAATGTTTTTTCAGTTGGCAGCGTGGCTCAGCGGTTATCCTGATCCAGCGGACGGCAGGCCTTGACCCGTGCGTTCAGCACTTCAAGGCAGGGCTGCAACTCGGGCCTCTGGCTGAATTCTTCAATCAGTTCCGCCTCAGGTCGATAGGGCCGGGGAGCCACAAGTTCCAGTTGCGTCTGCCCTGCGCCGTAGGCGGCGAGAGCTGCTGTCAGCTCCTCACGTCCGCGCTCGAGCTGGAACAGCTGGGTCTCAGCCTTGGGGGCGAGA
>CAJMLK010000049.1 GCA_905214305.1 uncultured bacterium
TGGGGGTCTGGGGGCAGGGGAACTTTTTTCAAAAAGTTCCCCTGCCCCCAGAAATGCCTTCTGCCCTCACCTTCTCACCCTCGCCGCCCCCCTGCCTTATCGCTGTCGCAGGGCCTCGGCAATGATGGCCGCGTCTTCCTGCGGCCGGGCCTTGAGGCCCAGCTCGGCGTGACCACCGGAACAGACAAAGCCCTGGGGGCCAAGTTCCAGAAAACCGGCGGAAAGCACCTGCCCGTAGGGCAGCTGTTCGCGCATGTCGCCGTGGTCAACACGGCGGGGAAAGACAAAGGGTACGGGCTGGCCGGAAAAGTCTTCAACGATGAGGTATTTCACGGGGCCTCCTTAGCGGCTCTGCTGGGCCTTGCGCCTGTTCTGCAGATACTGGCGCACGGCCTTGTTGTGGTCAGCAAGATTGGTGGAAAAAGCATGCTCGCCGCCGTCCGTAATGGCGACAAAGTACAGAAAATCGTGTTTTTCCGGTTCGATGGCTGCCTTGAGCGCCGTCATGCCGAATGAACAGATGGGGCCGGGCGGCAGCCCCGGCCGCTGATAGGTATTGTACAGATTGTTGGGGTCATCCAGATGGCTGCGCCGCAGATTGCCGTCAAAGGCCGGGCCAAGGCCATAAATGACTGTGGGGTCGGCCTGCAGGATCATGTTGCGGGCCAGACGGTTCTGGTAGACTCCGGCCACGCGCGGGCGCTCGGCCTCAACACCGGTTTCTTTTTCTACCACCGAGGCCAGAATTACCCAGGTTTTCAACTGGTCCACGGCGGGTTTTTTGCCGTCGGGCCACACAGGGGCGGCCTTGCGCCAGAAGTTGTCCACCATGCGTCCGGCCACGCTGCGGGCCTGGGCCATATCCGGTTCGTCAGCCTTTTTCAGCAGATAGGTGTCCGGCATGAGAAAACCCTCGGCCGTGGCAAAGGGGATGCCGTAGTGCCGCAGAAAGGCCGGATCCATCACGACCTGACGAAAATCGTCAAAGCGCACAAGCCCCGCTTCTTCCAGCAGCTTGCCGGTCTGCCACCATGTGAGGCCCTCGGGTATGGTGATGCGAAAAAGCACCGGGCGGCCGTTGACCAGCGTGTCCAGCACCTTTTCGGGCAGCCAGCCGGAATTGAGGGCAAAACGCCCGGCCTGAAGGCGACTGTCCCATTCCTTGTAGCGGGCCAGCAGGGTGAAGCGTCGGGCATCGGTGATGATGCCCTTTTGTTCAAGCCCTGCGGCCACCTGGGCAAAGCGCGCGCCGGGCGGCACGTCAAAAAAGACTTCCTGTCCCTCGCTTTGCGCCGGGGTGTTGAGGAAGGTATGAGCCTCGTAAGCAAGCCAGCCGCCACCGGCAAGGGCCAGCAGCAACAGCAGTCCGAGCAGGCGCAGCAGTATTTTCATGCGGGACTCCGCTCTTGCGGGGCAAGGGATAAAAAGGACGACAGGATGCGGACGGCGGCCTGCTGGTCAAGCACGGCCTTGCGTTTGCGCATCTTCAGCCCGGCTTCGCGCAGGTCGGCCCAGGCTTCTTCGGAACTCAGTTCTTCGACCATGTAATAGAAAGGCAGAGGCACGCGGCGCTTGAGGCGCTGGGTAACATTGCGCACCTGTCTTGTGGTCAGGCTTTCTTCCCCGTCCTGCGTGAGGGGCAGCCCCACCACAACCGCTTCCGCTCCGGTTTCGATGATTTTTTCCGCCAGAGCGGCGAGAAAAAGCTTGCGGTCAGGATAGTCCTGCAGGCGCACGGTCGCCAGAGGGAAGGCCATGCGCCCGTCAGGGTCTGACACGGCCAGACCCGTGCGGGCCAGGCCGTAATCCACACTTGCAAACTTCAACTACAGCCCCATTTTTTCGCGTACCAGATGCATGGTTTGGCAGGCAAAGGCGCGGGCGCGTTCATTGCCGTGGGCCAGTATCTCGTCCACACGGGCGGGGTTGGCGTCGAGCACGGCGCGGCGCTGCTGCAGGGGCGTCAGGAATGTTTCAAGGTTCCTGAGGAATATTTTTTTGCAGTCCACACAGCCGAGGGTCGCTGCGGTGCAGCCCTGACGTATTTCTGCCTGCTCTTCGGCGCTGCTCAGGAGCACGTGGTACGGAAAGAGGTTACAGACATCGGGATTGCCGGGGTCAGACTTGCGCAGGCGGGCTTTGTCGGTAAACATGCCACGCACTTTTTCCTGAATATCCGCCATGTTGTCTGACAGAAAAATGCCGTTGTTGTAGCTTTTCGACATTTTTCGTCCGTCAAGGCCGGGGCATTTGGCTGCCGGAGTGAGCATGGCCTTGGGTTCAGGCAACAGGTCGCCGCCGTAAAGATAGTTGAAGCGCCGAGCGATTTCGCGGGTCAGCTCCATATGGGGCAACTGGTCTTCGCCTACGGGCACGCCGTGGGGGCGGTACATGAGGATGTCCGCTGCCATGAGCACGGGATAGCACAGAAAGCCCGCATTGCCGAGGTCCTTGTTGCTGATCTGCTGCTGCTGTTCCTTGTAGGTGGGGTTGCGCTCAAGCCAGGACACGGGCGTAATCATCGAGAGCAACAGCGAAAGTTCGGCATGTTCCTTTACCTCGGACTGGCGAAAGATCACGCAGTCTTCGGGGTTGAGGCCGGCGCCCACCCAGTCCTTGACCATTTCGCGAATGTTCTGGCCCACTTTGGACGGATCGGCATAATCGCTGGTAAGGGCGTGCCAGTCTGCCACAAAAAAGTATGCCTCTTCCGTGTGTTGCAATTCGACCCAGTTTTTCAGCACGCCGAAGTAGTGGCCGAGGTGCAGAGGGCCGGTGGGCCGCATGCCGGAAACAGTGCGCAGTTCTTTGCTCATGAAAAACAGTCCTTTGAAATTATAAAATGCCCAACAGAGACAACAGGCCACGGGCGCTGCCGCTCACCAGCGGGCCGAGCACCATGCCCAGCAGGCCGGTGAACAGGAGGCCCAGCAGGATGATAAAGCCGAAGCGTTCGATGCTCAGGTAGCGCAAGGCAGCGTTGAAGGGCAGAAAATAGGCCACAACCTTGCTTCCGTCCAGCGGCGGGATGGGCAGCAGGTTCAGCCAGCCCAGGCCGAAATTGATGACAACCCCTGCCTGCATGGATTTGAGGGCAAAAATGTAGAAATTGCTGTACTGCCATTCTATGGGCGGAAAAAAGTTCAGGGTCAGACGCAGCAGCACACCGAAAATTCCCGCCAGAATAAAGTTGGTCAGCGGCCCTGCAAGGGCGACCAGCATCATGCCCTTGGCCGGGTCCCGAAAATAGCGCGGATTGACCGGCACAGGCTTGGCCCAGCCGAAAACAAAGGAGCCGCTGAGGCTTGTAAGCCCGAAGACCATCAGCCCCATCGGATCGATATGCGGCAGCGGATTGAGGGTCAGCCGCCCCATCATGCGGGCGGTGGGGTCGCCGCAGCGGGCGGCAACCCAGCCGTGGGCCACTTCGTGCAGGATGATGCCCAGCAGGGCGGGAACCGCCGCGATGGACAGGGTGTTCAAGGCCTGGGTGATGTCTATGTTGAACATGGCTGGCGGGTACCATTTTCCCTGCGGCGCAGCAAGCGCGGCTGCGCCGATGAAGGTTTGTGCGGGTTAGCCGGAAGACGCCACCTTGCGCACCAGCACCTGATCGCCGGGCCATATGCGCCTGTCGGGGGTGAGCAACTGGCCGTCACGGGCCACAAGGGCGGTTTCTTCCGCAAGGCCAAGGGCCGCAAGCAGCTGCCGCGAGGTTTTGGGGCGGGGCAGGGAGAGGTGCTTTTCTTCCGGCTGCAAAAGCACAACGATGCGCGCGCCCGTATGCTCGGGTTTGACAACCTGGCAATGGGCGGGAATTTCCACCGGTGCTCGTTCGTAGTGGCGGGTTTCGTCTTGCGGTTTTGCGGATGCGTCTGTCATGAAAACTCCTTGTGGCCGTAAGCGTGAGCGTTTTATCTGTAAAGGTGACTGGTTGCAAAACTTGTCATGCGTCCTCAGCGTTGCCTGCATGCGCAGGCGTGCCGCATTGGCGGCGCCGTGAAAGTCGCTTGCGCGGGTGGGTGTTGGAACGCCTTTAGAGCATTTAACACTTGAAATGCTCGCTTACGGCAGGCAAAAGCCTGCCTTCTCGCATTTCGTGGCAAGGATTTTCAAGAAAATCCTTGCAGAGCGGCTAACTCATTTCATTCGTTAACTGTTCTAGACATTGCATCTAAAGGTATTCTTCCAGCAGGTCGCAGGCAGCACAGACCAGCGGGGCGCACACAGTGGTAAAAAGGCCCTTTTCCATAATAAGGGCGCGCTCCTGCGGAATGGTCAGGTCGTGCCCCAGTATTTCCCGGCACAGCAGGCTGCCGTGAGCCCTGAAGAAGGCCGTCATGAAGGCATCGCGGCGGGAATAGAGATTTCCCTTGCGTTCGCGTGAGCATGGCCCGGCGCAGCCATGCGCCATGCCAAGGGCCATGAGTGCTCCGGTCACACAGCCGCAGGTGGCGGCTTGCCCCATGCCGGAACCGAAGCAGGACGCGGCACGCATGGCATCGTCCGGAGACAGTCCGAAACGCTCGGAAAAGTGGGCAAAAACCTGCTGGGCGCAGATAATGCCCATGCCGAAATTTTCCTGTGCTTCCGCAAGCTCCATGCCTTCATGGGCAAGCTGTTCCATTGGTGTGTCCGTCTGCATCACTGCCGCACAGTTCAGGGTCAGGCCCCGATATAATAGTAGAGAGCTGTTACAACCGTCATGCTGGCTGCCCTCAGTCCCTGATTTGCCAGAATGAGCCGCAGGGCCAGCGCCGGGCGGAAAAAACCGGAGTAGGACGGCAGCTGATGGCGTATGGCGCGCATGGGCGTGGACAGAATATTGCCCACCATGAGGGCCAGCACCACATCGCGGGCGGAAAGGCCGCCGGTCTGCAACACGCTGCCCGCCGCGCCCAGGGCCGCGCCCAGTTCCGCCGCCAGGTGCAGTACGATAATGCCCATAGCCTGCGGCTTCAAGAAGGAAAGCCATGCCATATGCTGTGAAAGCCACTGCTCGATCAGGGCAAAGTAGCCGAACTGCTGCAACAGATACATAAGCACGTAGATGGGCGCGGTAAAGTAGACGAGCTTGGGCAGGCGGCGGGTAAAGCGCCGCCACGCCTTGCGCAGTGCAGCGCCCCAGTTGGTTTTTTCGTTGCTGTCAGCCTTGCAGGCCAGACAGCCCGGCGGAGGCGGGGGCAGCAGCCGCCGGGCCAGCACCACGGTAAAGGCCGTGCGGCCCACGGCGGCCAGCATGGTAAGGCCCACATAGATGACGGCGGGCATGCCCAGCACGGGCCATGTGAGCAGAAAGATGGTGGGGGTGTGCACCATGTAGGCGGGCAGGCTGTTGAAAAGATTCGCCAGCATGAGCTCCTTGTCTGACAGTTCGCCCATATTGTGGCTGTCGGACAAAAGGCCGTTGGCTGCCGCAGGCGAAACAAAGGCGAGGGAAAAACCGGCCCCGGCCACTTCGCGCAGATGGGCCAGCCGGGCCAGTGGGGCTGCCAGACGCGCCAGATGGCGCGTCCAGCGCAGGGCCTCCAGCACATTGGCTATGAGCAGGCCGGCGGCCATGCCCATAAGCAGGCGTAAAAGCGGCCAGCCCAGAGCATGCCAGAGGGCAGCAAGGGAAAAGGCGTTTTCTGCGGCGGAAGGGGTTACGGGCATAGTATTGGGGGTTGCGGCATTGCGGCCTGAGCGCGGCGGTTTGCCTGCGCTCAGACGGGGTGTTTATCTGTCAGGATTTATAGCCTGTATCCGGCGGCAGGTCTCGGCGGCTTGCCTGAGTGCGGGCCAGAACGTCGCAGCGTTCGTTTTCGGGATGACCGGCGTGTCCTTTGAGCCAGTGAAAGCTGACCTTGTGCTGACGCAGCAGGGGCAGCATGCGCTGCCACAGGTCCACATTGAGCACAGGCGTTTTATCGGACTTTACCCAGTTCTTTTTCACCCATCCCCACAGCCAGCCCTTGCTCACGCTGTCGCAAACATAGCGCGAATCTGTATACAGGTCCACGGTACACGGGTTTTTGAGCAGGGCCAGAGCCTCGATGACGGCCAGCATTTCCATGCGGTTGTTGGTGGTCAGAGCATAGCCGCCGGAAAATTCCTTGCGGTGTTCGCCCTCGTCCAGGCGAAGAACGGCGGCCCAGCCGCCGGGGCCGGGATTGCCAAGGCAGGAGCCGTCGGTGTGAATGGTCACTTTTTGCATTGTATTCCTTGAAAAGCATGAATTGGCACGTGCGGTTTTACCAGACGCGCACGGCACGCGCAGCATACACGGCAAGTGTACAGGGGGCAATGCGCCCGGAGGCGTCCTGCACGCAAAACACCGGCCCCGCCCCGCATGGGGGCAAGGCCGGTTCTGTTCATGAAGGCTGGCCGCGGACGATGACGGCCAGCATGGGGCATCAGGTCCTTTTGAGAGACTCGATGATCCGGGCCAGTTTCTGCGCCTGCGCCGCCAGTTCGGAAACGGCCTTGCTGGCTTCGCCCATGGCCTGTGCCGTTTCACCGGCAATGGTGTTGACGTGTTCCACAGAGCGGGCAATTTCTTCTGAAGAGGCCGATTGCTGTTCGCTGGCAGTGGCGATGTTGCGTACCTGATCGGCGGTCTGCCCGGCCAGATCGAGGATTTCTTTCAGGGCCTCGCCGCTGCGCAGGGAAAGCTCCGTGGCAAGGTTGACCTTGTCCACCGCGGCATCCATGCGGCGCACGCCGTCCTGGGAGCTTTCCTGAATGGCGTGGATGGCCCTGCCCACATCCTGGGTAGAGGCCATGGTTTTTTCTGCCAGCTTGCGCACTTCATCGGCCACCACGGCAAAGCCGCGTCCTGCTTCGCCGGCTCTGGCCGCCTCGATGGCCGCATTAAGAGCCAGCAGGTTGGTCTGATCCGCAATGTCGGAAATGACGGTCATGATTTCATTGATGGCCTGCGCATGCCCGGAAAGCTGGTCCATGTTGGCCTTAAGGGAAATGGCGTCGCTTTGCACTTCATTGATGGCCGTCTGGCACTGGGCGGTCACCTGTTCGCCGTCGCGGGCCTTGTCTTGCGCCGCGCCGGAAAGGTCCGCTCCTGCCGAGGCGTTTCTGGCCACCTCAAGCACGGTGACGTTCATTTCTTCCACGGCGGTGGCGGTGTCCGCAATGCGGCTGGCCTGCTGTGCCGCGCCATGCGAAGATTGCTCGATCTGGGCCGAAAGCTGCTCGGAGGCCGAAGCAATAATATTGACCACGCCTTCAAGCTGTGCAGCGGCGTCAAGCAGCCCCTGACGGCGGGCGCTTTCTGCTCTGGACTGGGCCTCTTCTGCCGCGCGCTGGGCTGCTCCGGCTTTTTCTGCCGCGTCCTGCGCCCTGAGCGATTCTTCATGCGCCCGCTCGATGTTTGCCTTCAGGGCACTGACCATTGCCACAATGGCCTTGTACACGCCTTCCTTGGGGCCACCGTCGTCCACATTGTAGTCGCCCTGCACGACGCGGCTGGCAATGCCGTTAAGCTCGCCGGGGTCTTTGCCAAGCTGCCTGTGCGTGCCCCTGATGATGAATACCACTGTGAGTGTGCCTGAAATCAGCCCCGCCGCGAGCAGGCCGATGATCAGATTCTTGGATGTGGCGTAAAGGTTGTCGCATTGGCTGCTGGCCGCGTTGCTGCCCTCGGTGTTGATGCGCACCAGTGCCGCGAGAAATTCACGTCCCTGTTCGTAGCACGCGCGGGACTGCACACGGAAAAGTTGCCGGGCCTCATCACGATTGCCGCTGTCGGCCAGTTGCATGATGCGGGAGCTGATATCCGAATATTCTTTCCACTGGCGCGCAAAGGCATCATATGCCTGACGTTCCTGCCTGGAGTCGATGAGGGGCAAATACCGGGCGGCAATGGCGGAAAGGTTTTTCTGCGAGCTTTCCATGCGGTCTTTGTATATCTGCCGGTATTCGTCCGAGGGAGGTGTTGTGATGAACAGGGCTTCGGCCAGCCGATAATCAGAGGCGACGATGTTCAGCTCCAGCGCGCACCGCGTTGACGGCAGCCAATCGCGGCTCAGTTCTGTTGAACCGTCATTGATCTTTGACATCTGCACGAGGCTGAACATGCCGAGTATGGCGATGAGCAGCAGCAAGAACGCCGACATCAGTGAAAGTTTTACTCCCAGCTTCATTTGCTTTCCTCCTCCCCCAATGGTGTGGTGATGACCTTTTGTATGCAAGTGCATAAAAACAATAGTGTAGTTTTGTTTCTTCATGCACCATTGACATGATATGAAGACATTTTATTGCATAACTAATTTTTTCATCGGACTTTGAGTGATAATGATTATTGTCTCAATGTATTATCGGCATAATTAATACTGACTTATGGTCTTTATCAATATGAAAAACTGTTTTTATAAACGGTATTTCTCTGTTATGAGTTAAAAAACTTTATATGCTGAGCTTTCATGTCAATGAAAACTTTATATGCATAAAAAAATAGTCATATCATGATATGGTGTATGCTTTTTATGTGAAAAAAAATTTGCCGGAATATAAGAACTGAAACTTTTCTGCGTTGTTGGGTAGAGAAAACACGCAAGCGTGTTCCAAGACAGCATGGTTTTACTCGCAGTTTGCGTGCGCTGCTGTGCCATGCATTCCTGAAGAATGTCCGTTGTGTGCAGATACGGCATTGGGAGTGGGGGCACTCAATGCGAAAATGCTCTGGAAAAAGGCGGGGAGGGGTGGGGTGAGGAAAATAGAAATGGCCGGAGACAGGCTCCGGCCATAAGGTGCAGGGGCGCGGCGGGCGGCCGCCCCGTGCGTTTGCCGTGGTGGCAGCACTGCTCCCACCACGGCTGTTTTTTTACACCTGACCGCTTGCGCGGCATGGTTGCGCCCGCTGCAAGCGCTTCACGATGAACATGCTCCAGGCATTTCAGCCGTCGACTTTTCTGCTGATGAAGCAGCCGCCCCTGCGCAGCGCATATCAGGGCTGCGTGGCTGACGGAGGCGTGTTTTGCGCCGCCGACCGTCCCCGCAATGTGAATATGTTCTAAAGCAATTAACGAATGAAACGCTCTAGTAGCGGTAGTGATCCGACTTGTAGGGGCCGTTCACATCAACGCCGATATAGTCGGCCTGTTCCTTGGAAAGCTTGGTCAGCTTGGCTCCGAGGCGGCCAAGGTGCAGGCGGGCCACTTCTTCGTCCAGTTCCTTGGGCAGGGTGTAGACCTTGTTTTCCAGCTTTTCAGTGGCCAGCTTGATCTGGGCCAGAGTCTGGTTGGTAAAGCTGTTGGACATGACAAAGCTGGCATGCCCGGTGGCGCAGCCGAGGTTTACCAGTCGGCCTTCGGCCAGCACGATGATGCTGCGGCCGGACTTGAGCGTCCACTTGTCCACCTGCGGCTTGATGTTCAGGCAGGTGATGCCGGGGGTGTTTTCCAGATAGGTCATTTCGATTTCGTTGTCGAAGTGGCCGATATTGCAAACGATGGCTTCGTCCTTCATGCCTTCCATATGCTTGCCGCTGATAACGTGATAGTTGCCCGTGCAGGTCACATAGATGTCGCCGTAGGGCAGGGCGTCTTCAACGGTGGTGACTTCGTAGCCTTCCATGGCGGCCTGGAGCGCGCAGATGGGGTCGATTTCCGTCACGAGCACGCGTGCACCGAGGCCGCGCATGGACTGGGCGCAGCCCTTGCCCACATCGCCGTAACCGATGACCACAACCACCTTGCCGGCGATCATGACGTCAGTGGCGCGCTTGATGCCGTCTGCCAGCGACTCGCGGCAGCCGTAGAGGTTGTCGAATTTGGACTTGGTCACCGCGTCATTGACGTTGATGGCCGGGAACAGCAGTTTGCCTGCGGCTTCAAGCTGATAGAGGCGGTGGACGCCGGTGGTGGTTTCTTCCGAAACGCCCTTCATGCCCGCGGCAACCTTGTGCCAGTGCTGCGGGTCTTCCTTGAGGCGCAGCTTGAGGCGGTCAAGAATGCACTGGAGTTCCTTGTTGTCGGTCTTTTCGTCAAGGATGGAAGGATCGTTTTCAGCTTCCACGCCCTTGTGGATGAGCAGGGTGGCGTCGCCGCCGTCGTCCACAATAAGGTCGGGACCGGAGCCGTCGGGCCATGTGAGGGCCATTTCAGTGCACCACCAGTAATCTTCAAGGGTTTCGCCCTTCCAGGCAAAAACCTTTGCCATGCCCAGATCGGCAATGGCGGCGGCGGCATGATCCTGCGTGGAAAAAATATTGCATGAAGCCCAGCGCAGGTCAGCGCCCAGAGCGTGCAGGGTCTGAATGAGCATGGCCGTCTGAATGGTCATGTGCAGAGAGCCGGTAATCTTGAGTCCCTTGAGGGGCTTGCTGGAGCCGTATTTTTTGATGCACTCCATAAGGCCGGGCACTTCCCGTTCGGAAAGCTGCATTTCTTTTTTGCCGAAGTCGGCCAGAGCCATATCCGCAACTTTGTTCGCCAGGCTCAGATCAAGAGCTTTGGTCATGTGTTTCTCCTATCCTTTGACATGGTATGTTTGTTTGCGTTGTGCCGGGTGTACGCCGGGCTTTGCGGCGCCGGGCCGCCGGGCTGGCGCTTCCGCGGTTCTGTCGGCTTGCGCCGCCCGCGCACAGGGGCGTGATGCCTGCTGTCCGCAGGGCCGCAACGGCCTGTTTCTTGTATCAGGCCGCCGCGCTGCTCAGCAGGCCTCGGCCGTAAGCAGAAAGAGCGTCAGCCCCCGGTCCACCGGCTGCTTTGCACAGGAAATGGTGCGGAAGCCCACGGTATCAAGGTCTGCGGCCAGCCCGCTTTCTTCAAAGCCGAGCCAGCGGTCACCATAGCGGCTGCGCATGGTTTCATCCGTGTGGCGCAGAAAGTCCGCCACAAAAAGACGCCCGCCAGGGGCCATGATGCGGTGTATTTCGCGCAGGCCGTCAACGGGTTCTGAGAGGTGGTGCAGCACAAGATTGATGCAGGCAAAGTCCGCCTCGTGGTCACGCAGGGGCAGGTGGCTCAGCTCCCCGATGCGCAGGGAAACCCTGTCGCCCGAAAGGTCTTCGGGCGTGAAGCGGCGACGGCAGATTTCGAGCATGCGGGCCGAGCCGTCCACGCCGATGACGCCTTGCGCCAGCGGCAGCATGCGGGCCAGTACCGCGCCTGTGCCGCAGCCCAGGTCAACGGCCATGCCGCAATGTTGGGGTATGGCGGCGCACACGGCGTGGGGCAGATCAAATGTGCCCAGAACCTCACGGTTCAGTTCGTCCCAGTCTTCGGCAATGGCGTTGAAGAACTGCCGTGTTTTCAGGGCGCGTTCTTCCAGCATCTGGGCGGCCATGTTCAGGTCGGCGCGCATGGCCGCGTCAGTCTGCACAAAGGGCATGGCCGCGCGCAGGAACTCTCTTTCCTCGCCGGAACGGGGAACAGCATAAAAAACCCAGAGGCCGTCGCGGCGCGAAGTGAGCAGCCCGGCCTCGGTAAGGATTTTCAGGTGGCGGGAAACGCGCGACTGCCCCATCTCCAGAATGCGCACCAGCTCGTTGACCGACAGCTCGTAATGCAGCAAGATATGGATGAGGCGAAGCCGTGTTTCGTCAGAAAGGGCCTTGAAATAAAGAAGTGCCATGTGTGTTTCCAAGCTAGATCAATTTATGCTGATGCAAATATCAAGTTATCTGCATATAGTCAACAAGGGCATGGAGTCACACGGGCGTCCGGCCACATGCTTTTTATCAGCTATAAAGAACTGTTATAACGGATTTTTGCGTATGTATCCCAGGGTGTTTCGTAAAAAAGACAAGAATGCCGAGCCGGTAGCCGCAGGCGATGTGCTTGCGTCGGTTCTGGCCGGGCTTGGCGTGGATCCGGGACAGGCTCAGGCCCGCCACCGGCTTGCCCACCTTTGGGAAAACTGGAGCATGGTTATGGGGGCGGATCTCGGCATGCTGGCACGCCCCCTGGGTCACCACAGGGACTTGCTGCTCATCGGCGCGGAGGACGCCATGCTGGCTCAGGAACTGCACCTCATGAGCGGCGAGCTGCTGGAGCGGGCCAATGCCTTTATGGAAGAACCTTTTTTTGGCGGCGTAAAGGTTTCTCTGCTTATGGGCAAGTCCGGTCTGGACGTAACCGCGCGAAAGCCTTTGCCCGAAGAAGATATGGGCTGGCGCGCGCCCCGGCGGCACATGGCCGAGCCGGTTCAGGCCAAAGGGGCTTTTCTTGGGCGCATGGACCCGGCTTCGCCCGTGGCCCGTGCCTATGCGCGCTTTGCGGGAAAGGCCGGGCGTGGCGGATTTTGATTTGGTAATAGCCTTTTAAAGCAAAGGCTTATATGGGCGACCGCAATGCGGCGGCAGCGGGGGATTGCCATGCTAACGGTCCTGCATGTCCTCGACTGCATGCAGGCTGCTTTTTTCTTTTTTGCGAGTCTGCGCTTTTTCTCCCCGGATTTCACCGCGCCTCATGACATGGTGCTGCCGTGTGCGCCCAACAAGTTTGCGTGCTTTGTGCCCTGACAGACCAGCGGCCCGGGCGCGCTTTTTCAGTGCGCTTGCCCGCGGCTGTCGGAAAAATGTCTTTTCTGACAGGAAGCGGCGAACCGCAAGGACGTTCATTGTGGGGGGCATATTTATTTTGTCTTTTATAATAGTATGTTATGGAAGACTATATTTTTTAGCCATGCGATTTTGTTGTTTGCTTGCTGCTGTTATTGACAAGCATTTGTGTGCAATGCTAGCTTCCATAAAGCGCAGCCCCCTGCGCGTATAGAAGCGGGCAAGAGCACGCGGAGGATGGAATGAACGTGCAGAAATCTATGGAAGACATTTGTCTGAAGCACGACAACGGCGGCGATTTCAGCTTTCGTGGTCGTCTTTTTTCTGAGTGCTCGTGGTATGACGAGGCTCTTGGCATGCTCACCCGTCAAAAGCTCTATGTGACCGACACCAACGACCAGGTATACTATATCATGCGTTCCTCAGGCCAAGAGCGCAGCCGTCATGCATATCGTCTTGCCGTGCGCGGCGATAATTGCATCATCCATAACGGCATGGCCGAAATGTCTTTGCAGTTTGATATGCTTATGCTGGCCGTACGGGGTCTTTGCGGGCTTGAGGCGGGCGCAACGCCCACGCTCTCAATGGTGGAAGAAATGCTCAAGGCAGCCAATGCCTGAGCAAGAAAAATCCTGATAAAAAAAGGGCGGTCTGAAAAGGCCGCCCTTTTGCGTTTTTGTTGTCTGCCGTGCTGTTGATGCACCGGTGCATGCGGGGCGGGCTGTCAGGCGCGTTGCCGTTCTGTGGAAAGGCCTGTGCGTAATGGCGGTCTTGCGCCTTTTCACGCCGGAGCATCGGGCGGGCTGTGACCGCGAAACGCCGGGCGGGGCCTTGCCGGGGCGGCCTTCGGCCCTTGAGCATTTTGCCTTTGAAGCACGCCCTGTTTCAATGCGTCCTTCTGACGAAAAGCATGGTTTTCGCCATAAGCCACGCCACTGGCGGGGCTGGCGCCTTCGCGTCAGCAGGGCAGTTTCAAGGTGAAGTTGCCCTAATCCGTGGTTTCGGGCAGAGCGGGCCGGGCTTGTCCCTGCGAGAGCTCTGACGGCGGCGGAGGCGTGAAGTAGTTGGTTACCCAGGTAAGGGCCAGAACGAATATGGCTGCAAAAAGGCCGATGGCCGGACACCACAGGGGGGTTGAAGAAAGGGCCAGACGCATGAGCAGGGTTCCGATAACAAAGCCAGAGTTGCGAAATACCGCATGAAAAGCGGGCATGTAGCGCTGGGCAATGAGCACCATGGTGATGTCTGAAAATATCAGGATGGTGTACAGCGTTTCAAAAAAGTTCTGGTCGCCGCCCGCAGTGACAAAAAGGTAGAAATCGCGCAGGGCTGTGCCCACAAAAATGACAAAGAGCGCCAGCGCCAGCAGTTTTTTGCTCATGACATAGCGCATGCGCATGTTCGGCGGCTGGATAAAGTGCATGTGGCGTCGCGCAATGCGTTTGTACAGGCCGAGGCACAGGTAGACCAGCAGTGCGCCTGTGCCGGATATGGCAATATACAGCACGGGCATCATGTCGCCGGAAACGCTCACCGGTTCCGGCAGGCGGGCCAGCTCCTTGAAGGCGTTTCGCAGCAGAATGAGGGTAAGGATTTCAAACTGCTTGCCCATAGATTGCGACAGGGAGCTGGGTATGATGAAAACAAGGCTCATGACCTCCAGCACCAGTATGAGCGTAAAGGCCAGATGGATGGCATAAAAATGGCTGCAGGGCGTTACGGTCGCCAGCCAGGGCGGCAGCAGTCCCTGCCGGTTGAGTTCCACCCCCAGCAGGGCCAGCAGGTATACCCAGAGAATGAAAAGAGCTACGCGCCGCTGGGTGGCGGCACGCTCCCAGGTGTGGTGCAACCAGTCAAATATGTCGGTAAGCGGCTGTAGTTTGTCGATAAGCATATGGGCAGCACTCCGTGGTGTGTGCGGGGCTGCTGTGCGCCCCAGGCCGAAAAAGCATATCCGCACATGGTCAAATGTCAAAGACGGTCTTATGTCATGGTGGTGACGCCATGAAAACGCGCGCAGCGGGCCGGGCATTTGAGCCACATTGCGGGCTGCGGTCACCGCAGTGCGTTTTATCGTTGCGGGGCCGGGTGCTCAGGGATTTTCAGCGCCCATCTGCTCTATCTGGCGGGAAAGACCGGCTGTTTTCGCCCCCCTTGCCTTCCGGGCATATTGAACGTAGAAAAAGGGCTTCCCCTAAAACCCGCTGTCTGTCATTGTAACGGATTACACCAGCGCTCATGAGGTTAGAACGCCATGCCCCATAAGGGTCCGCATATTTCCATTTCTCCCGACTATGTGGTGAATCGTATTCTGCGCATCAATATCGATGACTTTGCCGAATGGCCCGAGTCTGTGCGCAATCTTGCCATTGCCATCGCCGAAGAGCTTTTTCTGGTGGCCTACAATCCCTTTATCGATGCGGACACCGTGCGCGGCAGCGTGCGCGGCAGCTTCGAAAAGGAATCTGTCTCTCTGGCGCACTATTACGCCACGGCCATCGGCGAGGGCATTACCATGTTCTGGTCGGCCCATGAGGCCGAGATGGAGTTTCGGGAAAAGCTCATCAGCGCCCTGGGCGACATTCTGCCCGCGGAGTGTATTCTGACCAATCCCGGAGCACTGGTGGAGTCTGCCACAGACGCCACCGACCTGCGCATGGAGCTGCCCCTTCTGGTGGTGGAGCCTGATACCACCGAGCAGGTGGCCGAGCTTGTGCGGCTTGCCAATGACATGAAGTTTGCCCTTATCCCGCGCGGCGGGGGATCGGGCATGACGGGCGGGGCCGTGCCCGCGCGCAAGCGCACCCTTATTGTGAGCCTCACGCGGCTTACCCGCGTAGGCCCCATTGATATGGAAAACATGTCGGTCACCTGTGAGGCCGGAGCCATCACCCAGACCGTGATCAACGCCGTGGACGCCGCCGGAGCGCTTTTTTCCGTAGACCCGGCCTCCAAGCAGGCGTCGACCATCGGCGGCAATATTTCTGAAAACGCGGGCGGGCCGATGGCCTTTGAGTACGGCACCACACTGGACAACCTGCTGTGGTGGCGCATGGTAACGCCCACGGGCGAAATCATCACCGTAGAGCGCGAAAATCACCCCCGTCACAAGATACTGCCCCATGAGACCGCTGTTTTTGTGGTCAAGGACGTCAGCGGCGGGGTGCGCAATGTGGTGCACCTGCGCGGCGACGAAATCCGTTTGCCGGGTCTGGGCAAGGACGTGACCAACAAGGCCCTTGGCGGCCTGCCGGGCATGCAGAAGGAAGGGGTGGACGGCATCATCACCGAAGCCGCGTTCATTGTTCATCCCAAACCGCGCCACAAACGGGTGATGGTGCTCGAATTTTTCGGCCGCTCAATGCATCCGGCCGCCGTGGTTGTGCGCGAGCTGGTGGCCCTGCGCAACCGCATCCGTGAAGAGGGCGACTACGCCCATCTTTCGGCCATGGAAGAGTTTAACGCCAAGTACGTGCAGGCCATCGAATACAAGCGCAAGTCTGAAAAATACGAGGGCGCGCCCATCTCCGTCATTATCCTCCAGGTGGACGGCGACGACCCCTATCTGCTGGATACCTGCGTGGGCGACATCGTAAGCGTGGTCGAGCAGCAGGAAAACGTGGACATCATTGTGGCCGCCGATGACAAGGAAGGCGAGCGCTTCTGGGAAGACCGCCACAAGCTTTCGGCCATTGCCAAGCGCACCTCCGGCTTCAAGCTCAATGAAGACGTGGTTATTCCTATGGACCGCATCCCCGATTTCGCGCTTTTTCTTGAGCAGATAAATCTGGAATGCACGGCCGCGTCTTACCGTCACGCGCTTCAGGAAGTGGGGCGTCTGCCCGGCTTTCCGATGGAAGACAAGGATTTCAACCGGGAGTTTTCGCAGGCGTCCAAGGCCGCTTCCGGCGATGTTGCCGCCGCTGATGTTTCGGATGTGGAGATGGCAGCAAGGGCCGAGGCCTTTCTTGCGGTTCTCAAGGAGAAGTATCCGCATCTTGCCAAAAAGATCAGCAAGATATGCGACTATATGGAAGCCAGCCGCATTGTGGTTGCCAGCCACATGCACGCAGGCGACGGCAACTGCCATGTGAACATTCCCGTGAACTCCAACGATGCCCAGATGCTGGAAGAAGCCGAAGAAGTGGCGGCCCGCGTCATGGCGGAATGTCAGGAAATGGGCGGCGAGGTTTCGGGCGAGCACGGCATCGGCATTACCAAGATAGCCTTTTTCAGTAAGGAAAAAATGGACGCTCTGCGCGCGTTCAAGGAACGTGTGGACCCGCGCGACGTCATGAACCCCGCCAAGCTCGTCTATCGCGACCTGCCCGTGCGGCCCTTCACGTTTTCATTCAACCGCCTTATCCGCGATATTCGTGAAAGCGGCCTGCCGGACAAGGACAAGCTCATCCACCTGCTCACCTCCATTCAGGTGTGTACGCGCTGCGGCAAGTGCAAGCAGGTGTGCTCCATGTGCTACCCCGAGCGCTCCATGCAGTATCACCCGCGCAACAAGAATATGGTGATGGGCATGCTGCTTGAGGCCGTGTATTACAGTCAGGTCAACAAGGGCCGTATTGACGATCGCCTGCTCAAGTGGATGCGCGACCTTGTGGAGCACTGTACGGCCTGCGGCCGCTGCATGGCCAACTGTCCGGTAAAGATTCCTTCCGGCGAGGTGGCGCTTACCCTGCGCGCACTGCTGGAGCACGAAGGAGCCAGCGGGCATCCCATCAAGGGCCGTGCTCTGGAGTGGCTCGTGCGCGACATTGCCCACCGTGCGCCCAAGGCCGCCAAGGTGGCTTCGCTGGGCCAGAAGATGCAGAACAGGTTTCTGGGCTTCGTCCCCGCAGTGTGGAAGCGCCGCATGCAAAGTCCGCTTTTCTCCGGGCGCGGTCCCAAGATGGGCTATACCAACCTGTACGAATCGCTCAAGCTGCACAGGGGGGCGGTGTTTACGCCGGTCGAGCCTGCGCCGGGCATGCCCCTTGCGCTGTACTTTCCGGGTTGCGGCGGCGCGCTCTTCTATGACCGCATCGGCACTTCTTCCATCATGCTGCTGCTCAAGGCGGGTTTTGCCGTGGCCGTGCCCCCCAGGCACATGTGCTGCGGGTTCCCGCTGCTTGCCGCCGGCATGGATACGGCTTTTGAAGACAATATGGCCCAGAACAGGCAGTACCTCGCCTCCATGCTGCGCGGCCTCGCCAAGCAGGGCTTTGACTGCAAATATCTGGTCACGGCCTGCGGTTCCTGCCGCGACGGTCTGGAGCGTCTGAACATTCAGGCGCAGTTCCCCGATCTGGTCATGCGTGACGTGGCACAGCTGACCATGCCCCTGCTGGCTCGTGAAGACCTGCGCGCCCCTGTGGCCGAAGGTTCCCGGCTGGTGTACCACGGCGCCTGCCACTGCGAGTGGGCCGACGTACACAAGGTCAAGGGGCAGCAGCAGGTGGCGCGTGCCCTTGGCGAATTCAGCGGGGCGGATGTGGTGCTCAGCCCCGGCTGTTGCGGCGAATCCGGCATGGGAGCCATGACCTCGCCCCAGATATACAATCTCCTGCGGACGCGAAAACAGCAGAGGCTTGCCGACGCCCTGGGCGAAAGCTACACCGGCCCGCTGGTTGTGGGCTGCCCGTCCTGCAAGATCGGCATCGCGCGTTGTCTGATCAACATGCACGACAAGCATCCCGTGCTGCATGTGGTGGAATGGCTGGCAGGGCAGGTTGACGGTGAGGACCGCCGCCAGAGCTTCCGCAAAAAAGTTAATGAAACCCGTGGCGAGATACGTGTAATTGACCTGAAATAGGCGTTACGCAAGACGCATTGCGGTTTTGTCCCAATGCCAAGGGCCGCCCCTGTTTTATGGGGGCGGCCCTTGTGTTTTATGTGGGTATGGCGTTTGGCAGGCTATTTTTTGGCGGCGCGTCCGGCATGGCTGTTGCTGCCGGCTTCTGCCTCGCTCAGGGGCTTGCTGACGGGATGTGCGTCAAAGTGGGCCATGGCCCGCTTGAGGTCGTCGATGAGCAGGGAGCCGAGGTCGCGGCTGAAGCCGTGACGTACCAGCACGCGCATGACCACGAGGTCTTCGCGGTGAGCGGGCATGGAGTAGGCAGGAACCTGCCAGCCGCGTGAGCGCAGGCGGTCCGAGAGGTCATAAAGGCTGTAGCTGACCTTGGCATCGGCCTTGAAGGCCCAGCACAGGGCCGGGATGCCGCCGCGCCCGTTGTACAGCACTTCAAAGGGGCCGAGCTTGGCAATTTCATCACCCAGGAAGCGGGCCGTATCGTAGCAGTTCTGGTGGATGCGGCGGTAGCCCTCGCGTCCCAGGCGCAGGAAGTTGTAATACTGGGCAATGATCTGCCCGCCGGGGCGGGAGAAGTTGAGCGCAAAGGTGGGCATGTTGCCGCCCAGATAGTTCACATTGAAAATCAGGTCTTCGGGCAGGTCGCATTTTTCGCGCCAGACGACCCAGCCCACGCCAAGCGGGGCAAGGCCGAACTTGTGGCCCGACGAGTTGATGGATTTGACGCGGGGCAGGCGGAAGTCCCACAGCAGATCAGGCTCGATGAACGGCGCAAGAAAGCCGCCGCTGGCCCCGTCCACATGGATGGGGATATCCCAGCCCTTGTCTTTCTGCAGTTTGTCGAGGGCCTTGCTCACTTCTTCCACCGGCTCGTACTGGCCGGTAAAGGTCACACCGAGGGTAGGCACAACGCCGATGGTATTTTCATCGCAGCGTTTGATGACTTCTTCGGCATTCATGATCAGGCGGTCTTTTTCCATCGGGATTTCACGCAGTTCAACGTCCCAGTAACGGGCGAACTTTTCCCAGCAAACCTGCACCGGCCCGCAAACCATGTTGGGCTTGTCATAGGGTTTTCCCGCGGCCTTGCGCATGTTGACCCAGCGGCGCTTCATGCCAAGCCCGCCCAGCATGGCGGCTTCGCTGGAGCCTGTGGTGGAGCAGCCAAGGGTTCCCTTGGGGTCCGGCGAATGCCACAGGTCGGCCAGCATGTGCACGCAGCGTGTCTCTGTTTCGGCGGTCTGCGGGTATTCGTCCTTGTCGATCATGTTCTTGTCAACGCATTCGGCCATGATCTGGTTGATTTCGGGGTCAACCCAGGTCTGGCAGAAGGTGGCCAGGTTCTGGCGCGAGTTGCCGTCCAGCATAAGTTCGTCATGAATGACCTGATATCATTGCTGTCCGGCTAAGGGTTAAGAAAAAAGTCCAAAATCTCAATGCGATG
>CAJMLK010000050.1 GCA_905214305.1 uncultured bacterium
ACGTGGAGGGAGACCCTTTTGAAAAAGGGTCCCTCCCCCACGCCCCCACCCCCTAAAACTTTTATCCGTGTTTCAATGTGTTACGAAGGCCTGTCTACTCTGAGGCGGGAGTCCAAAGGCGGAACCGTGGCTGTCAGCACCAATGGCCTGCTGCGTAACAAACTGGACAGAGAATACTTCAAACAGGGTCTGGCCGTTATGATTGAAACGCTCCGGCCGCAAACCGTCGTCAACTACAGCCAGATGCCGGACGACATTTTCGGGCTGTACTAAGACAGCGGGCTGGAACTTATGGGAATACCGCATTACGCATTTTTTGTTCGCAAGGAGGCTGCATGATGGGTGGTGGACGTGGTGGCGGATTTTTTACGGAAACACATGGCTGGCGGGCCTCAGAAGCCTTTGCCAAGGGTACGCTGCTTGCGGCGGCCGCCCAGAACACGGCTACGGACGCTGGCAGCACCTCCGGCGGCATGCTTGACTCCTTGCGCCCGTGGTGGTCTTACCCCTATGGGCATCCGGAAAAAACAAAAAACATTAAGCTGTTACAGGGGCTTGTGAAATCTGGAGCGGAGCCATTATCAAGTGGCTTTAGAAATCTTTTTGATCCGGAGCTAGCTATAATAAAATACGGTGCTAGATTACTCAAAGAAGCAACCACCAGAGGCAAAAAACAGTAAAAACAAATAACATAGTATGATTGCACATAAAGGCCAAGTAATAGCGGCAACCCAGCTATTGCTTGGTCTTTATCTTTTTATATTTATTAATATATTTTCCAGAAAAGAAATATGCACTCAATATAAAGTATAAATAAATTACTGACGCCAGAAATCCGTGATCAATAGGAACAAGACGGTCTTTTTTGAACCAAAAAACATTGTCCACCGAGCCGGGCACTTCGGAAAAGTTCGTTTTATCCGTACCGCCAATAAAGTTTAACAACATCATAATTGCGCAATATGACAATATAAAGTTAACAGCTATCTCCAGAATTTTCTTGTAAAAAAAACTTGCCGCAAGAGCAATGCCCACAAATATCCGTATACATTCCGTTATGATCACATAGGCAAACGACGCCTGTTCCCAATGCCCGCCATACCGCCATATAAAATGGTCAATGATAACAAAGAGCAACAGTACTATCCTGTGGCGATTATCAACAGAGATACGCATCGTTAAAGCCTCATGCAGTGTTTGCAAAATCAATAAAAATCGTCATCACTGTACGTAGCAAATATCATTGCGCTCTGTATATTCCATTTGCTTTCCGCCACATGAAGCCGAAAGCAGTCAACCGCACCGTTAAAATACACAAAAAATATAATATTTCATACGTTACTAGTTTTTTGTAATAATATTTTTATTAATATATTTCCCAGAAAAGAAATATGCACTTAATATAAAGTATAAATAAATTACTGACGCTAGAAATCCGTGATCAATAGGAACAAGGCGATCTTTTTTAAAAAAAAGAACATTAGGTGTCGCGCCAGGTTGTGGTACGAATGACATTCCATCACTTGAAGATCCAATAAAATTTAACAACATCATAATTGCGCAATATGACAATATAAAATTAACAGTTATTTCCAGAATCTTTTTATAAAAAAAACTTGCCACAAGAGCTATACTCACAAAAATGCGTATACATTCCGTTATGATCACATAAGCAAAAGACGCCTGCTCCCAATGCCCGCCATACCGCCATATAAAATGGTCAATGATAACAAAGAGCAACAGTACTATCCTGTGGCGATTATCAACAGAGATGGGCATCTAAGCCTCGGGTTGGTTTATTGTATACTGCGGCTTTCGTCGGCTACCTGCCCCATAAGGGCTTCAAGGTTTTCAACAGCAACCAGCCGTCCGGCGCTGTTGCCGCCAAAACTTACACGCCCGGTCACCCGATAGCTTTCACCATTGCCGTGGTCATACACCGTAAACGGAACCAGCCAGTCGCCGTTCTTGGCGCGGGCTTCCCCCACCTGCCGAACTTCCTTGCGGCCTGTGGAGGCATCGGCAAAAAGCGGAGCCAGCACACCCTGAGCGGCACGGCCCTCAACCTTGCGCCCGGCAAAAGCCCCGGAACTTATGCCGTTCATGACAAAAGCGCGGGATTCGCTCAGCAGCACCGAACGCACGGTGGCATTGCCCTGCTCGCCGGGCGCGGCCTGAGCAAACAGAATCGCCAGCATGGGCGGCAGTTCTTCCGCCACCCTGGGGTCCCGCGCCTGCTGTACAAAGATATCAAGGGCTGAGGTCAGAATCGCATCCACATCCACAAGTCTTTCAAAGGCTGCGGCGTCGGCCCTGTCCACGGCCTGCCCGATCTCCGTCACGCACTGACGCGCGCCGGAAGCCGTCCCCGCCGCAACGACAGGCCCGACAAGAAAAAACAGCAATAAAAAAACTGCGGACAGCGGCAAAGTGGCGGCCCGTGCCGCCGCGCTGCTGCCGGAACGGACAACATTCAGCATAATTCCTCCGGCAGTGCTCCCTTGAGAGACAGGGGCAGGCCGCAACTGACAAAGACAACATGACGGCAGGCACGCGCCAGTTCCTGATTGGCCAGACCCAGAACGTCATTGAAGGTCCGCGCCAAAGGCGACATGGGTACAAGGCCCAGACCCGTTTCGGCACTGACCACCGCCACAGGCAAAGGGGGCGCTGCCAGCCGCTCACCAAGGGCCGACACCTTATGTAAAATATCTTTCTGACCCAGATCACAGGCCAACAGATTGGCGATCCACAAACTTATGCAATCCAGCAGAATAACACCGGGCTGCAGGGCCGCTTGCCCAACGGCCTGCCGGGCAGCCCCCCGGTCAGGCTGTGCGCCAGACTGCACACTGCCCTGCACATCATGACATACTCCGGGCAGGTCAGGGGCGGGCGCGTTGTCCCAAGGCCCGGCGGTCATGCGAGATGGCACAGCGGACATATCAGCAGGCAGGCCGCCGCACGTGCCCGCAGTCGTCTCGCCCGCATGCGCAATATCCGTAAAAATGCGGTCAAAAACGCCCGCAAGTTCCAGCGGCTCTTCAAGGCATTGCCAGCCCGGCCCGCGCATGGCCTGATGTCGGGCCACGCGCCGGTTCATTTCTTCATCTTCCGCCCGGCAGGTCGCCAGATACAGCCGCTGTGGAGCCACGGCCTCGGCCCAGCGCTGGGCCATGCCGCTTTTTCCGCTGCGCGTGCCACCCACAAAAAAAACGCACGGGGCACTCAACGTCCCTGACCGCCCACCTGAACGGGTGCGCCCACGGTCTCGGGCCGCGCCGGAGGCGGCGTAAGAGCCGGAGAAGCATGCGGCGCAGTGGAAGCTGCCGGGGCCTGAAGCGCAGGAACAGCTGACGGCGCGGCTGACGGCGCGGCTGACGGTGCAGGGGACGGAAAAGCTCCAGCAGGCAGGCCGCGATCAGGTTCCACTGACGGCGCACCTCCCTGTATTCCCGGCTGTACTCCCGTTTCCGGCGCGCGAACCGTAGCGGCCGCAGGCGTGCCTGTGGCAGCCTGGGCGCAGCGCCGGGCAAGGTCGCGCATGACGCCAGCCGAAGTCCGCACGGCACTCATGGCCTGCGGGTCCTGCTTGAGGCGGCGATCCACCCAGCGCGCGACAAAAACGAGTTCGTCATCATCCATGGCCTGACCGACGCCACGGCGTATGGCGCTTACCAGCGCCCGCTGCGCTGTGGACTGATCTTCCAGCGCCCGCCGGAAACGCGCGCCAAGGCCGTCCACACGCAGTTGGGCCGTGCCGAGCTGCGACTGCGAAGCGCCGGATTCGCGCAACTGGTCATAGTCAAACACGGCTTCGGCCATCTGCCCGTTTATTTCCACCGCATTGCGCGCCGCCGCATCCACCTGCCGCAAGCGGGCATCCAGATCAGGCATGGCTGCCACGCCTTCCAGCGCTCCGGCCAGCATCACAAAGCGGCCCGCAAGCGCCATTTCAAGCTGATGCGTCTGCTCGGTGCTAAAGTCCCGCGCGCGCGCCTCGCGGGCGAGGGCTTCCATAAAACGGTCCACATACAGGCTGTAAAGCCCCTGCACCATTGTGGGATGAAACGCATAACGCAGCAGGGCGGCCCTGCCACCGGCATCGCTTTCACCAAGGCCGGTAAGCCTGGAGCCGAAGCGCTGGTTCACGCTCTGCACCGAGGCATTGAGCGTTCCGCCCCGTGGGCCGGGCTTGAAGCGCGAAACAAGATAGGCCGCCAGACTTTCCACAAACTGCGGGCGCACGCGGCTGTCTTCGGTAACGCGCGGCCCGGGCTGTGCGGGCATGTCCGCCCCGGCAAGAGGCGCACCCGTACTGCCCTGCGCGGGCATGTCCGAAGACGAAGCCACACTGCCCTGCACGTTCTGCCCGGCCAGTGTGCCGGGAGCCGTATAGGGATTGGTTACCGCAGGTGGCGGAGGCGGCGGAGCATCGCGCAACACGCCGCTCACCCCTGCCAGCGGTGTACCGCTTGTGGCATTGTCGATGACGGCGGCTGCCTGTTCGCGCCATTGGTCGCGCGTATTTTTGTCCCGCGTGAGCCAGAACGCCGCGCCGCCCACAAGCAGCACGGCCAGCAGGGCCAGAATAATCGCCTTGCGTCCGCCCTTGCCCGGGGACGGCTCCGGCAGATTGACTATGCCCGGCACGCCGGGCTGTTTTTTATCCAGTTTCATGCGCAACTCCTTTACGGCGGCGCGCAGAGCGTTATACATGTAAAGCAGGAAGTCCCGCCAAAAAGTACAGGGCGAACACGGCTTTCCTGTGGCGCTCGAACCGCTTGGCCGATGCTAGCATCGCTTTATGGGCCTGTGAAGACTTTTTCCAGACATGAGGCTGCCGTGCAACTGACGCGGCTGTGTGCCCGGTGCGTGCAGCCGCCGCGAGGCTCTGGCCGCACATTGCATCAGACCACAGGGAAGGCTATAGTACGCCCGGCTCACTAAAATCATACACAGAGGGCAAGATGCTGACTCCTCCCAACGTACTGACAATCGCCGGTTCCGATTCCGGCGGCGGCGCGGGCATTCAGGCCGACCTGAAAACCATCATGGCTATGGGCGGCTATGGCATGAGCGTCATCGCCGCGCTCACTGCACAGAACGGCCTGGGCGTCACGGGCATACACGCCCCGGACCCGGATTTTGTCGCCCTTCAACTCTGCACCGTACTTGACGGTTTTCCTGTGGCTGCCGCGAAAACAGGCATGCTGTTTTCAGCGCCCATCATCAAGGCCATTGCCCCCCTGTTGCGCAATCGCGATTTTCCGCTTGTGGTTGACCCGGTTTCCATAAGCCAGAGCGGCAGCGTGCTTTTGCAGGAAGACGCGGTCAACGCGCTGGTGCAGGAGATTCTGCCCGGCTGCGACCTGCTGACGCCCAACAGGCCGGAAGCGGAAATGCTCACCAACATGAACATCGAAAATCTTGACGATGCCGCCGCTGCCGGTGAAAAGCTGCTGCAGATGGGCGCACGGGCCGTTCTTATCAAGGGTGGCCATATGGAAAGCAATGTGGTTGTTACCGACTGCCTGTGTGTGGAGGGCGAGGCTCCCAGACACCTGCCGCAGGCCAAGGTAGAAACGGTCAACAATCACGGCACGGGCTGCACCCTTTCGGCCGCCATTGCCACAGGTCTTGGCAAGGGGCTGCCCCTGCTGGTGGCGGTGACACGCGCCCAGGAATTCCTTAACCTTGCCCTGCGCCGCAGCTACAGCCCCGGCAGCGGGTGCGGGCCGGTCAACCACTCGGCCGGGCTGAACCTTTAGGCATTTTCGTATTGAGAATATCCATTCTCAATACTTCCAGGGCGCCCGCCCCGGCGTTTAACCACGCAGTTGAACTGCGCCTGCGCCTCTGCGGCGGGCGTCTGCCCCGCATCCGCCAGAGCAGTTTCAAAGTGAAATTGCTCCGGGGCAACAGCGCCTGACCATAAGGCAACAGCAAACCGCGTTTTTTGCACCATGACCACACAAGGCCGGTGCATCTCGCCCTGACAGCAAACAGCGGGCTTGGCCCGCTGTTTGCAATATATCGAGGCAGATGCCCCAAGGGCGTCAAAATCAAGGCGGTGTGCGTGTGGCCTTTCATTTCAAAATGCAAAAAGTTCTGGACTACCGGGAACAGCTGGAAGAAGAAGCCAAGGTAAACCTGGCCGTTCAGCAGGCCCGGCTGGCCGAGGCCCGCGAACGTCTCGAGCACATCAGGGAAGAGCTGCGGCAGGCCGAAGACAACCTTATGAGCGCGGCCCTTATGGATGCGCCCGAGCGCTGGCTGCGCGAACAGTATGCCAAGGGGCTGCGGGCCGACGCCGCCCACGAAGCCATCCAGGTGCGCATGCTGGAGCAGCTGGCCGAAGAGGCCCGCCAATTGCTGGCCGCCCGTGCCATTGACAAAAAATTGCTGGAAAAACTCAAGGAAAGGCAAAAGCAGCACCATGTTCGCGAGGAACAACTCAAGGAGCAACGCATAAATGACGAAACAGCCACACTCCGCTACAAAGCTCCGACTTTCTAAGCTGTTCCGCTGGCTGGCGGTGCTGTGCTTTATCAAGATCACCATGCTTGCCATGCTGCTGCTTGATGTGCCGCTGCCCGCGTGGTTTGAAAGCCGCCCCTTGCAGATTGCCTCCAACGACCCGGCGCCGCTGCCTGCCGACCCCGCTGCTGACGCAGACATAATGAAAAAGCTCACCGAGCTTGTGGCTGCCAGCAAGTCCGCGGGTCATGCGGCCTCAGGCCAAGGCTCCGCCCATGCCCCGCTCACCGGCACAAATGCTGCCCCCGAAGACCGCGCGGCAGAGCGCAATCCGGCGCAGGCCCCGGTCCGTACGGCCCAGGCCCCCGGCAAGGCTCCTCAGGGTGCGGAAGCCGCCAGATTGGCCGCAGCTACAAAGCCCCGCCAGCACGGCGCAGCGCCGGTTGCAGGACGCATGCTTGACGCCGATGCCCTCCCCGCGCCGCTGGTTGCTGCCGGAGTAAATCCCGCAGACCCCGCCACGCCGCAGATATTTACCCCAGACAAGATGGAGCGCCCGGCCCCCCTGCCCGCGCCCCTCGCCCAACCGGGCATCAGCGCTCCCCGGCAGGATAACGCGGCCGCATCCGCCAGCGCCAAAGACGAAAACGTCGCCAGCCGACACGGCTGGCTCGACGCTCTGGGCCTTGCCGGGCTGCCTGTTCCCGCTCTGGGCAGCGTGCAGGCCGCCCATGCTGCTGCGCTGGACATGCCCGTGCCGCAGGCGCCTTCCTCTTCCCCCACGTCACCCTTTGCACCCGCGGAGCAGGCCGCGCCCTACTCTTTGCCCGGCGCGCCCGACATCCCGGCCAATATCCCGCGCGGTCAAAGCACTGACGGCGCCCCCTTGCCGCCACGCGGCGCTGCCGGAACCTCCGGCGCGTCCGGTTTTGGCTCCGGTGCTTTCGGTTCCGGCGCTGCATGCACACCAGCCCTGCCCCAGAGCAGCCAGTCGGGGCTGCCCGCCGTACCGCCCCCCGCGGTTCGTCCTGCCCCCACGGCAACCGATCCCAACATCAAGGCGCAGGAACTTGCCCGGCAGCAGCAGGACATTCTCATGCTGCGCCAGCAGATGGATCAGCGCCTCAAGGACATCCAGAGCGCCGAACAGAAGATGAAGGACATGATCCGCGAAGCGCGCGGCATTGAAGATGAAAAGATCCGCCGCCTTGTGCTCACCTATACCCAGATGAAGCCCAAGGCCGCCGCCAAGGCGCTGGAAAGCATGGATGAGCGCGTGGCCGTGCGCATTCTGACGGGCATGTCCCCCAAGCAGTCCGGCGACATCCTCACCTACGTCAATCCGGCAAAAACCGCCAAGCTGACGGAAATCATCACCCGTATGAAGCTGCCTCAATAATGCGCCTGAAACTTCTTATTTCCTATGTAGGGACCGGTTACAGCGGTTGGCAGATTCAGGAAAAACCCAAGCCGCCGCCCACGGTGCAGGGCGCTCTTGAGGCCGCACTGCGTGTCATTTCAGGTCAGGCCGTGCGCGTTCATGGCTCTGGGCGCACAGACTCCGGCGTGCACGCCCACGGTCAGGTCGCACACTGCGATGTGCCCGACACACGGGCCGGGCTTGACTGGCGGCACAGCCTCAATGCCGTGCTGCCGCGTGATATCCGCATACTGGATGCCACTCCGGCCGCGCCGGACTTTCACGCCCGCAAGGATGCCCTGCGCAAAACCTATGCCTATCAGTTCTGGCAGGATCGCCGTTTTCTGCCGCCACATTTGCGCCCCCATGTATGGAACTGCGGCGCGCTGAACCTGGACGTCATGCGCGAAGCCCTGCCCTTTCTTCTGGGCAGGCACGACTTTGCAGGGCTGCGCAACGCAGGCACAGATGTGGAAACAACCGTGCGCACTCTTATGGAAGCCCGACTGGACGCTTTGCCCCCGTGCGAATTCTACCCGCCTCATGCCCCCATGCTGCGCCTCACCATAACGGCTGACGGCTTTCTGAAGCAGATGGTGCGCAATGTGGCTGGCCTGCTTGCCGCCTGCGGGCAGGGCAAAATACAGCCCGCCCAAATCCCCGCACTGCTTGAAGCCCGCGACCGTCAGGCCGTGCCTTCGGTAACGGCTCCACCCGAGGGGCTGGCTCTGGTAAGTGTGGAATACCCGGAATCGAACACTCCCGCATAGGCACGCCAACACGTTTTGCGGCAACGCATTTTCTTTGGCTCGCGTAGAGCGCAAAAGTCCCCATCTCGCGATGGGGACTTTTATATAGCTTGGAACAATTTTTCTTTGAAATTGCCCTGGCGAATGCGGGAGCAGACGGCCGTTACGCAGGCGCAGGCGCAGTTCAACCGCGCGGTTACACGCCGGGCGGGCGTTCCGGAAGCATTGAGAATAGACATTCTCAATGCCATAAGGCTTCAAAACATTGGCCGATCTGCGGCTAGATCATTTCATCAAGGTCGGAGTTCTGTTCCTGCGCCCTGAATTTCTGTTGCAGCATGATGGGCAGCGCTTCCGGATCCATCGGGTCATATTCAAACATGACGGCCGTGCCGAAGCAGGAAAAATACTTGCTGCCATCAGGATGAAAGGCCACATTTTCACTGTAGCCCACAATGGCCTGCGCACCCTTGTTCATGGCTCGTGCGGCCATGCCGAAAAATGCCTCGTCAGAATCAAAGCCCCGGCAGCACACAAGACCCAGCACCTTGGCAATGCGGCGGCCTTCCACCTGATGCGTGGTCACCACGGGAAAACGCCCGGCCATAAACACCTCGCGCACCCGCGCGCTGGCGTCTGACATGCGCACTTTCTTTTCAGCTTTACGCGCCTTTTTTTCATGACCGCCCAGTAAAAAGAACATGCCTGACCTCCAGAATCAGTGGAATGGCAGCGCATGCGCTGCCGGATACCACGTATATGCAAAGGCCTTGCCAAAAAAATTTACCATGATAAATCAGCATAGTATGAAAAGAAGCCATGTTCTCGTCATCAAATTGACAACCGGAGCCATGACGCCCCAAGACAGAAAAAGCCCGCCAAAAGCGGGCTTTTTCTGTCTTGTCATGACTGCGCAGACACTTCGATACGTCGACACGTTGCAGCGCAGTTTACGAATGAAACGAGTTGGCTGCTCTGGAGGGATTTTCCTGAAAATCCCTGACACACGGTGTGCGCAGGCAGGCTGTTGCCTGCCGCAGGTGAGCATTCAACACTTGAAATGCTCTATTGAGCGGGCTGTTTCTTGCCGTCTTCGTCATGTTTCTCGGGCCGCAGGATGCGGCAAATGGGCTGTGCCGTGGCACGACCGGAGAATATTTCTTCCGAGGAGGCATCCAGAGCATGGGGCAGCACTTCGTCCACATGCTCCACAAAGACAATTTCAAGGTCTTTCAGCACCTCGTCCGGCACTTCTTTAAGGTCCTTTTCGTTGTCGCGGGGCATGAGCACTTTTTTGATGCCGCTGCGGCGCGCGGCCAGCAGCTTTTCTCGCAGGCCACCAATGGGCAGCACGCGCCCCCGCAGGGATATCTCACCCGTCATGGCGACATCGTTGCGCACGGGAATGCCCAGCAGTGCCGAGGTAATGGACGTGGCAAGGGTAATGCCCGCCGAGGGGCCGTCCTTGGGCGTGGCCCCCGAGGGCACGTGCACATGAATATCCACCTTGCGGTGAAAGCGCGTATCAAGACCCAGCACTTCGGCCCGTGAACGCACGTAGGAAAGCGCGGCCTTGGCCGATTCTGTCATGACCTCGCCAAGTTTGCCCGTGGTCACCACCTGACCGGAACCGGCCATAAGTGTCGTTTCCACCAGCAGTATTTCGCCGCCGCGCTGATTGTAGGCAAGCCCGGCGCACACACCCACCTGCGGCTCGGCCTCGCGCTCGTCATGCCGGTATTTTTTGACACCGAGCATGGCGGGCAGGCTCTGACGCGAAATGTTCACGCACCTGTCCGTATTTTCTTCTTCCACCAGCCTGATGGCCGTTTTGCGGCACAGGGCGGCGATTTCACGTTCAAGGTTACGTACGCCCGCCTCGCGGGTGTAGGAGCGGATGATCTCAAGAACGGCATTGTCCGAAACCCGGATATTGCTTTCCTTGAGTCCGTGCTCCTCTATCTGGCGGGGCAGCAGAAAGTGCCGCGCAATGTGGCGTTTTTCTGTTTCAAGATAGCTGTTAAGCTCTATTATCTCCATACGGTCCAGCAAGGGCACGGGAATAGTGTGCAGCGAGTTGGCCGTGGTGATAAAGAATATCTTGGACAGGTCGTATTCCAGATCCAGATAGTGGTCCATAAACGTATGGTTCTGCTCCGGGTCCAGCACTTCCAGCAGGGCCGAGGCCGGGTCACCCCGGTAGTCGGAGGTCATCTTGTCCACTTCGTCCAGACAGAAAAGCGGATTGTTGTATTTCACCCGCTTGAGCGACTGGATGATCTTGCCCGGCAGCGCCCCCACATAGGTGCGGCGGTGACCGCGTATTTCGGCCTCATCGCGCACGCCGCCAAGAGACAGGCGCACAAAGTCACGCCCGGTGGCCTTGGCCACAGACCGCGCCAGTGACGTCTTGCCAACGCCGGGAGGCCCCACAAAGCAGAGAATCGGCCCCTTCAGGCCCTGAGAAAGCTTTTGCACCGCAAGATACTCAAGGATGCGTTCCTTGGGTTTTTCAAGGCCATAGTGGTCGCCGTCCAGAATATTGCGGGCCTTTTCGATGTTGATATCGACCTGCTTGAGGTCATTCCAGGGCAGATCAAGTATCCAGTCCACATAGTTGCGCACCACTGTGTATTCCGCAGCCGAAGGCGGCATGCTGCGCAGCTTCTTGGCTTCGCCAAGGGCTTTCTGACGCGCTTCTTCGGGCATGTCGCGCGCTTTGAGCTTTTGCTCGATCTCGTCCACCTCGGCCTGGGGATCGTCATCACGCCCCATTTCCTTGTTGATGGCCTTGATCTGCTCGTTAAGGTAATATTCGCGCTGGTTGCGCTCCATCTGTACCTTGACGCGATTTTTGATGCGCTTTTCCACCGTAGCCAGCGCCACCTCGCCGTGAAGCAGCTCATAGGCCAGCTCCAGCCGCTCGGTCACGTCATCCATCTCCAGGGCCTGCTGCTTTTTGCGGTAGTCCACCTTGAGATTGGGAATGATGGAATCGGCCAGGGGGCCAGACTCATGCAGTGCCAGCATGGAAAGCACAGACTCCTGCGAGAGCTTCTTGTTGCCCTTGGCAAACTCGTCCAGCGTCTCGTGCACCGCGCGCACAAGAGCTTCGCGCTCTTCAGGGCGGCTTTGCGTCTCGCCGCGCCGGGATGCGTACACTATGGCGCAGTGCTCGTTTTCCTGCAGATCAGTCCAGTCGGCACGGTACATGCCTTCAAACAGCACCTTGATGGTTCCGTCAGGCAGGCGCAGCATTTGCAGAACCTTGCTGACCACACCTACAGGCGCCAGATCACCGGCTTCGGGCTTTTCCAGTTCAGGCTCAAGCTGTGCCACCAGAAAAATCTGTTTGCTGTAGCTGGCCTGAGCGGCCTCTATGGCCTTGATGGAGGCTTCGCGCCCCACAAAAAGCGGCATGATGGAACGCGGAAACATGACCACTTCACGCAAAGGCATGACGGGCAGTTCCACAAGTTTTCCAGTACCGCGTACGGATTCAGTCATAGTTTTCCCCTGAAAGGCCGTGGGCCGCATTGGCACGACCCCATAGCTTGGGAGATTGGAGCGGATTGCGGCAAAGGGCGCCTCCGCTCTGCCGCCGCGCATGGTGCAGCGCGCCGCGAAGCGGCATAAACGCAGCCGGGAACACGCTCCGGGCTGCATGAGCCTTAAAAGCCCGGCATTTCAATGCCGATATGAGCCGGGGCGTCCTTGCCTGTGCTGCCGGAGCATCTTGTGCGGGCCATGCAGGCGCGTGGCAGGATGCCTGTTTTTGGAACAGCGCCCGGCCTGTGAGAGCGGGACTCTGCCACCGCGCAGGACATGACGCCATTGCGGCAGCAGGCCGCCAAAATTCCGGATTGAAGCTGTCTCTTGCGACGAAAGGCGGCATACGCCGCCCACTTTGCGCACACCCCGCAACGCCCGCCGTTCCGGCAGGCGTACGGCTGCGCGGCTAACCAGCCCGGTGCTTGCGCGGCTTGCCCCCTGAGCAGGCAAGGCCGCGCAATGCGCCGGATATTTTCAGCAAAAGCTGCTTGGCGCGTTTTTTCCAAACCCGCCGGGGCTGCCATGCCCCGCATCTGTAACAGTTGCCTGCATAAAAGCAGGTCTGTAATAATGCTTATCTGCCCAACGCGGACTTTTGTAAAGACGCCCGCCGCAAGCCACGAGGCTCGTGCGCGTCGGCGTTGCAACAACGTTCGTCAGGCCGCCGCAGCAGACAGCTTTCGCCGCCGTGCGGGTACTGCAGGCTGTAAGCGGCCTAGGATGCCCGATCGCCGCCCGCCTGCTTTTTTTCCTGCACAAGACTTTCGTCCACTTCACCGAACAGGAGCACAGGCTCCTTGCCCTTTTCGATCACGGCCCGGTTAATGAGGCATTCGCGCACATTGGGCATGGAGGGCAGCCGGAACATGATGTCCAGCATGGTGCGCTCCATCACGTTGCGCAGGCCGCGCGCGCCGGTCTTGCGCTCAATGGCCTTGGCCGCAATGGCCTTGAGGGAATTGGGCGTAAAGCGCAGGGTCACGTTCTCAAGGCTGAACAGCTTCTGGTACTGACGCACCAGCGCGTTTTTCGGTTCCGTGAGAATGCGCACCAGATCAGCTTCGTCCAGCTCATCCACATGGGTGATGATGGGAATACGGCCCACAAACTCGGGGATAAGGCCAAACCTGACCAGATCCTGAGGGTGTATCCTGTCCAGCAGTTCGCCCAGGGGCATTTCCTTGCTGGCACGGACCTTGGCCCCAAAACCCATGGCTCCGCCGCTCATGCGCGATTCCACAATCTTGTCCAGCCCCACAAAGGCTCCGCCCACGATAAACAGGATATTCCGCGTATCCATGCGGATGAACTCCTGCTGCGGGTGCTTGCGCCCGCCCTTGGGGGGGATGTTGGCCTCGGTTCCTTCAATGATTTTCAGCAGGGCCTGCTGCACGCCTTCGCCGGACACGTCGCGCGTAATGGAGGGGCCATCGCCCTTGCGGGAAATCTTGTCGATTTCGTCCACATAGATGATGCCCTTGCTGGCGGCCTCAAGGTCGTAATCGGCGTTTTGCAGCAGCTGAACCAGAATGTTTTCCACATCCTCGCCCACATAGCCCGCCTCGGTCAGGGTGGTGGCGTCTGCTATGGCAAAGGGCACGCGCAGCACGCGGGCCAGGGTTTTCGCCAGCAGCGTTTTGCCGCTGCCCGAAGGCCCCACCAGCAGAATATTGCTTTTTTCCAGTTCCACGTCGTCGCCAAGGGCTTCGGCATAGAACACGCGCTTGTAGTGGTTGTGCACGGCCACAGAAAGAATTTTCTTGGCTTCGTGCTGTCCTATAACGTACTGGTCAAGCCTGTCCTTGATTTCCTGCGGCGAAAGCAGCGGCCCGGTGTCTTCGGCAACTTCCATCTGGTCGCGCACGATGATGTCATTGCATGCCTTGACGCACTTGTCGCAAATGCTCGCGCCATCCTGCACGATGAGGTTGCGTACCTCCAGTTCGCTGCGCCCGCAGAAGGAGCAGCTCAAAGGCTCGCTGACCTTGTTCTTGTCATTCTTAGCCATGATTATTCGCTCTTTTCCTGAGCCATGTCCTGGCGCGAAACCAGTACGCGGTCGATGATGCCCAGGTCTTTGGCTTCTTCAGGAGTCAAAAAGTTATCGCGTTCGGTGGCCTTGACAATATCCTTGTAAGGACGACCGGTATTTTCGGCAAGTATGCGGTTAAGGCGCTCTTTGAGGCGCAGCACCTCTTTGGCGTGGATTTCTATATCAGTGGCCTGCCCCTGATACCCGGCCGAAGGCTGGTGAATCATGATCTGGCTGTTGGGCAGAGCATAACGCAGCCCGGGCTTGCCCGCGGCCAGCAAAAAAGCGCCCATGCTGGCAGCACGCCCCATGCACACCGTGGAAACCGGCGCGGAAATGAAGCGCAGGGTGTCATAGATGGCAAGACCAGCGGTAACAGAGCCGCCAGGCGAGTTGATATAGAGAGAAATTTCCTTTTCCGGGTCCTGCGATTCAAGAAAAAGCAGCTGGGCGCAGATCAGCGAGGCCACGGTGTCGTTGACCTCGGAACCCAGCAGAACGATGCGGTCCTTGAGCAGGCGCGAATAAATATCGTAGGCGCGTTCAGAACGGCCGGTGGTTTCAATAACCATAGGTATGAGCGACATGAAAGCCTCACTGACATGGCCCCGGATGGGGCGATATATGCGGCATCGCGCCGCGAAAAAAAAGCAAAAGGCGGCCTCTGGGCCGCCTTCCCTGATTATTACTTGCTTTCCTGAGCGCTGGCGGATGCGCCCGGCGCGGCATCTGCCTCTGCTCCGGTTTCGGGAGCCTTCGGCTCCACTTCCTTGACATTGGCCTTGGCGTAAATGAGATCCATGGCCTTGTCAGCCAGCATGCGGTCGCGCAGCACAAAGATCATGCCCGAACGCTCATACTGTTCGCGCAGGGACTTGAAGTCTTCGCCGGTGCGCATGGCAAGCTGGTAAATCTGTGTGGTGACTTCGTGGTCGGTAACGTCCAGACCTTCTTTTTTGGCGACAGAAAGCAGAAGCACCTGAGCGCGGGCCAGTTCGTCAGCCTGGGGCTGCATGTCCTTGCGCAGTTCTTCCATGCTTTTGCCAAGGCTTTCAAGGCTGCGGCCCTGACGTTCCAGGCGACCGGCCATGTCGGCCAGCAGCGTGTTCATCTGGGTTTCCACCAGACTCGGGGGCAGCTCGAACTGGGCCATCTTGAGCAGGCCGTCCAGCAGATTCTTCTGGGCCGCGCTCCTGTTCAGGCCGGTGCGGCTTTCAGTGTAGCTCTTGGTGATGGCTTCTTTCAGCTTTTCAACGCTTTCAAGACCAAGGCTCTTCGCCAGATCATCATCAAGCGCGGGCAGCTTGCGTTCCTTGATAGCGTGCACCTTGACCTTCATGGTCACGGTCTTGCCGGCCAGATCCTTGGCAATGAAATCTTCGGGGAAGTGAATTTCGCCCTCGCCTTCTTCACCGTAAGCAATGGTCTTGACCAGAGCCTCAAAGTCTTCCAGAGCCTGACGCTCGCCCAGGGCCAGGTCAAAGGATTCAGCCTTGACGCCTTCCACAGGCTCGCCGTTTTCAAAAGCGGCAAAGTCAACGGTGGCAATCTGGCCGTCCACGGCCGGGCCTTTGCCTTCAACAGGCACAAGCTGGGCGCGGTCGCGCAGGATGCGGTCAAGCACTTCCTGCACTTCTTTTTCGTCCACCACAACTTTTTCCTGCTCCACATCCATACCTTCGTAGGGGGGCAGTTCAAACGTGGGCAGCACTTCAAATTCGATGGTGTAGGCAAAGCCCTTGCCGCGCTCGAAAGCGTCGGGCGTGTCCACATCAAGACCGGCCAGCGGCATGACGTCAAGCTTCTGCATCACGTCATTGATATGCACGTTGATGAGGTCCTGACGGGCTTCTTCATAAATCTTGTCGCGGAAGCGCTGCTCGATGACCGAGGCCGGAACCTTGCCCTTGCGGAAACCGTCAACCTGTACGGAAGTCTTGTACAGGGCGATCGTGCCCATGATGGAAGCTTCCACTTCCTGGGGATCCGTGGTGATGACGACTTTTTTTCTGACCGGCGAAATGTCTTCAGCGCTATATTCCACGAGGGACTCCTTTTCTGGGTGGGCGTGATGGTGCGAGAGGGGGGACTTGAACCCCCATACCTACGGTGCTGGATTCTAAGTCCAGTGCGTCTACCAATTCCGCCACTCTCGCAAAGCGTGTTTCCATAGCACACTTGCTCTCGCCCCGCAAGCGGCGACCGGCCATACCGGCTGTAAAAACCGGACGGCAGCGCATGTGGAAACCATGACGGAGACGCAACTTTCCTAAGATAATGCTTCCGTGCCTCATGGCAAGCCGGAGGCATGAAAAAACAGCAATAAAGCCCCTGGGCCGCTCCGCTTGCGGCACACCGGGAGCGCAAAAAAAATGCAGCTTCCCGCATCCGGGCAACAGTACAAAATCTCAGTGCAGATATCTGCTGTCCGAAAATCAGCGCAATACCAGCGCCCTGCCGTCCGGCCGAGGCTCGGCAACTTCGCCCACAAGGCAGGCAAGGTCACCGCCAGCGCGCAGCAGGGTGCAGGCTTCTTCCACCTGATCGGGCGGCACGGCCAGCAGCAGCCCCCCGGAGGTCTGGGCGTCAAAGGCCAGACTTTCCAGAGCTTCATCCACGCCCTTCTCCACCTGCGAAGCGCACGCGCAGTGCTTGCGGTTGAGGTGGCTGCCCGCCGGAATAAGGCCATCGCGCGCGTACTCCAGCGCACGGGGCATAAGCGGCAGGGCTTCGGCGTCAAAAACCACACACACGCCGGATGCCAGAGCCATCTCCAGCGCATGTCCTCCCAGGCCAAAACCGGTGATGTCCGTGGCCGCTGTGAGCCTGAGCGCACGAATGACCTCGCCGCCAACCCTGTTGAGGCGCGAGCACCAGCGTATAAGCTCGGCCTCGCTCTCGTCCGCGCCGTCCCACCCGGCCTTGACCCCGGTGGCCAGCACGCCTGTTCCCAGCGGTTTGGTCAGCAGAAGTTTTTGCCCCGGCCGCAGCCCGTCATTGCGCGCCATGTGTTGCGGATCGATAATGCCTGTGACGGCAAGACCGTATTTCAGCTCTTCGTCCTGTACCGTATGGCCCCCGGCCAGCACGGCGCCTGCCTCGTTCATGGCCTCAAGCCCGCCACGCAGGATGCTTGCAAGAATGCCGTCCGGGTCGTCCTCGGCCAGGGACTGCGGAAAAAAAGCCACGTTCATGGCGCTCCACGGCTCGCCGCCCATGGCGTATACGTCCGAAAGCGCATTGGCGGCAGCTATGCGGCCAAAGTTGAAACCATCGTTGACAATGGGCGCAAGAATATCCACGGTCTGCACAATGGCATGACCGGGCGGCACGGTGAGCACCACCGCGTCTTCATTGCGGGCGCGGCCCGCCAGCACGCGGGCTTCAAGATCCGGCCGGGCGCCAAGCGGCAGCCCGTTCAAAAGTCGCTCCAGGGCCCCTGGAGCAAGTTTTGCGGCTCAGCCGGCAGCGCGGGCTTTTTCCAGAAGCTTCATGCGCGTCTCCTTGCGTAAATTTGCTGATGCAGTATGCGCTCTTCCCGCACAAAGGTCAAAACCCTCGAACAACTTGGCGCATTAAAAACCGCTTTTGTCACCGCGCGGTTGCCGGCCCAAGAAAACCATGCACCGTGACGATTTGACACATTCCGGCAAGCCCCATACATCTTATGTAATGGAAGGCAAAACAGGCTGGAGCCATTTCCCTTGAAAATGCTCAGGCGGCTGCCGGAACAATCGCCCGCAGCAAAGGTGCACGCTATGCCCTTGCGCGGTGCACGCACCGAATCGCATGTCATCTAAACCTTTAGAATGCACTTTTACAAGGTCGTATTTGTCTACGACACTGCCTGTTGTTTCGCAATGTCACATTATCTGCGGTGAGCCTGCGGACCGTTCGCAGTAAAAATACAGTCAGCATGAGGCTGTGCACGGAGAAAATATAATGAATATCAATGAACAGACTATTCTTGTAACAGGAGCTAACGGTGGTATCGGCAGGGCGCTGGTCAATGCCTTTCTGGCTGCCGGAGCCAGAAAAGTATATGCCTGCGCGCGCAGTGAAGCCTCGTTGGAATCACTGCGCGGCAACAAAAACATCCAGATCGTGCAGCTTGATATTACCAATCCCGCCGAGATTGAAAAAACCGTCGCCGCGTGCGGAGACATCACGCTTCTTGTGAATAATGCAGGTATGGGGGGCAACGGTTTGCTCGGCTCACCTGAGACGGCGCGGGCCGAGATGGAGGTCAACTATTTCGGCACACTGGCCATGTGCTCGGCATTTGCGCCGGTTCTGCGCAGGAATGGAGGAGGCGGCATTGTCAACATCGTCTCTGTCATCGGTCTCGTAAACATGCCCTCCATCGGCACATACTGCGCGTCAAAAGCCGCCCTGCACTCGCTTACCCAGGGCTTGCGCGGGGCACTCGCAACACAGAAAACAGCGGTTATCGGCGTATATCCAGGCCCTGTGGATACCCGCATGACAGCGGGCCTTGAGATGCCCAAGGCAAGCACTGACTCTGTTGCGCAGGAAATTCTTGAGGGTATCAGCACAGGCGCTGAAGAAATCTACCCCGACGCTTTTGCCAGGAGCATCCGGCAAGGGCTGGCCGCCGACCCCAAAAAAATTGAGCGGGAATTGTCGGCCTGCTGAAGCAGCTTTCGGCCGATGCCGCACTGAACCTGCCACCCCTCGGGCACACATTTTTGGAGCAATTGCACGTTGAAGCTGCTCCGGTGGATGTGCGGGCAGGCGCCCGCCGCAGACTCAAGCGGGGACCGGAGCAATGCAGGGCGACTTTGCACTGGGTTGAGGGTTCATCCCGGAGCATTCACGTATAAAAGCATAAAAAAGGGCGCCGTAGCGCCCTTTTCATATCTATAGCCATAAACCCGTGAAGATTCTACGCCTGACGGCCTAGTTTTCTTCCTTGGCGGCTTCAGCGTCAGCTTCGTCGGCCTTGGGTTTGCGGGTACGCTTGGGTTTTGCCGCAGCTTCTTCAGCAGCGGGCTTGGCTTCCTTGGCGGAAGCGGCCTTGGCGGCTTTGGGGGCTTCGGCGGCAGCGGCTTCGCTGCTGCGGGTCAGCTCGATAATAGCCATGGGCGCGTTGTCACCCTTGCGGGGCATTGCCATTTTGAGAATACGGGTGTAGCCGCCGGGCACACCGGCGAAGACAGGACCGATCTCGTCAAAAAGACGCTTGACCAGGGCATGATCGTTAAGCACACGGTAAGCCTGACGGCGAGCGTGCAGGTCATTGCGCTTGGCAAGGGTAATCAGAGGCTCCACAACCCGGCGAAGCTCCTTGGCCTTGATTTCCGTGGTGCGGATTTTGCCGTGGATCAGCAGCGCCTTGGCGAGATTGTGCAACATGGCCTTACGGTGCGCAGGGGTACGCGAGAATTTCCTGCCGGAATTGCTATGCCTCATTTTGCTGCTTCCTTTTCCATTCCTGATA
>CAJMLK010000051.1 GCA_905214305.1 uncultured bacterium
CGGCCTTTCGGCGTGGATATCCAGTAGGGATTGCGCGGCGCGCCAAAGTGATCAGGCCCGGCCAGCGGAGTGGCCCCGCAATGCAATGGGCGCACCGAGGCATCCACAAGAATACCCGCTTCGGCCAGCAAGGGCCAGTGGTTACGGTGCAGGTCCCAGCGGCCCATGCGAAAGGATGTGAGCGGCGCTGACTGAAAATCCCGCCCGGCAGCCATGAGCCCGGCAAGCTTGGCGGCCATGAGAGGGTCTGGAACTGCGGCCGCAGGCACACGCGGCGCGCTGTCGCCAAGGGCGGCATCGGCCTCCGGCCCGTCAAGGGTCAGTGGCGGCGTGTTCCAGTGATGCAGGTGCGCGCCGATCTCCGCCCCGTGCCTGTCGCGAACAGCGGCAAGATCACGGCGGGAAGCCGCATCGGCCAGAACACTGTGCGCGCAGAACAGCGTGGGGCGCACCCCTCGCTCACACAGGGGGGCAAGACGCGTCAGGCATGCCGTATTGGTGGTGGAGCATCCCCTGCGGGCATACTGCCCGCCGAACAGCCCCTCTTCCTCCACGTCCAGACTGACGGCAAGGTAAAGGTCGGGGCGGCTCATGCGCCCTCTTCCGCCATGCCGCCTGCGGCAAAATCCCGGCCGTCCGCCCCGTGCCCGCTGCCTTGCGTGCGGGCTGCGCGGGCGCATTCCGTCACGTACAGGTCGTATACGGCCGTTATGTTGCGGGCGGGATCAAAAAGCTTTTCCACCAGCGCGCGGCCCGCTTCGGCCATGTTCAGAGCGGCCTGCCTGTCCGAGAGCATGCGGCGCACGGCGTTGGCCAGCGCACGCGGATCGCGCTGCTGCACCAGCAGGCCGGTTTCACCGTCAAGGATCACCTCGGAAATGCCGCACACGTCCGTGGCAATAACCGGCATGCGGTGCGAAAGGGCTTCCATGATCACATTGGGGATGCCGTCCCGGTCACCGTTGGTGTGCACCACGCTGGGCATGATGAGCATGTCGTGATCAAGCATGAAGTCGCAGATTTTATCGTGGGGAATAAAGCCCGGCATGTCCACAAAGGCGGTGAGGCCAAGTGAATCGCGCATTTTTGTCAGCTTGCGCCGCCAGTTTCCGTCACCGACCAGAGTCAGGGTCACCGGCACGTTTTCACGTCGCAGGCGGGCCATGGCCGTGAGCAGTTCGGGAAAACCCTTGGTACGGGCAAAACGTCCCACTGCCAGCAGGCGGCACGGGGGCTGCATGGGCATGGCGCACTGCCCGCGCGGGCGAAACGTGAGGCTGTTATAGATGGCATGCACCTTGTCCACGCCTTCGGGCGGACAAAAGCTGCGCAGCCACTGCACGTTGGTGCGGTTATTGGTGCGGATAAAGAGCGCGTCACGCGATTTTTCGCGCAGCAGGCCGTCCTCGGGATAGATATCCCCGGCGCGGCCCGTAAAGGCAAAAGGAATGCCGGACATGCGCGAGGCCACCCAGGCAGCCGTGGCAGGGCCATTGGCCCAGGCCGCATGGATAAGCTGTACGCCGTCCTTTTGGCACTGCTCGGCCAGCAAAAAGCCCGCCAGAAAGCACCAGATGTTCTCGGCCACGGCTTCAAGATTGCGCATGCGCCGGAAAAGACCTTCGCGCATAAGCTGCCACACCTTGCCCGGCCGCTGCCGCAGGGCGCGCCCGAAGGCCGACAGAACCCTGCCCGCGGCCCTGAAGCCCATGCGCCGTACCGGGCCGTCATAGCCGCACATTTCCTCGCTGCAGCCATTCAGGTTTTCGCCGTACATGCTGTAGGCAAAGACCGGCAGGCCCCGCTGCCTGAGCTGCACAACCTCGCGAAAAATAAAGGTCTCCGAGGACAAGGGGAACCACAGAAGCACATAGGCGATAACCGGGGGCCTTGACAGCCCGTGGTGTTCCGCTCCCGCTTCTGCGGCATCGCCGCTGGTAAAAGCCATGTCGGTCTCCACATCAAACAAGAGCCGGGCCATAAGGCCCGGCCGGAGTGCAGTTTTTATTCGCCCAGGGATTCTTCGGCGTGTTCGCGCTTGTATTTTTCAACAATGGCCTGCGCCTTGGGAATCTCTTCCTTGACGGCATCAAGCGCCTTGCGGATATGCTCTTCCGTATGGGCGGCCGAAAGGAAGAAACGCAGCCTGTCCGTACCTTCCTTGACTGCGGGGAAGGTGATGGGCATGACGTAGACGCCACGCTTGAACAGGGCGTTGGACAAAAAGCCCGCCACCATGGGGTCGCCCACCATGACAGGCACAATGGCATAGCCCTGCGCCGCGCCTGTATCAAGGCCGATGCTCGAGGCATATTCCACAAAAAACTTGGATATTCTCTGCAGCTTGTGCACCCGTTCCGGCTCACGCAGCATGATATCCAGCGCCTTTTGGCAGGCCACGGCAATAACCGGGGGCATGCCCACGCTGAACACAAAGCCCGGCGAGCCGTACTTGAGAAATTCCACCAGTTCATGCCGTCCGGCGATAAAGCCGCCGCAGCCGCACATGGACTTGGAGAGCGTGCTCATCCACATATCCACTTCATTGGCATCAATGCCGAAGTGCTCGTGAGCGCCGCGCCCGGTAGCGCCCAGCACGCCCAGCGAGTGGGCCTCGTCCACCAGCAGCATGCAGTCATACTGCTTTTTCAGCTGGATGATGCGGGGCAGATCGGGGATATTGCCGTCCATGCTGAACAGGCCTTCAGTGACGATAATGGCCCGCTTGTGCTCGGCGCGCTTGGCCTTGAGGATTTCTTCAAGGGCATCACAATCGTTGTGATTGTAGGAGTAGCGCGCCGCGTGGGACAGACGTGCCCCCTGGATCAGCGAGTTGTGGGCCAGACCGTCATGAAAAATGGCGTCGCGATGGCCGAGCAGAAAGCCCAGAGTGGATACGTTGGTGGCATGGCCGCTCACGTACACGATGCTGTCTTCCACGCCGTACAGATCGGCAAAGGCGCGCTCCAGAGCACGGTGGGGCGGGCGCTCGCCACCCACAAGGCGGCTGGCTCCGGCGGAAGTTCCGTACACGGCGGCGGCTTCGGCGACGACCTCGGTTATTTCCGGATGGGCGTTGATGTCCAGATAATCGTAGGTGGAAAAGTTCAGATACTCCTTGCCGTCAATGAGCGTGGTGGCCTTGGCCGCGCGCTCGTGGCAAAGAAAAAGAGGATTCTCCATCCCCATCTTGGCTCCCATCTCCACAAGCCGGTCAAAGGCGAGCTTGGAACGCATGCGGCTGAAACCGCCGGCGGAGCTTTCAGTAGCGGAAGCGGCCGTTGATGCCGCCTCTTTTCCGGCCTGACAGGAATGGTCTTTCTTCATGCCTTGTCCTCTTGATTTGTCCAAAAAACGCGCCTGTCCACACCCTGCAGCGAACCGCCGGGCACGAAGCGCAACTTTGTAAGGATTCAGTATAGCCAAAGCGCGAAACTATGGCAAGTGCCGAATCGCAAATACACACCAGACCGCAAAAGCGGCAGCCTGCAAGCCTTCAGAGCGTTGTGCCCTCTCCGGGGCAGGCTTTTCCGCCGCATATTTAGCGCCGGACTTCTGGACAAGCACCCCGATATACCCTAACATGATGCCCTTAGCCGATCTGAGATCACGGTTCGGCCCTTTTTGACCAACCGCGCTCCACAGGCTTTAAATTTTATGCAGCAAGACCCTGCTCCTCAATACGGTAAAAACCGTACAGCCCAAAGTTCCGTTCTTCCCGGCGGTCTCCTCGTTGCGTCGCTTCCTTGCGTCACGTTCTCATGTCCCGTTCTGGAAGATTCAGGCGTGGCGGAGCAAAGCGTCCCCGCAGGTCAGGTCTGCGCCCAGACTCTGGCCCGGCGATGCCTTGACTGGCTGACCCATGTGGAAAATCCCGGTCCCGTCATGCTCTGGCTTTGCTGGGACGAGCAGAAAACGCCCGCCTCGGTGGCCCAGCCTCTGGCTCTGACCCTTGAGGGACTGCAAAATCTCTGGCGCATGGGCCCGGTCAGGCTGCAATGCGAACCCTTCTCGCCCGGCCTTGTGCAGAACGCGGAAGACCTGTTGCGCCACATGCCGCAACAGGAAAGCAGCCCGACGGAAGCCGGGGCCAGCCACACGCCCGAAGCACAGCCCAAAAGCCTCATGGGGGGCGATCTGTCCTTGCAGCCCCAGGCAGGGCGCATACCGACCGTTCTTCTGCTGGACTTCACAGTTGACGACGAAGGCCATCTGCACTGCCAGCCTCTGCTACTGCGCCTGCCCGAGCTGACACCGCCGTGCTGCGACATGCTCAAATGCCGCAAAAGCCCGCCCCGCGACACTCCCGAACAGGCAGAAAACCGGCCCGGCACAGCCCCCGCGCTATGCCGGCAGCCCGCAACGGGCGTCACTGACGCCTACACCGCGCCCGAAGAAATCATTCTTGACGGGGTGCGCTATGCGGAGCTTCCCCAGGACGGCACACTGTGGCGCATAGGCGCGGTCAATCCCCTGTGGCGTCAGGAGCTGCTGGCCCTGCCGCACAATCCCGACGCTGCCGCTCTGGCGGCTCTTGAGCCGCGCGGCCTGTGGATCGCCCCTGCCGAAACGCCGCCGCCTCTGGCCGCCATGTGCTGCGGGCTTGGCTCGGTCTGGCCGGGCATGGGACGCGAGCTGTACGACAATTTCCCTGCGGCGCGCGCGGCCATGGACCGCATCGCCGCCGTGGCGGACTGGGACGTGCTTGGCCTTATGGACGAAAGGGATGTGGAAAAGATCAGCCTCACCCGCTGGCAATCGCCCTACTGCTTCATGCTCGAATTTGCGCAGTGGAGTGTGCTTTCCTCTCTGGGCCTTCGCCCTTCGCTCTTTTGCGGCCACAGTCTGGGCGAACTTGTCGCCCTCTGCCTCAGCGGCATCTATTCGCCCGAGGTGGCCTGGTATATTCTGGACACGCGCGCCGTGCACATGGCCGAGCTGGAAGCCGCCGCCACGCGCGAGACAGGCATGATGGCCGTACACGCCAATGCGGAGGTCGTGGAAGAAATCCGCTCTGTCTGGCCGTCGCTGTATGTATCCAACTACAACACCCCCCAGCAGTTCATCATCAGCGGCCCGCGCGAGGCCCTGCAGGAGGCCCGCAAGAGCCTGCGTAAACGCCGCATCCCCGCCATTGTGCTCAACGTGAGTCTGGCCTTCCACCATCCGAGCATGCGCGTGCTGCGCGATCTTTCGCTGCGCCGCCTCAACGCTCTTGAAATGCACGCTCCGCGCACCCCCATGCTGAGCTGCATCACGGCCGAGCTTTACCCTGACGACCAGCCCTCCATCTGCCGCCACATGGCCGATCTGGATGAAAATTCCGTCCGTTGGACCGAGTGCGTTCATACCATGCGGGAAAGGCACGGCATCCGCCACTTTCTGGAACTGGGCCCGCAGGACACCCTTTGCAGCCTTGTTCGCGACAACGAATCTCGCGCGCTCTGCCTCTCCGCCGGGCGCAAGGGCAAGGAAGTTGAAGGCATGCGCCAGACGTGCGCCAGACTCTACGCTCTCGGCCATCTGCGCGAAAGCTCCATCCGTGCCCGCTTCAGCTACATGCGTGACGGCAAGGACGCGGCTGCTGCAGCGCGCACGCCGCTGCCCCATTGCGGGCTTGTTCCGCTCGGCAGCGCGGACGCCGCCTGCCCTATTGAGCAAGCCACGCCGCACCGGGAACATGCGCAACCGCCTGAAAAGCAGCCCATGTCCTCTTCGGACATGGAGGAGGCAGCAGCAGCCACCACTTCCGTTTCCGCCGCCGCAGCCCTGCGCGTGGTCATGGACGTGCTGGCCCGCGCCAGCGGAAAAACCGTGGAAGAGCTGCGCCCTGACATGGACCTGCGTTACGATCTGGCCCTGCGCTCCAGCCGCTTTCCCCTGATCATTCAGGAAGTGGAAAAAGCCCTCGATATTATCGTCAATTTTGAAGATCTGCTCAAGGTGTCCACCATCGGCGATCTGGCCCGCATTCTGGGCGGCCAGTCATCTGCCAGTGACCGCCACGATCAGGCCAGCCCCGATGCCAGCCCCGCCCGCCGGGCAGCTCTGGACTGCGCCTGCGCGCCCCTGTGCCGTTTTGCGCCCCTGCCGCGCCATGAGACGGAAGAGCAGGCGCAGGCCGATGATGCGGCACGCCAGACGAAAAACGGTCTCGCCCAACTGCCGCTGGACCCCTGCGGACAGGGACTGCCCATACGCAAGGGTGATGTGCTGGCCCTGATCTTTTTTGAACCGGACCTGTTGCCCGCACTCATGAGCGGGCTCGCGCCTCTGGGCTGCGTGCTGGCCGTCCCAAGGGAGCAGCTTGATATCTGCGCTCCGCTGGCCCGCGCCGGTTCGCGCCTTGTGCCGCTTGACCTGCGCGTGCGCACGCCGCAAAGCGCCACGGAAGCTCTGGCTCTGGCCGAAGAAACCCGCATGGCCCTTGATGCTCTGGCCCACCGCGAAGGCCGCGTGGACGGTCTCGTCTTTGCGCCGGCCGCCCTTGCGCAGTCAGGCGCTGCCCCCTGCGGCCCGGCCCGGTCCGATACGGCTTTTACCGCCGCGCGCATGCCCGAGATACTTGAAGCCGCCATGCGCTCCACCGCGGGGCATGGCCTGCGTTATGCCTGCCTGTGCAGCCTGCTCGTGCCTGCTCCGGAAAACATGTATTGCGACGGCCCGCTGGAAAAATGCCTTGACGGCATGGGACAGGAAGCTGGCGTCGCCGTGCGTTCCGTGCGCCTGCTTGAACGCAGCCTGCGCGCCGGACTCAACGAATGGGGCGATCTGCTGGCCCGCGAACTGCTGCGCGGCGCAGCAGGACATGTCTTTTGGGCGCGGCACGCCGTCCTGCAGTCCAGCGACGGCCCCGGTCACCGGCCCGAGCGTGCGCGCTCAGGCATTGAACACCAGCGTTCGGGTACCGGCACAGGGATTGCTCTGGCCGAACGTCCCCGCGTCTATCCTCTTGTGTTCCCTGATCCGCACCCGCCCTATTGCGGCACAGCCACGCTGTTTCAGGGCGCCTGCCACTATTCGCGCTTTGCGGATACGGATCTGGCACTGCACGGCGGCCAGCCGGGCAATGCCCTTGGCGAAGACACGCCGTGGCTGCCCACAGGCCGTGCCCTTGCGGCCCTGCTGGAAGCCTCGAGCCTGTGGCTGCCCTGGCTTACCGTCACCGGATTTTCAGATCTGCGCTTTCACGAGCCGCCGCTTTTGCCGCCCGGCATCACGCGCGAATGCCGCCTGACCACGGAGGCCGAACCCTGGCTCATGCAGGACGGCGTCATGACGCGCATGTGTCGGGGCGAACTGGCCGTGCGCGACATAACGGCCAACGGCAGGCATCTTGACAGGTACACCCCCGTTGCCGGTGGCATGACCCTGCTGGCAGCAGGCAGCGGGCAAGTTCCGCCCCTGTGGCCGCACGAAACCGGCGCAACCGGAAGAGACCACGATGCTGCGGCCCCCGCGCTGAGCGCAGAAGTTTTTTATGAAGCCGTTGGCCTTGGCGCGCCCTGGCGCATGTTACGAGATTTTCTGGTTTTACCGGGACACAGGTATGCGGCGCGCTTGAATCCGCCGCATGCGGCCATTGCCCCCGAGGGCAATAAAGGCTATGCTGACGTCCTGCATGTGGTGGAGGGAATGGTGCAGGCTGCCTGGCTGTCCATAGCACAGGAAGCTGAAAACAGCGGAGCGGACATGACAGCGGTGGCCCGTGCGGTGCGCTGCTGGCGGTTGCACGCGGCCGGTTTTATCCGATTCGGGGCCGAAAGGGGCAAAGGTCCGTGGCACGTGGTGCTGCGCCGCTCCTGGTCAGATCCCCGACTGTTGCGCTTTGACGGCCAGGCCGTCGATGAGCGCGGACGCATCTTCCTTACTCTTCACCATCTGGAATTTGACCGGCGGGACCACGAACCCTCGCGCCTTGGCGCCTTCCCGCCGCAACAACCGTGACCATCCCAACGCGCCGGGCGCGAGCCTGTAAAGGGTGCCAGATGCCGCATAACGCACGTACATTCCTTCCAGCGCGGACGTTTCTTCCGCTGCTGCTTGTGCTGACCCTGTTTTTCTCTGCCTGCGCCTCCAACAAGGCGGGGCTGAAATCGCCGGAACTGCCCGCCAGACACTGGCTGGAAGAAGCCCCCGGCGTGCCGGTGGAAAACAAGAGCAAGCTCGAGGCCGCGGTTCCCAATCTGTATGATCCTTCCAAGGTCTTCACCTTTGAAGACTGCGTCTTTCTTACCATCCAGCAGTCGCCGCTTCTGGTGAACAGCGCGGTTGATCTTGAAATCAAGCGTGTTGCCCTTACCGATGCCGTGTGGAAATATCTGCCTGAACCGCGCATGACCTTGCAGGTTACCAATAACCTCACGCAGTATAACATGAACCACAAGGATACTCCCGGCGACTACGGGCGTACCAAGTTTACCGTGGGTTTCTACGCGGCCTTCCCCAACCCTGTTGCCAGCTATTTTGAGCATCAGGTGCAGAAGGCAATGGTCAACCTTGCCATTTCCACACACCGCAAGGCCGTGGGCGAAGCCATCTACAAGATCGGTCAGGCGTATCTGCAATTGCAGGCACAGAAAAAAATCGTCAAGGTTCAGAAAGAACTTCTGCCCATCGGCAAGGAACTGATTGCCTACTGGCAGCAGGTGGAAGCCGTTGACGGCCGCCAGGGGGTTTCCCTCAATCTGGCAATGCAGCACCAGCGCGAGCTTGAGCTTATGCTGGAGCAGACCAAGATGAAAGAAACCATGCAGCTTACCCAGCTCAAGATCCTCGCGGGCGTGGACCCCCAGCAGCGTCTGGATGTGGACACCTCCAGCGCCGAAGAAATCCTGCGCGGTTTCAACGGGCGCAAGCTCAAGTGGGACGACCGCTGGACAACCACCGAAGACGATCTGCTGCTGCGCGGCCAGATCAAGCTGGGCGACTACAACATCATGGTTGCCTGGGCACAGTATATTCCCGACATGAGCATCGGCCTCAACAACAGCCCGCCGTCCGGCCAGTATCAGCCCGCCAGCGGCAGCGAAGATACCTTCCTGCACCTGAACTTCAGCTTTCCCCTGCTGGACTGGGGCCGCCGTTATCGCGGCGTGCAGACAGCCCGCATGCAGAAGGCGCAGGCGTTCCACGAGATGGCCCGCAAACGCACCGACTATTCCAACCGCTGGCTGCAGGCCGAACAGAACGTGGCTCTGGCCGAAACCGAGCTCAAGCTCGCACGTACGCGCTTTGACACGGCGGCCATGCAATACAAGGAAGCCCACATCTCTTTCAATGAAGGCATTGCGGAACTGCCCGCCGTGGCCGACAGAAAGGAAGCAATGGTGCAGGCCCAGGTGGCCCTTATCCGCGCCGAGCTGACCTGCGAACTGGCCCAGCTTGAATGGATGTATCTTTCCACGGCGCTTCAGGAACATTTCCTCGGCCTGCCCGCCAAAGAGGTACTGTAATGCAAGCCCTTGCCCGTATGCATCTCCCCGTTGCGCGGGGTCTGGCCGTCACGCTGGCCCTGCTGGTCAGCCTGGCATTCGCCGCCTTCGCCACAGCTGCCGATGGCGGCAAAAGCGGCGTGACCATTCTGACCGGCAAAGTGGTGACAACGGTTATGCGGGCCATCCCCATGCCCTTTAACGGTGTTGTGGACGCCGTGCTTGTCAAACCCGGCGAAGCCGTGGAAGAAGACGCCCCGCTTATGCGCTACCACCTGCACGAAGACGCCGAGCGTACCTTGCAGCGCGAGGTCATGCAGGGGGCCGGCACAGAAAGTCTCAAGGGGCAGGTTCTTGACCTTGAACGCAAGCTGGCTGAAACCATTGCCCAGCGCAACAAGGCGCGCCAGCTTGCCGCATCGGGCCTTGGCTCCCGTCAGGCTTCGGGGCGCCTTGAAGAAGACGTGACCTCCCTGCAGCGCCGCATCGAACTTACCACTACTACAATCAAAAAAGCTGAAAACAGCTTTTCCATCCGTCTTAAGGAACTGAGCAGCTACTTTGGGCAAGAGATCAGGGAAGGCGAAATTCTGCCTGAAACCCTCACCCTGACCTCCCCCATCAAAGGCTATGTGCTTTCGCTCGATTCCACCCTCAATCCCGGTTCTCTGCTTCCTGCCGGCAGCATGCCCATCAGGGTTGGACAGCTTGACCCCGTGCTGATTCAGGTTCCCGTGTACGAGGCCGAAATCAGCGGCATAGCGGCTGGTGACAGGGTAGACGTGGAAATCCCCTCGCTGGGCAACAAGATATTCCCCGGCAAGGTTAACGAGATTTCCTGGGTTTCCAATGACATGAGTGTCTCAAATCCGTCTTATTACACGGTGGAGATTACGGTTCCCAACCCGGATCTGGAACTCAAGCCCGGCTTCAAGGCCGTTGTGCGTTTCGGGGGCGGCAGGTAAAGCCCAGGCATGAAGCTCAAGAGCATCCCCCGCAGGCTCGGCTATATTCTGGGCGCGCAATGGACGCGCGACCTGGCATGGACGGCCTTTACCATCTTGCTGGCCCGCCGCAGCCCGGACATTATGGGCCAGATCGTGTTGGCCCTCACATTTGGCTATCTGGTTAAAACCATTGCCGATGTGGGGCTTAACGACTTTCTGCTATCCACATTTGCCCGGCGCGAGGGGCGCCCGAGAGCGCTGCTTGGCGAAGTCACATGGCTCAAGCTTGTGGTGCTGGTTCTGGCCCTTGCCGCCACATGGCTGGTAACCGGCTGGCAGAACTACAGCCCGGAACTGCGCCTCATTGTGCTCTGCATTGCCGCAGGCCTTGGGCTTGACGGCGTCAGCGACTCTTTTTTTGCCCTGTGTCAGGCGCGCGGCCGACAGGATGTGGAAATGCGCATCCGGGTTCCCTCAGCCCTTATCGGCATCGGCTTTGGTATCACCTGCGTGGTCATGGGCGCGCCGCCCATTGTCATCGCGCTGTACAAGCCCATCGAATCCGTCCTCTGCATCATTTTCGCCCTGGCGGCGCTGGGGCGCAATCCCCTGACCGGTGTTGGCAAATCCGGCATGCTCGACCTCGCACGCCAGATGAAACACGGCCTTATTTTTACCTGCATGGCCGCCTGCGCCATGTTCTATAACAAGATCAACGTCATCTTTCTCAAGCAGTATGGTGGCAATGCGGACGTGGGCGGCTACGGAGTTGCCTGGGAAACCATTGAAGGACTGTCTGTTCTGGTTTCCAGCGCCCTGCTCGGCAAGGTCATATTTCCGTTGCTGGCGCGGCACTGGCAACAGGACAGGGCGGCCTTCAGCCAGTTGGCGGGGCAGACGGCACGGACGCTCTGGGCGGCGGCCCTGCCCATAATTTTTCTTATCTGTGTGGAAAGCGACCGCTTTTTGCCCTTTATCTACGGGCAAAGCTATGAAAGCGCCGTCCGTGCCCAGCAACTGCTTACCCCGTGCCTTGCTACAGCCTTTTTGCATAATCTGGCCGCCTACGCCATGATAGGCATGCGCCGCCATCGCCTGCTGCTGGCCTTCTACGCCAGCGGCCTTGTGCTCAACATCATCTGCTGCTTCACGCTCATTCCGGGCATGCCCCTTGAGGGCGCGGCCCTGTCGCTGACCATCACCAAGGTGTGGGTCGCCATTCTGACGGTGGGCTTTTTCCAATGGACAGCCCGCCCCATGAGCCTCGGGCAGTGGCTGCTTATGCTGGCTGCCATCATCGCAAGTCTGGCCCTGTGGCAGATTGCGGGCAAAATGGCCCCGCGCGAAGTGGCCGAGCTTGTGGGCCTTGTTCCCCTGCTTGCCCTTTTCTGGCGCTGGCGGCCACCGCCGCCCTTTGAAAAAAAGACGGCCTGATCCGCGCATTGCGCAGCGCAAACGCAGCTCTGCAGCCCGGAGGCGCCAAATACAGGTGGACAGGCGCAAGGCATTCAGACCCACGCGTACAGGAACAGCGCCAACGGGTTTACAAAACCGTCCCGCAATGGTTACCTGTTGACACGCGCACGCGATACCGGCGGTACACGCGCGTAAGCCTCAACACACGGCAGCACCGCGAGCCTCAAACGTTCCACACTGTCAGACCATCCACGCCCCCGGCGCACCATCAGGTGCGTACCGGGCACGGCAGACCGCGCATCCCGACCGACTCCCACTGCCGTTCCACGGCATCTTCAGCATCGCGTTGACGCGAACCTCCTGCTCCGCGTACCATGTGTACAGAATCCATGCACAGGCATGGCAAAGACCTTTCAAGGGACAGCATGGCAAAGGACTTTTTACCAGAACGCAGAACCCTGCTTAAAGGGCTGACATCCGCAGCCGGAGCCGCCGGGCTTGGCCTGACAGGCATTCAACCCGCTCAGGGCATGGCCCTGCGTCTGTCTACAGACGCTATGGACTGCTGCACCATCATCGATGTTGACCGCTGCACCGGTTGCGGCGCATGCGTAACCGCCTGCCGGGATCGCAATCTGGCCGGGCTGCCCATTCCACAGAAACCCATCCCCCGCCCGGTTCCCTCCTGGAAGCCAATCATTGACTGGTCTGAGCGTCAGGACGTCACAAGCCGACTGACTCCCTACAACTGGCTGTACATCCAGTCCTGCACCCTGTCGGGGCATCGCGAGGGCCATAAGGTATTTATGCCGCGGCGCTGTCTGCACTGCCTCAACCCCCAGTGTGTGAGCCTGTGCCCGTCAGGCGCCGCGCGCCAAAGCCCGCAAGGAGCTGCCTACATTGACGAATCCATATGTCTGGGCGACGGGCCCTGTCCGAGGGCCTGCCCCTGGGGCATCCCGCAGCGCCAGTCGGGCGTGGGGCCTTATCTCAGGATCGCGCCCCGCTATATCGGCTACGGCCTTGTATTCAAGTGCGATTACTGTCGCAGCCTGCTGGAGGAAGGGCAGACGCCCGTTTGCGTGGCTGCCTGCCCGTCCGGTGCGCAGAGCATCGGCCCCCGCAGCGAAATGGTGGTTCGAGCCAAAGAAATGGCACGTCTGCGCCGGGGTGAGCTTTTTGGGCTTACGGAAAACGGTGGAACCAACACCATCTACGTCTCCGCCATACCTTTCAGAGACATTGAAGCCGCCATGTTGCAGCAGGGACAGGTAGACATCGGGCAGCCCAGTCTGCGCCCTGCCAGAGCCAGCATGGAAAAAGAAAACAGCCTGCTTGATCTTGTGCTGGCGGCCCCTCTGGCCGGAGCAGCCCTTGCTTCATTGCGCCTGTGGCGCGACCGGCGAAAGGAGCACAAGCCATGATCCACCAGCAACACCGGCGCCGGAAGCTTTTCCCCGCCCTGTTTCGTGTGCTATGGTCGGCAAGCCTTATGACCGCGGTCGTTTCCGGCTTGTCACACTTGCCGTTTGCCGTACGCTTCGGGCTGGTGGGCTGGGACAACCGGGCCTCCCTGTGGCATTACTATGCGGCGGCGGCCCTTCTTATGCTCAGCACCTATGCCGTCATCATCTGGGGGTGGGAGGGCAGAAGGTATCTGCGTCTCACCGTGGGCGGCTGCCTGCGGGCGCTGCTGATCGGCGCTCTTATTCTCAGCGGCCTGACTCTCGTGCTGCACAACCTGCCGGACATAGCCTTTTTTGGCGAAACCTATGCGACAATCAAACTCTGCCACCTGAGCTGCGCCCTTATTCTTGTACCAGTGCTGCTGGTGCAGATAATCCTGCGCCTGACCGGACGCTCACCCTGCCTCGTCCCCCGCGAGGATGCCGCAGCGCAGGGAACGCAAAAATAATAGTGCGTTACCCTCCAAGAGGAAATACTACTGCCCCGCGGACAAGTCTGCCAGAGCAGATTAACTTTGAGAATGTACATTCGCAAAGTTAAAGCCACGCTCACTTCGGCGTTTAACCGCGCAGATAAACTGTGCTTACGCCTCCGTAGCTAACGTCTGCTCGCGCAGCCGTCAGAGCAATTTCAAAGTGAAACTGCTCTGTTTGTGGAGTTCTCACAGCCCTGACTTTTTCATACAGGGAGAAAGCAAACGATGGCATTGCGCGGCGCGCAGGGAGATCACCCGAACGAAGTGAGGGAAGCTCCCGCAGCAGAGGCCGCGCAGACCTCGCGAAATTACGGAAGCAGGAAGGCCCGGCAGGATTGCCCGGAGTGAGTGCGGATGTGGCCCTGAGGGTTGATGGAATATGGAAAGCCCGGCGGGGGTGCTTCGGGGGGGATGCAAGGGGGGCCGAGAAGGGGGCGCAGCCCCATAACCGGCCCCGCCTTGCCGCACGCCGCGCAGGCGGCCAGAATAACAAACAAAAAAAGCCCTCGCGCCCGCAGGGCGACAAAAAACCTATCTCAAGGGACAAGCTCTTTCCCACCCCAGCCTGTGTAGCGCAAAGCCGCCCCATCCAGAAGGACAGGCCTTTTCTCTCTCAATCCCTGCGGATTACGCAATACCGCCGCTGCGAGGCGCCCTTCATGAGCGGTAATCGGCGTTTTCCGTCACATATTCATGCCCAAGGTCCGAAGCCTTGAACGTGTACGAACCTGAACCGCCGCCAAGGTCAATGTCCACCTGCACGTCCTCACCCTTGAGCAGTTCGGCAAGCGCGGCTTCCTGATCTTCGTTGACCGGGCAGCCCTTGCGGAATCTTTCAATGCCGCAAAGCTTCATGCTTACTGCCGCCGGATCAAAGCTGGCCCCGCTGTAGCCCACGGCCGTCACAATACGGCCCCAGTTGGCGTCGCCGCCGTACATGGCGGTTTTGACCAGCTGTGAATGCCCTACGCTGCGGGCCACCCGCTCTGCGTCGGCGTCGTTTTTCGCTCCGCTGACCGTGATGTGGATAACCTTGCGCGCCCCTTCACCGTCCTTGACCAGCATATGGGAGACCTGCCCCAGAATGGCTGTCAGCGCCTCCTCAAGCAGGGCCATATCTTCCGGTCCCTCCGCGGTCACGCCTGAAGCACCGTTGGCAAGCCCGAGAATGGTGTCGTTTGTGGACGTATCGCCGTCAACGCTCACCCGGTTAAAGGTCTTGTTCACGGCGCGGCCAAACATGGCCTGCCAGGGTTCTGCGGCCACCCTGGCGTCAGTAAGGGCCACACAGAGCATGGTCGCCATGTTGGGACAGATCATGCCCGCGCCTTTGGCCATCACTGTCAGGCGCACACTCCCGCCGGAAAGTGCCACTTCCCGCATGGCAAATTTGGGAAAAGCATCGGTGGTCATGAATGAGCGGGTAAAGCCCTCGGCGTCACGGCTGCCAAGGCTCTGCACCAGCGCGGGAACAGCATCAAGCCAAAGATCCATCTTGAGATGCGCCCCCACCACGCCTGTGGAAAGAGGCAAAATCTCGTCCTGATCAATCCCGGTAAGGCCCGCAATCATGGCCTGAGTGGCCCGGCAGTTGGAAAGCCCTTCATCGCCGGTGCAGGCATTGGCCTGACCCGCATTGGCGAGCACGGCACGAACCGCACGACCCCGGGCCAGAATTTCCTGACAAACCAGCACAGGCGCGGCCTTGAAAAGATTTTGCGTAAACATGCCGGCCAGCACGGCGGGCGTGTCGGAAACAATAAGCCCCAGATCGTCGCGACCGGCTTTCTTGAAGTTGGCCGCCGCGGCTCCGGCCCTGAATCCTTTGGGCAAATCATTCTGCATGGATATTCTCCTCAAAGTGTGCCGTCCGCATCCGTGCCGGACGTCTGCGCCGAAATCCGGCGTGAGCATGGTACGTTGAAAAAGCCGCACACGCTCTAGAACATTTAACACTTGAAATGCTCGCTTACGGCAGGCAAAAGCCTGCCTTCCGCATTTCGTGGCAAGGATTTTCAAGAAAATCCTTGCAGAGCAGTCAACTCATTTCATTCGTTAACTGCTCTAAAAACGCATGCCACGGAGCGCAAAAAACAAAAGGAAGGACCCCGCACCTGTTGCGCCGGATATCCTTCCCCGGCCTTCGCTGCACTGGCGGCAGCAGCCTGCCCGCGACGCGAAGGACAAGGGCGGGCGCCCCAAGGAACGCCCGCCCACATGATGCCTATGTCCTGCTTTTCTGAATTTCTTCAGAAATGGCCTGGGGCACTTTTTCGTAATGGTCAAACTGCATGGTGAAGGTGGCGCGGCCCTGAGTGCGCGAGCGCAGGTCAGTGGCATAGCCGAACATGGCGGACAGCGGAACCTGAGCGCGCACGCTCTGTGCGCCGCCGGCGCGGGCTTCCATGCTCTGCACGCGGCCACGGCGGCCGTTGAGGTCGCCCATGACGTCACCGAGGTATTCTTCGGGCGTCACCACTTCCACGTCCATGATGGGTTCCAGCAGCACGGGGGTGGCCTTCTGCATGGCGTCCTTGATAGCCATGGAGCCAGCCACGTAGAACGCCTGTTCCGAAGAGTCCACTTCGTGGTAGGAGCCGAAGACCAGATTGACCTTCACGTCCACCACGGGGAAGCCCGCCATCACACCGGACTTCAGGGCATCATTGATACCCTTGTCCACCGGGGAGATGTATTCCTTGGGAATGACGCCGCCGGTGATGGAGTTGACGAACTCGTAGCCGTTGCCCGGGTTGGGTTCGATCTCGATCACAACGTGGCCGTACTGGCCGCGACCGCCAGACTGCTTGGCGTGCTTGAGGTCGGACTTGGCAGGCTTGGAAATGGTTTCGCGATAGGCCACCTGGGGCTTGCCCACGTTGGCGTTCACGTTGAATTCACGGGTCAGGCGGTCAACGATGATTTCCAGATGCAGCTCGCCCATACCGGCAATAAGCGTCTGGTTGGTTTCTTCGTCGCCCTTGACGCGGAAAGAGGGGTCTTCCTTGGCGAGCTTGTTGAGCGCGGCGGAAAGGGCGTCGCGGTCAGCCTTGGTCTTGGGCTCGATGGCCACTTCAATGACCGGCTCGGGGATATTCAGCGATTCCAGAATCACCGGGCGCTTTTCGTCGCACAGGGTGTCGCCGGTGGAGGCGTTCTTGAGGCCCACGAGAGCCACGATGTCGCCAGCGCCGGCCCATTTCACGTCTTCGCGCTTGTTGGCGTGCATCTTGAGGATGCGGCCGATGCGCTCACGCTTGCCGGTATTGGAGTTGTACACCGTGGTTCCGGACTCAAGAAAGCCCGAGTAGATGCGGAAGAACGAAAGATGCCCGATGAAGGGGTCGGAGAACAGCTTGAACAGCAGACCGGCCAGGGGTTCCTTGTCGTTGCAGTGGCACTCGACGATTTCATCTTCCTTGCCGGGCACATGGCCGGGCATGGGCGGAATGTCCACGGGCGAAGGCAGGTAGTCCACCACGGCGTCCAGCAGGGGCTGCACGCCCATGTTGCGGAAAGCCGAGCCGCACATGACGGGCACGATGGTGCGGGCAATGGTGGCCTTGCGGATGCAGGAAACAATTTCCTCTTCCGTAAGCTCTTCGCCGCTCAGGTACTTTTCAAGCAGCACTTCGTCTTCTTCGGCCACGGCTTCAAGCAGTTCGTGCCGCTTTTCGTCAAAGAGGTCCTTCATTTCTGCAGGCACATCTTCAACCAGAAATTCCTGGCCCTTGCTGAGCTTGTCAAAGCGGATGGCCTTGCCGCGCACGAGATCCACCACGCCTTCAAACTTGTCTTCAGCGCCGATGGGCAGTTCCAGCGGCACAGCCTTGGCGCCCAGGCGGTCATGAATCATGCCCACGCAGCGGAAGAAGTTGGCGCCGATGCGGTCCATCTTGTTCACAAAGCAGATGCGGGGCACGCCGTAATGGTCGGCCTGACGCCACACGGTTTCAGACTGGGGCTCAACACCGGCCACAGCGTCAAAAACGCAGATGGCGCCGTCAAGCACGCGCAGCGAACGTTCCACTTCAATGGTGAAGTCAACGTGGCCGGGGGTGTCGATGATGTTGATACGGCAGTCTTTCCAGAAGCAGGTGGTGGCAGCGGAGGTAATGGTGATGCCACGCTCCTGTTCCTGCTCCATCCAGTCCATGGTGGCCTGGCCTTCGTGCGTTTCGCCAATTTTATGGCTCACGCCGGTATAGAAAAGAATGCGCTCGGTGGTGGTGGTTTTTCCGGCGTCAATATGGGCCATGATGCCGATATTGCGCTGTTTGTCTACAGGAACGGTGCGGGACACGGGGTTATCCTCCATACTGCGGATGCGGTGTGGTGTGGTGCAAAACCGACGCCGCTTCCTTACGGATGCGGCGTCGGAATATATTCATGAGAAAATCGGGACGGCCTCTTACCAGCGGTAATGAGAGAATGCCTTGTTGGCATCAGCCATGCGGTGGGTGTCTTCGCGTTTTTTCACCGCGCCACCGCGCCCGTTGAAAGCATCCAGCAGTTCGGCGGAAAGTTTCGCGGTCATGCCTTTTTCGCCACGGGAACGGGCGTAGTTGATGAGCCAGCGGATAGACAGCGAGACCTGGCGCTCAGGGCGCACTTCCATAGGAACCTGATAGGTGGCGCCGCCCACGCGGCGGGCCTTGACTTCCATGTGGGGCTTCACGTTGTCCAGGGCCTTTTCAAAGGCACGCATGGGTTCTTCACCGGTCTTTTCGGCCAGGTGTTCCAACGAGCTGTAAAAAATCTTTTCAGCGGCGCCCTTTTTGCCGTCAAACATAAGCCGGTTCACAAACTTGGTGATGAGACGGCTGGAATAAATCGGATCGGGCAGCACTTCCCTTTTGGGAACAGGACCTTTACGGGGCATGGGGTTTCTCCTTCATGCGGGTTTTCGGCGTCACCAACCCCGCAACGCACCGGCGCTCGAAACAACGGGCGGCCAGGCGCGCCGCATGGCGCACGCCGTACAAGATAAAGCAGGCTATTTAGGACGCTTGGCGCCGTACTTGGAACGGCTCTTGCGACGGTCGGCCACACCGGAGGTATCCAGAGTGCCGCGCACGATGTGGTAACGGACGCCGGGCAAGTCTTTTACACGGCCGCCGCGGATGATGACCACAGAGTGTTCCTGAAGGTTGTGGCCTTCGCCGGGGATGTAGGCCGTCACTTCAATGCCGTTGGTCAGGCGCACACGGGCGACCTTACGCAGAGCCGAGTTAGGCTTTTTCGGGGTGGTGGTGTAAACGCGGGTGCAAACGCCACGGCGCTGCGGGCAAGCCTGCAGGGCGGGGGTCTTCTTGCGCTTCACCACGGCCTTCCGCTCGATGCGGATAAGCTGGTTAATCGTGGGCATTATTTCCCTCCATATGGGATATTGCGCTCAAAAATGAGCTTTTTGAACGACAGGACATAGCGTGTACGCAAGGGCCTGTCAATAGGCAACCCCGGCGGAACACGCGGACAAAAAATATATTTTTATACCAAAGCCTGACAAAAAAACAAGCCGTTAGCCAGCTGGCGGCATCAGTAAGTCCGTTTTAGTGAGGCATGGAGCCTGAAAAAAAATGTATGACAAGCACGCCAAGCACAATCAGCCCGAGGCCGAGGCAGGCGGCAAGGTCAAGCTTCTGCCCAAAAACCAGCAAACCCAGAAGCGAAACCAGTACGATGCCGATACCGCTCCAGATGCCGTATGATATGCCCATAGGCACCACATTGAGCACCTTGGAAAGCAGATAGAATGATATGCCGTAGCCAAGCAGGGATGCAAGGGTGGGCAAGAGGCGGCTCATGCCCTCAGAATGTTTGAGGCAGGCCGTGGCCCCCACCTCGACCAGAATGGCCGCTCCAAGCTGGACATATGCCATTGCGGCAGGACTCATACCAACCTCTTTTGTATACCGGGGCAGCAAGGCCGCCCGCAGGAACGGCGG
>CAJMLK010000052.1 GCA_905214305.1 uncultured bacterium
GAAAGTGCAGCGCGCCACAATGTGGCGTGGATTCAGCCGAAAATCGCATTTTTCGACTGAATGAACACTTTGAAATGTGAAGCATTTCAGAGTTAATCTGCTCTAGAAAGCGGTCTATCCGTAGATTGGATGCAAACGCGGCAAGGATTCCACAGGAATCCTTGCCGCGAAACACTTTGAACTTGCTCTAATAGTTATATTTCCAGCGTATGCCACCCCAGGTGCTCTGCTGCTCCGAGCGCAGTTCAAGGCTGGTGCGCGGCGTCAGCTCAAGCTGAATGATGAAAGCCGTGCTGCCTTGCTTCATGCCTTGCTGCACACCCACATAAATAATCTCTGTAATGTATTTTCCCATTTCCACAGCAGTGCCTGCACCCATGCCCTCATCGTCGGACGGGTCGCCAGATCCGCTGGTTGGTGTAGAGCTCAGGCGCAATACGTCAACGCCCAGAACATTGCGCGTAACGTCAAAAATTCCGCCGCCGCCCGAGCCAAAACCGGCCAGTTGCGCCACGGCTCCGGCCAGACGCAGGTTTTCCAGCCGCCCAAGTTCGTTGGTGCTTTTGCCGAAAAGAATCTGGGCGAGTATTTCGTCACGGGGCAATTCCGGTTCACTGCTGAGCGAAAGCTTCATCTTGCGCACGGTTCCCGTAATGCTCACATAGGACGTAAGATTGGGCGTTTCATTGGCAAGCTTGAGGTCCAGCAGGGGGTTGCTCAAAGAGCCGCCCGCAAAGGTTATCGTGCCGCGTGAAAGCTTGAATATCTTGGTCAGAAAATCAAAGCTGCCCTTGACGGCCATGATCTGCCCCGTGATCTGCGGGTCTTCGGGTGTGCCCGAGACCAGCAGATCGGCTTTCCATTCACTGCTGAGGCCATGCCCTTCCACCAGAAAACGGCCGGGAATGACGATACGCAGGTTCAGGCTGCCCTTTGCTTCGGGCTTGCCGCTTGCGGTTCCAGCGGTGGAAACGCTTTGCGCCGTGCCGGGAGCGGGGTTTTCGCTGATGGGCAGGGTGGTGACGCTGCCGCCCACAGCCAGCTTGTTCAATTGCACAAGCCCCTGATTGACGGTGATCAGCCCGTCCACTTTGGGGGCGGTGGCGCTGCCCGTTACGCCCACATCGCCCGAAAGCTCAATGCGTATGTCGCGGCGACTCAGGGGGCGCAGATGGTCGATGGTGGTCTTGATGTCCAGCCTGCTGCCGTCAAGGCTGCCGTATCCGGCCACCCGCAGCTTGCCGCCAAGGCCGCCGGCGGCGTCCAGCTCAAGCCGCGCCACGCCGGGCAGGGCGCTTGCCCCTTTGCCACGGCCTTCCTCAAGGTTGAGGCGCAGGTTGATGTTGGTCAGCAGCACACCCTGAAGCAGGTTTTCATACTTGCCCCTGTCAATGAGGACAGAACCTCTGGCCGAGGGGGCGGACAGCGTGCCGCCGAGGTCTACGGACATGCTCACGTTGCCCGCAAAGCGCTGGTCAGCCAGCGGCAGCAGGGACCAGAGCGGCCCGGCGGCCCCTTTCCAGCGAACCTGCCCGCGAAGGGGGCCGTGCATGTCGGGTTGCGGCAGGCCGTCCTTGCTGAAGGCAAGGGGCACGCGCGCTTCAAGGCGCGCTTCCGTGCCGCCAAGCGCCTGAATGCTTTCCTTGTCCACGGCCAGCCGCGCCACAAGGCTTGCCCCTTCGATACGCCCGGAAAGACCCACATTCAGTGGCTTGAGGGGGCTGCCGGGAACCCGGAGCTGGCGGACGCCAAACTGAAAGTCGCCGCCCGGACGGGCAGGGCTGCCCGTCAGACGCGCGCGGGCCTCCACCGTGCCTTCCGGCAGGGCGGGGACGAGCTTTTTCCAGGGCGTGAGCGCAAGGGCATCCAGATCAAGCCGGGCATCCAGCCTGTCCTGCCCCAGAGCGGCATTGACGCGCAGTCTGCCGCCGGGGATAAGGCGCATGTCCAGACCGCTCAAAGCCATGCCGCTGTCGCCATAGCGCAGATTTGCCCCGGGACTTGCTCTGAAGCCAAGATCATGCCCGGTCAGCGTTGCCTCAAGCCGTTGCAGCTGCACAAGGCCCGGCTGCCAGCGCGCGTTGACGCGGGCCGCCACGCTGCCCGCTGTTTCCACACTGGCGTCCAGCGGGCCGTGAAGCGAACCGTTGGCCCGAACTTTTGTGCCGAGAGAGAGATCACCCTGACGCAGGGCCGCGAGGTCAAGCCGGGCGGACAGATTGGCAGCGCCGAAAAGGTCACGCAGGGTGGCCTCGCCCGAAAGGTTTTGCAGGGTCAGGGGAGCGGCAGTTCCGGCCTTGTAGCTGAGGCGCGGCACATTCCAGCGCAGCAGGACCTGCTGGTTGAAGCGCACTGCCGGGGAGGCGTTGGCGGCTGTCGCCCGCGTGGCGTCAGCCTGCGCGGAACTGGCGCCATTGCTGCCCGGAGCAGGGGGGAGACTGTTGCCTTGTGCCGGTTTTGGCGGTGTGGATTTTTCCGGCGCTGTGCCATCAGCTGCGCCCGTTGCGGCAGTGGCTTCCGAAGCGGCAGGCACTGTGGTGCGCTCGGCGCGCAGCTCAAGGCTCAGCGAAGCGTCTCCATCCAGCTGCGCACCCGGTACAAGGCCTGAAAGGGCGGCCCAATCGGTGACACGCACGTCCAGTCTGCCATCGCAGCCGGGCATGCTGCCGGGGGGCAGCACTGCGGCTACCTGTCCGGCGGCCTCCACTCCAAGGGCATCAAGGCGCAGTTTGCGCAGGCCCGCCTGAAGGATTCCATCTTCTTTACGGCCCGCAAAAATTTGTCCGGCAAGGCTCAGGGGGCGGTTGTCCCACTGTCCGCTCACGTCCAGCTGGAGCACCAGCTGCGGCGCGGCTTCCTGTCCGCCTTGCGGGGAACCGGCCTGAGCCGTGGCGGGCGCGGCGTCTTTTCCTGCATCTGATGCAGAGTCTTGCCCGGCGGGCGCAGCGGCGCCGATGTTGCCGTCTTCCGACAGAAGCAGGGCCTGTCGCCAGTTGAGGGGACTTGCCACAAGGCTTGCCACGGCCTTTTCCAGCCTGTGGTCGCCCATGCGCAGATCAGCGCACTCGAGACGGAGGTTCAGGATGGGGGCTTCCAGCGGGCCTTCAGCCGTGAGGCTGACAACGCCCGGTGCGGCCAGCATGTCCAGAGGATTGGACTCCTCCCCGGAGGGGGTGGCGCGCGGGGCGGGGTTTTCCAGCGGTGCGACGCTCAGGCGCAGGTTTGCCGCCAGAGGGCCGTAAAGCCAGGAGATGTCTTGCGCGTTCATGCGCGCTGTTGCCGGGGGGCGGGTTGCGGCTGCGGCTGCGGACGCGGCTGCGGACGTATCCGGGCTGTGCCATGTGATATGCCCGGTTCCGCTAAGCGGGCCGGCCTTGAGGTCAAATCTTGTCAGCCCGGCGCGGGCTGTGGCGGCCATGTTGCCGGGCGCGCCGGGAACGACCAGAGCCTGAGCCTCAAGGGCCAGAGACAGGCGCGCACCATGAGCCAGCAGCGTGGCAAGAGGCTCGGAGGGTCTGGGTGTGTCTTGCGAACCGGACGGAGCCTGCGGCTTCGCCGACGTGGTCGTGTTCGCCGTGTTCGCCGAATTGTCCGGTTTGGCGGAACCGGTGGAACCGGGGGAATCGGTTTGGCCCGCCGTAGCGTGCTGACCGGGGGCCGCGGCCGCTTGAGGGGTTTCTTCTGCTCTGTGCCTGTCTTCATCCGGCATGGCCGCGGAAGCCACGGGCTGAACCGCAGCCTCCAGGCTGCTGGTCACAAGAAGGGTCTGGACAGCAGTTTTGCCGGACGTGTCTTCACGCGGGGCAAAGTCTGCTTTCACGCGCACTTCAAGACCGCCGCAAGGGGTGTCGGCCACAAGCAGGGGCGCATGGCTCTGGCCGGAGGCAGTCAGCACCATGCTGAGGCTGCCGCCCTTGCTGCCTGCCTTGAGGCCCGCTTCAACATCTGCCCTGAAGAATGCATCGTCGGAAAGAGGCGCGGCAGCGGCGGAGGTATGGGCAGGGACAGCGCCCTGTGCATTTTCTGTCTGTGTACTTGTCGGGCCTGTACTTGCTGGGCCAGTAGCTGCCTTGTCAGAGCCTGTCTGGCCCGAGCCTGTCTGGCCCGAGTCTGTCTGGCCCGAGCCTGTCTGGGCAGAGCCTGTATGGCCTGCATCGCCGTGCCCTGTGTCTGTCTGTCCGTTCCGGGCAGCGGTTTCATTTTGCGGGACCGCAGGCGTTCGCCCCTGCCCGCCGCTTGCGGCAATGGCGGCGGAGGCGCTGGCCTCCTGATGCTGCCCGGAGGTGTGCGCGTTTTCGCTGGCCTCCTGCCCGGCATGTTCCTTTTTTTCTTCGCCACCGGCCGGAAGAGCCGCGCCGAGCAGTGACTGCGGCAAAGCGGCGTCCACAATGGCCAGACGTTCCAGATGTATGGCGGGCAGCCAGCCGGGCAGGGTGTTCAGGGCTTGCACGGCTTCGCCCAGTGCGGTGCGCAGACTGTGTTCCGTCATGGGAGGGGAAGGTTCGGCCGGTGCATCGGCGGGCATATCCGGCAGACGGAGCAGCCGGGGATTATGGCTGACAAGCCCGCTGATGCGGAGGGTTCCGGGCAAGGCAGTCCAGTCCCATGCAAAAGTATTGAGGGGTGCTTCAAGCCACAGCCCGTGGGCGTCCGCCAGTTCAACCCCCACCTGCATGCTGAAGGGCAGTGAGCCGGAAAGGCGCGTCAGGCGTATATGCAGGCCGCTTGTTTCCGCCGAAGCGGCAAGAACGGTGTTGACCTCGTCCCTGAGCCACGCCTGCACATTTTCGTTGCGCAGCGCCAAAAGAATGCCCGCGAGAAAAAACAGCAGCAACAGCAGCAGAAAAGCCATGCTGCGCCACAAGATGCGCCATATGCGGGAAAAACGGGATGCGCCGGGCCGCCTCGGACCTTTGCCGGGCTGGCCGAGGGTTATGGGCCCCTCTGTCGCAGCATCTGTAACAGCACCGGTCACAGCAGTGCCATCCGGGCCGGTATGGGAAGAAAACGTCGTCATCAGAAAGACTGCCCTATGCTCACGTAGATTTGAAGTGGCGGGTCGCCATCCCTGGGTTGCAGGGGAAAGCCCACGTCCAGCCGCAGGGGGCCTATGGGCGTATAGTAGCGCAGGCCAAGACCGGCGCCCCAGTCCATCTCGCCGATTATGCGGGGAACTTCGTCACGGTAGACCATGCCGCCGTCAAGAAAGGGAACCAGACCCACATCATCGGTGATCTTGTAGCGCGCTTCGAGGTTGATGACCTGAAAGGAGCGCCCGCCAAGGGGATCACCGCTTTTATCTTCCGGCCCGATGGACTGGTAGGCGTAGCCGCGTACAGAGCCGGCCCCGCCCGCATAATACCGCAGGCTGCCGGGAATATTGCGCAGAGCCGCGCCGGACATGGCCCCGGCCTCAACCCGGCCCGCCAGCACCAGCTTGTCGTCGGGGCGTCCTTCCTTGCGGAAGGGGGCATAGTAGCCGCTGGCCTCCAGAGAACCGGCCATGACCGTAAAGCTTTCGCCGTAAAAGCCCGAATTGGGGTTGGCCTTGAGGGTGATTTCCGAACCGCGCGTGGGGTTGAGCACATTGTTGCGGCTGTCGCGCCGCACGCTGGCCCTGGGACCGGCATAGCCGTAAAACTGTTCTGTCCTGCCATTTTCCTTGATGGAACCGCTTTGGCCGCCAGCACCGAGGCTGCCCCACCACAGACGCGAAATGCGGCGCTCAAGAGCGGCCGAAGCGCTGGCCGAGGTACTTTTGTAAGCCTCGGTGTCTTCGCGCAGGGTCGAGCCTGAAGCCAGCAGGCGCTGCTCGCGCACCAGAAAGGCCGGTTTTTCAAAGGCGGCCTTGATGCCCTGCACCTGTGTGGCGATGGGGGCGCTGACCATCAGTTTTTCGCCGTTGCCGAAAAGGTTGCGGTGTTCCCAAAAGCCTTCCACGCCCAGCCCGGTATCCGTGTCGTAGCGTGCGCTGCCGCCCACTGAGCGGAAGGGCAGTTCGCTCACGGCCACCTCGATGGGCAAAACGGCCAGTCCGTCCTTGCTGCGGGGCAGCGCGCCGTTTTTGTCGGCGCCGTCTTTGCCTGCCAGCAGTTCTTCTTTGGGCCGCACCTCAACAGAGCGGAAAAGGCCGAGACCGCGAAGCTGGTTGGCGTAGTCGTCCATACGCTCCGTATCCCACGGTTCATCGCCGGGAATCCAGGGGGTCAGCCGTTGCAGATAGGCTGCATTGACGCCCTTGTTGCCCGTGACGTCCACGTTGCCCATAAGGGCTGGCGGGCCGGGATTTATGCTGATATCGGCATTGACCTGTTTCTTTTCGGCATCAAGCGTGTAGCGGGCCTGAATGACAGCGGCCAGAGGATAGCCCTGTGTATGCAGTTTTTCGGGCAGGGCCTCCACCGCGTTCAGCAGGGTGTCGGCCACAACGGGCTTGCCCACGTCAACGCCGGGCAGCACTGCGGGAAAGGATGGCGGGGGAACAGGCTCTGTTTGCAGCCCCCAAAAACCTACTTCGCGCTGCCGATTTTTGAAGGGGGCGGGTATGTCAGGAACCGGCTCATAGCTTACGTCGGCCCGGCCGAGGGTATAGCGCGGCCCTGCCACAAGGGTCAGCGTGACGCGCAGGGGTTTGGCTTCTTCATCAAAGCTGAAAGAGGCAGACCCTTCATAGTAGCACTGGGAATGCAGCAGGCGCACGGCCGTATCCACATCGGCACGGGCGCGGCGTTCCAGAGCAAGCATGCTGTCGGGCGGTTCGTTGCTGAGCTGCGCCAGCTGGCTTACACCTTTCATTTTGCCTTCAAGGGAAGACGGGCCGCCCTCAACCCTGATGCGCAGGGAATAGGGCACGGGGTCGCCGCGCCATGCGGCTTCAAGCGCTTCCTGCTCCTGTGCCTGACCGGACATGGCGTCATCGGTCCTGGGCTTCAGAAGGCCGCAGCCCCCGAGGCATAATGCCAGAAGCAGCAGCAACAGGCAGCGTAACATCCCGTGCGCCGAATTATCGGGCATGCGAAAGAACACGGTGCATTCGGAGTGGAAGGAATTCAGGGGCTTTTTGGAGGGTACAACACACATGGCGACAATATACGCCCTATGCGCGGCCTTAGCAAGAAACATTCGCATAATATCTATCTGTATCAAGGGCTGTATCGAGGGCTGTATCGAGGGCTGTATTGCGAGCAAAACCGTACGGCTGCGGCCAGTGCACGTTCCATTGCTTGGCAAAGCGGCGCGCCCCTGCTACTACTTGTGACATGCCCGGCGTCTGCCGGAACCCGCCGCGGGTTCCACCTGGCGGCAACGTATGGAGAATATGTATGAATTATGATCTCTGCCTGCATATCGACAGCAATGAGCCTGCCATCCTGAAACTGGTGCTGAAAAATGCGGCCAATTATATCAAGGGGCTGCCCGGCCAACGCTTTCAGCTTGTGGTGGTTGCCAATGGCCCTGCCGTCAATCACTTTACCCGCAAAAATGAAGAATCTCGCGCAGTGGCCGCGCCCCTGCAGGATCAGGGCCTGCGCATTCTGCTTTGCGCCAATGCTCTGGCTGACAACGGCATAAGCCATGATGACATCTGGCCCGGCTGTGACGTTGTGCCCGCTGGTCTGGTGGAAATAGTGCGCCTGCAGCGCGAGGGCTTTGCCTACATCAAGCCCTGACGCTTCAGCGCCGGGTGGTCAGCCTCAACCCGGCCATGCCGGGCAATGCAATGCATTGCATGCTGCCATGCTGCCTGCGGGTCCGTCGTCAGGGCAATTTCAAGGTGAAAATTCTCTGACGGATCATGACGGCAGCGGCGGCCATGAAACGTGCATGACCGGGCGCGCCATGCCTGAAAATCCTTGCAGAGCAGGTAACTCGTTTCATTCGTAAACTGCTCCAGAAGCGCCCGATGACCTCCGGCGCTTTTCCGTTCTTGCCGAAAGGAGGCAGAATGACAGCCTTTGCGGATATTCTGGATACAGTGCGGCGGCATGGGCCGGTGGTGCACTGCATAACGAATTACGTCACGGTCAATGATTGCGCCAACGTGGTGCTGGCGGCGGGCGGTTCGCCCATCATGGCCGATGATGCGGCGGAAGTGGAAGATATTGTGGCCCTGTCCCAGGCGCTTGTCATCAATATCGGCACGCTCAACAGCCGCACGGTGGAATCAATGCTGGCAGCGGGCAGACGCGCCAACAGCCTGGGCAAGCCCGTGGTGCTCGACCCTGTGGGGGCCGGGGCTTCGGCTCTGCGCAACAGCACTCTCCAGCGCCTGCTGGACGAAGTCCGCTTTGCGGCCATCAAGGGCAATGCTTCGGAAATAGGCTTTCTGGCGGGCAAGAATGCAAAAGCCAGAGGTGTGGACGCGGAAGACGCCTCCCTTGTGACCGAAGCCGGCCTCGAAGGCGCTGCGGCCACGGCCCGTCGCCTGAGCAGCGACACGGGAGCCGTGGTGGTCATCAGCGGAGCCATTGATATCGTGGCGCACCCCGGCGGGGCCTGGGCTGTGCGCAACGGGCATCCGCTCATGGCGCGCATTACGGGGTCCGGCTGCATGTCGGCCGCGGTTATGGGGTGCTGCCTTGGCGTCATGCCGCATGAAGCGCCCCACGCGTGCCTGTGCGCTGTCAGCGCCATGGGGGTTGCCGGAGAAATGGCCGCTGAAATCATGGCTGGCGGCGGAGAAATGGGCGGTCTGGGCGGCGGCACGGGCAGTTACCGGGCGCTGCTGCTGGACGCCATGAGTCTGCTTGACGGGCCGCTGCTTGAAGATCGGGCCGATGTGAAGCACATCTAGAGCAATTTCACTTTGAAATTGTTCTGGCGGATGCGGGAGCAGACGCCCGCCACGGAGGCGTAAGCGCAATTTATTTGCGCGGTTAAACGCCGAAGTGAGCGTGCATCAAACTTTGAGAATGTATATTATCAAAGTTAATCTGCTCTAAAGACGCCCGGCAGACGCCCCGGCGCTTCACAAAGTACCGGCAGTGCGGCGGCATCACGCATGAAAAACCAGAGGCGGCGCAGGCGGGACACGATATCCCGGCTGCGCCGCCTCTGGCTGTCTTGTCCTGTTACCCGGCTGCAAGCAGCGGAGCCAGCACCCGACCGAGCTGTTTGCGAAACTCTTTCTGATCGAGGTCATTTTCCTTTTTGCTGCACAGCAGGCTCACCACAATGGCGGCCCCGGTGAGGAGGGAAAAAACCGCATCCGCTCTGGCGGCAGCATCAGGCCCGGATAGTCGCCGTGCCAGGCCCTTGCGTCTTTTTTCAAAAAAATCAATTATGATATCAGATACTTCCTGATTGAGTGCCGAGAAAAGAATTATTCGAAACTCATCAAGCCACGGGCCGTGCTCCCCTTCATGCACAATGCTGTTCACAGCCTGATCCAGCATATCAGCCACATCGGCTTCTACGCCTCTCGGAGGCATCAATTCATTCAGTGACTCCACCACGGCCACAAAAAGTTTCTTTTTGGAGCCGAAGTATCTGTTGATAAGCGTGGCATTGACGCCGGCCTTGGCCGCGATTTCTCGTGTACCCACGCTTTCGTAGTTATTATTGGCAAAAAGGCTACGCGCTGCCAGCAATATTCTATGTCTGGTCTGGGCCGCGTTGCGGGTTTGCCTGCCCTGATCCGCCACAAGGGGGGAATGTTCGGAAGGTATGGCGGTTACAGGGGCCTTGCCGTCAGTTTTCACTGTATTGCTCATGGCGTCCCTGCACTCGATGTATGATGGCCGAAAAACCGGCCATGCGTGCGTAGAAAATTATTCTTCCGGCGCGCACCCGCCCTGGCACAGGTGTTCTGTGCCGAAAGCCGCCAGCTTGCCGGCGGCAAAAGCATCAAGACAGGAGCCTACGCTGGGCAGACCAGCGTTGTGATAAACCGCTATGCCCGCTGCCTGCATGGCCTGAAGCGGGCGCAGCCCCATGCCGCCCGCCAGCAGGGCCGTTACGCCCAGGCGGGATAAAAGCTGTACAGGACCGGCGCAGTCGCCCGGCATGTGTCCCAGACTGGTTCGCACGACCACATGCCCGACCTTGCCGTTTTCAACTCTGGCCAGCGTGTAGGCGGAGCAACGTCCGAAATGGGGGTGCGGGGCGGACAGAAGGCCCCCCTGCCCCTGCGAGGGTACGGCCACAAGCACACCGGCGGAATCGGGAATTGCCGTTTCCTCGTCCGGGGTATCCACAGCGCACACGCCGCCTTCAATGCGCAGGGCAAGGCCATCCACAAGGGCTTCGGCCACACAGCGCCGCGCCCGGCGCAAAAGCCTGCCGAAGGTATGCCGTGAAACGCCCATCCGCGCTGCGGCCTCGTCCATGTTCAGCCCCTCGTAGTCGGCCAGACGCAAGGCCTCAAGGCCGTCCAAAGGCAGGATGGTCTCTTCAAGATCGGTCAGGGGTACACCCTTGGGCTTAAAATAACTGTTCTTGGGAAGGGCGCTGACACGGCGGCAATGGCAGGGTCTGGGCATAAACGTCTACATTTTCCAGGGCTGAAACTATTTTACTGATAACGCTTCCATAAGAAAGTAGGACATGGTGTGGGTATCGTCAAGGGAGGGAAGGCGCGGGCAAAACACATTGCGCGGAACCGGAGGGGTAAACCGGTTCCGCGCATGGGCCGCCGCCGCAGCTTGCTGGCATGCGGAGCGGTAAACCGGATCAGGACGTTTGCCACAACAAGCCCAAAGACTGCTGTGTCAACAGCCGTTGCTTACTGATGCAGCCCCGGCCCATGCCGAGGCTGCTGGGAAACTACGGGCTGACAACGAACGCCTGACGCCCATTGCCAGACTCGAAAGCCAGACACGCTACCGGTGCGCAACGCCGATGCTCACCGCATCACAGGCAAGGATATCCCCGCAAGTTTTGCAACGCGCAGTTCCGCAACAGCCAGGGACTGGATGCCACGGTGGGCAGGGGCAGCGCGGAGGAAACCCCGGAGGTCACATCCCCCGCCTGCCGCCTCTGCCGCCCGCCGTGCAGGCCATCTCAATAAAAACAATGAACGTATTTCAACCGTTAAATATTCTAGAGCAGATTAACTTTGAAAATGTACATTCTCAAAGTTTAAAACACGCTCGCTTCGGCGTTTAACCGCGCAAATAAATTGCGCTTACGCCTTCGCGGCGGGCGTCTGCTCGCGCAGCCGCCAGAGCAATTTTAAAGTGAAATTGCTCTGGACAGTATCTAGTGCTCGCAGCCGCCGCAGGTCTGATCCAGATTGAAACGGTTGAGCTTGCCCTGAATAAAAGCTTCGACAGCCTGCCCCACGGTGGCGCAGTTTCCTGCAAAAAACACTTCGATATTCATCTGGTTAAAGCCCGCAAGGGGGCGCATGCCCATGCCGCCCGCCAACAGGGCCGTTACGCCATGACCGGCAAGATACTGCACCGGCGCAAGGCAGCCCCCCTGCTGGTGCGGCACAGCAGCCAGCGTGGAATGGCCTGTCACGGCTCCGTTTTCAATTTCAACCATCGTGTAGATGGCGCAGTGCCCAAAATGCATGCCCATGGCCGCGTCCATGCCGCCGGGAAGTTCGGAAGGAATCGCCAGAACTGTCTTGCTCATTGTACTACATCCTTTACAGGGTTTTAATGGTGCTTTTTATAGAGCATCATGACTTTGAAAAAGCATGAATGCTCTACCTCTGCACGAACGTGCAGTGCCACAATGTGGCATGAATTCTGCCGAAAATCGCATTCTTCGGCGCAACGGCAACGCTGAAACATGAAGCATTTCAAGGCCGATCTGATATGCTGCGCCGGGAGGGCGCCTCGGTCGGCCCGGCAATGCGCCGCCAGATGCGGGCAAGTTCATCGGCAAGGGGCGAATCCCGCTCGGTCAGCGCCTCGCCGCGCGTCATGGCCTGCACCGCCAGGGGGCTGAAGGGCAGCCGCCCCGCCACAAGATGGCCCGCGCTCCGGGCGTCTGCCTCCAGAGCATCGGCAGCGTCGGGATTAAGGTCGGCCTTGTTGATGATGACGGCCACAGGTATGCGAAAATGCCTGCACAGATCAGCCACGCGGTCAAAGTCGTGGCGCCCCGACGGCGTGGGTTCAACCACGGCCACGGCCAGACTGGCGCCGGAAAGCGAGCTGATCACGGGGCAGCCCACACCGGGCGAACCGTCGCAGAGCACAAGGTCGCTGCCTTCGCTCCGGGCCGTTTCGCGCGCCTGCTGCTTGAGCAGACTCACAAGGCGACCCGAATTTTCCTGACCGGGATCAAGCTGGGCATGCACAAAAGAGCCAAAGCGGGTGCGGCTCAGATACCACGTGCCACAGTGGCGCTGGGGAAAGTTCACAGCACCGGCCGGGCAAAGCTTGTGGCACACGCCACAGCCTTCGCAGTCAAGGGCGTCGATATGAAAGGAATCTCCGTTCTGGCGCACTGCCCCAAAGCGGCACAGCTCCATGCAACGGCCGCACAATGTACAGGCCTGCCGGTCTATAACGGCCGTATTGCCGGAAATGAAAGCCTGCTCTCTGCATATCTGGGGCTTGAAGATGATGTGCAGGTCAGGCACGTCCACATCCAGATCGCACACCACGGGCCTTTCACCACCGCGTGCAGCCAGAGCTGCCAGCGCTGCGCACACCGTGGTTTTTCCCGTTCCACCCTTGCCGCTGATGACAACTATTTCGCGCATGGCGTTTCCCCCTTTGCAGCGGGCACGCCGCAAGTTCCGGAAGCCTGCGCCACTGTCTCGCGGTCTTGCGCTGCGGCCGCCCACCGGCGCAGATCTTTGCCGAGCGCTTCAAAACGTCGGCGCCAGGCGGCAGCACCGGCGCTCTGCCCCACAGGCGGCAACTGCCCACGGGCGTAGCCTTCGGCAGCCTGACGGTCAAAAGGCAGCCTGGCCAGCAGGGGGAGGCCATTTTCTGCACAGTAGCGATCAAGAATTTCGTCACCGGACTCGTTTCCGGGCATGCCCACGCGGTTCATTACCACGGCCAGCGGCATGCGCAGCTGACTGAATGCCCGATGGGCCAAGGTGAAGTCATACATGCCGAACGGGGTCGGCTCGGCCACCAGAACCACCGCATCAGCCAGACGGGCCGTTGTCATGGCGGGGCAGCTCACACCGGGGGGCGCGTCTATCAGAACATCGGGCAGGGCATCTGGCAGAACATCGGGCAGAACGCCCGGCAAAGTTTCCGCAACGGCTCCTGCATTGAGCCGCGCGTCATTCTGCGCATTCCGCCGCGCCCCCATCCTCGCGTCCAGCGCCTTTTCAAGCGCCCGCAAGAGTGGCGGCGACATGGCCTCACCCACGCGGCTTCTGCCCATCAGCAGGACATCTTCCCTGCCCGAAACACTGTTCCATACTCCATGCTGCAGGCAGCCAAGCTCGCGCCGTCCTTCGTCCAGCGCCCCGGCCGGACATACCGCAAAGCAGCCGCCGCAGCCGTGGCACATATCTGGAAAGATGACCGGCTTGCCGCCGAGAATGGCGATGGCCTTATAGGCGCACATTTCGCCACAGGCCCCGCAGGCCGTACACTTTTCACGATTCAGTTCCGGCACGGGCAAAAAAACGCTTTCAGGCGCGCCCAGTTGCGGACGCAGAAAAAGATGCAGATTGGGCGCTTCCACATCCGCGTCCACCATCATGCAGGGGTCGGGCCAGATCACAGCCAGCGAGGCCGCAACCGTGGTTTTTCCCGCGCCACCCTTGCCGCTGGCAAAAACTATACGCATGCCGTCCTACCTGTTGGGGGCGTCGGCCGGACTGACCGCCCCACCTGTGTACGCACGCACGGCTTCGCCCACGCTGCGGCCGTCCATATCCTGATATACTTCCATTCCGGCGGCGCGCAGCGCCGTAAAAGCCTTGGGGCCGACGTAGCCGCTGAGCACGGCTCTGACCCCCAGGGCCGAAAGCCGTTCCGCCGTCTGAATGCCGGCCCCCTGGGCCATGACCTGCGACGCGCCGTTGTCCACATATTCCGGCTGGCCGCCATCTATATCCACAACCACAAAGCCCGCCGCGCGGCCAAAACGGGGATCAACCTGCGCGTCCAGACCCGGGCCTTCACTTGAAACGGCAATTTTCATGTTCCGCTCCCTTGCGCGGAAAAACCGCGCTCGTTGTTTTGCTCAAATGAGCATAATATTCGGACAGCGGATGTCAAGAAAAAATCAAAGGCTGTGCAATACAAAATCGCTCCCGCTTGCGACATGCCGCAAGCGGGAGCGATTTTACAAACATGCAAAGAATTATTCCGGCAGAAACATGCAGGCCCCGAGCCGTGCCGGATCCATCACGCAAGCCCTTGGCCGGGCCGCCGCCGTGCCTGCGGTGCACTGCCAGAGCCGCGCAGCATCACGGCAGGCGCACAAAAAATCTTATGCCAGCCCGAAGCGCAGGCCCGCATACCCGACCACCCGGCTGGTATCGCCGGACGCGGCCGCCGAGGTGTCGTACAGCGCCAGCTCGGCCCAGGGGCTGCCCATGGCGTGCGCCGTAAACAGGGCCAGCGCCATGGCTCCCGCACCGCACATGGTGATGCTCTCACGCTCCACCACTGTCAGCAGGCCGTCGGGATCACAGGCAAGCACCTGCGCAAGGGCCAAGGCATCCTTGTGCAGCGTCAGTTCCTGACTCTGATAATGGTTCAGGTCAGAGCTGACTATTATGCCCACCCGCTGCCCTTCCGCCTCGAATTCCTGAATGACCCGCGCCAGAGCAAGCCCTGCGGCGCGCAAGGCATCTGGCCTGCGCGTGCCCACGCACACAGGCACAATGCTGCGCACAGACTGCGAGCGGGGCAAGGGCAGGCTTTGCAAAAATGGCAGCAGCACCTCAATGGAGTGCTCGCTCACGTGGCAAAGCTCGTCTTCGGCAAAGCCTCCGGCCGCCTGCACCAGCGCCTGTCCCAGCTCAGCATCCACCGCCATCGGCCCAAGGGGGGTCATCCAGTGGCCGTCGGTCCAGACGCCCAGCGTTCGCCCCTGCCCGGTATGGTTCGGGCACAGGATGAAAAGCCGCTGGGGCAGATTGGCCCCGGCGGTGGAGCCATCCCAGGTGCTTGCCAAAGTGCCGCCAATAACACGCCCACAGTAAACATAGCCCGCGTGGGGCAACATCAGCCCAAGCAAACGTGCGTTTGCCTCACGCGGTATTTCGCCGGGGACAAGATTTTCAGGCACCCCCCCGGACATGAACCACGTACGGATTTCTTTTTTCAGGTGTTCGGCGTCAGCAGGATAAAAACGTCCTGCCGCGATGGGGTGTCGTATGCTCATGGCTGCTCCCGGATTTAGCGTCTCAGAAAAAAGCTGCGAACCCTGCGACCAGGGCAAGCCGGGCCTGTATGCCCGGTGTCTCCGCGCGCTGCCGCCCAATCAAAACATTTTATAACATAGTCTATGGACTCTTTAGAGCACATTTATGGCTTTTTTGAAAGACCCTTTCCGCAGATTCCCTCCGCCTGCGGCCATTTCTCTGCCCCGTGAAAATTTCGGCACGGGGCAGAGAGGCCAGATGTAATGTGAAAATAAATACAGGCCGACTATGCCTGTGCAAGACCGCCAAGCAAGGCGTAGTGCGTTTCCATATATTCCAGCAGCCCTTCCCGGCCGCCCTCGCGCCCGAGGCCGCTGCCCTTGACGCCGCCAAAGGGCGTTTCCGCCGAGGCCAGCCCCGCATCATTGACGCCGACCATACCGAAACGCAAACCCTGCCAGAGCCGCCACACACGCCCCATATCCCTTGTGCAGACATAGGACGCCAGGCCGTATTCCGTATCATTGGCAAGGCTTATGGCTTCTTCTTCACTTTCAAAAGACATGACGGCCGCCACAGGGCCGAATATTTCTTCATGAAAAAGGCGCATGTCGGGCCGCAGCCCCGTAAGCAGCGTGGGTTCATAAAAATTTCCCCCAAGGCTGTGCGGCTGCCCGCCTGTGACGCGGCACGCGCCCTTTTCCTGCGCGTCACGCACAAGCGCGTCCACATGTTCCACGGCTTCGGTATTGATGAGCGGCCCCATTGTGGTGTCGGCCTTCAGCCCGTCCCCCACATGCAGCTTGCGTATGCCGTGCAGCAGACGGCGCACAAAGGCATCAAGAACATCCTTGTGCACCAGAAAACGGTTGGCGCAGATGCAGGTTTGACCGGCGTTACGGAACTTGTTGCCCAGGGCCATGCCCGCAGCCTGATCCAGGTCTGCATCATCAAAGACGATAAACGGCGCATTGCCGCCCAGTTCCAGAGAAAGGCGCTTGAGGGTGGGGCCGCACTGGGCCGCGAGCTTTTTGCCCACAGGCGTGGAGCCTGTGAAGCTGAGCTTGCGCACAAGCGGGCTTGAGGCAATGACCGAGCCGATGGCCCCGGCATTGCCCGTAATGACGTTGAACACCCCGGCAGGAATGCCCACCCGCACGGCCAGTTCCGCCAGAGCAAGCGCGCTGTAGGGCGTGGCGCTGGCGGGCTTGACAATGACAGTGCAGCCCGCGGCCAATGCCGGAGCCACCTTGCGCGGTATCATGGACATGGGGAAGTTCCACGGGGTCAGGGCGGCGGCCACTCCAAGGGGGGCGTGCCGGGTCAGCGCCTGAACGCCGTGGCGGAAGGTGGGCACAACCTCACCACTTACCCGCCTCGCCTCTTCGGCATACCACGGAAAGTAGGAAGCACCCTGAAGAATCTCTGCTCTGGCTTCGGCCAGCGGCTTGCCCTCTTCGAGGGTGAGCAGGCGGGCCAAGTCTTCAAGATTGGCATGGATGGACTGTTCCCAGGCGTGCAGATAGGCGCCGCGCTCCTGCGGGCTTCTGGCCTTCCAGGCTTCAAAGGCCGCATGAGCGGACTCCACGGCATGCCGGGCCTCGGCCTCCCCGCAGTTGGGCACATGCCCCAGCAGCTTGCCGTTGGCCGGATTGATGACGTCTATTACACTTTTGTCCGCCGCATCGCCCCACTGCCCGTTGATCAGGCAGTGAGGACGAAAGAGGCTTTTATCTTGCAATATTCGATGCATATGAACCCCCGTTTATGCACGGGCGGGGGTCAGAAGAGCTGTTTGCCCTCCATCCAGTGATGCTTGACGCGCCCGCGCAATGTCTGCCCCAGAAAGGGCGTGTTCAGGCTTTTGGAATACATGGTTTCCCTTGAGGCAACCCATGTTTCGTCCGGATCAAACAAAAAGAAATCTGCCGGGTCACCGGGGATAAAGCCGTTCCACGGCAAGGCGAAAATTTCGCCCGGGCGGCGGGACCACAGACGGTGCGCGTCGGCTTCGGTCAGCACGCCTTCGCACACAAGCCCCCAGGTCAGGCTCAGAGCCAGATCAAGGCCGGTAAAGCCGCAGGGGGCCTCGTCCAGAGTGCCGTCTTTTTCATGCGCCGCATGCGGCGCATGGTCGGTCACAAGAATATCCACAATGCCTGTTTTTACCGCTTCACGCAGGGCATCGCGATCGCGTGCGGTACGCAGGGGCGGGCTGACCTTGGCCTGAGTACTATAGTTCTCAAGCGCATGCTCATCCAGCAGCAGGTAATGCGGGCAGGTTTCCGCACTGACCTTGACGCCCCGCGCCTTGGCCCAGCGGATGACGTCCACCGTCAGCTCCGCCGAGACATGCGCGATATGCACGGGAATATCAAGATATTCCGCAAGCATTATATCACGCGCGGCCTGCACGGCCTCCCCGGTCGGGGGCTGCCCCTTGAGGCCCAGCAAACCGCTCACGTAGCCTTCGTGCATGATCCATCCACGGGCCAGATGCGGGTCTTCGCAGTGGTCAATGAGCACCAGCCCGAGGTCAGCGGCATATTCCATGATGCGTCGCACAAGCTCGGCGTTTTCCAGCGGGCGGCCGTCATTGGAAACGGCCACGCAACCGGCTTCCCTGAGTTCCGCCAGAGGAGCCATGATCTCTCCCTTGAGGCCCACGGTGGCGGCGGCCACAGGAAACAGGCGGGGCCCGTGAGGGTGACTCTGACGGGCCTTGTCCAGCATATGGCGGGTAACGCTTGCCGTATCGTTGACGGGCCTGGTATTCGCCATGCACATGACCCCGCCGAAACCGCCGCGCGCGGCGGCCTCAAGCCCCGAGGCCACGTCTTCCTTGTACTCGAAGCCGGGTTCGCGCAGGTGTACGTGGGCGTCAATGAGGCTCGGCATGAGCACAAGACCCCGCGCATCGAAAATTTCGCAGCCTTCGGGGGGCGTGTGATGTCCCGCCGGGGTCATGGTCGTAATTTTTCCGCCGGTTACCAGAAGATCCACCGGGGCTTCCAGGTGGCGGGCATTTTTTATGCAAAGCCTCATGCACGACCTCCGTCATTGCGCGTCGCCAGAAGATAAAGCACGGCCATGCGCGTGGCTACGCCCGCAGCCACCTGATCGAGCACCAGACTCGCGGGGGCATCGGCCATATCGTCTGAAATTTCCAGTCCCCGGTTCATGGGGCCGGGGTGCAGCACAGTTGCGCCGGGCCGGGCCAGCGCCATGTGGTCAAGGCCAAGGCAGAAGCGCCGCGAATACTCGGCCAGATCGGGCAAAAGCCCTGCCTGCTGGCGTTCCAGCTGCAAACGCAGGCACATTACGGCGTCCACATCGCGCACAGCCTGCTTCAGGTCGGTATATACCTCCACCGGCCAGTGGTCTACCCCGGCAGGCAGCAGGGTGCGCGGAGCGCAGACCCGCACGCGCACGCCAAGACCGGTAAGCAGGTGGATATTGGAACGCGCCACCCGGCTGTGGGCAATGTCGCCCAGAATCAGCAGGGTGCGGCCCTCAAAGGAATTTTTCCAGGCTTCACGCAGGCTGAAGCAGTCCAGCAGCGCCTGTGTGGGATGTGCATGCCAGCCATCGCCGCCGTTCACCACGCCGCAGGGCAGCAGCTCCGCCACGTAGCGGGCCGCCCCGCTGCTGGAGTGCCGCATGACGATAACATCCGGAGACATGGCCTGAAGCGTCAGGGCCGTGTCCTTGAGGCTTTCGCCCTTGTTGAGGCTTGATCCGCTCTTGCCCAGCGCAAAGGTGTCTGCCGAAAGGCGCTTGCCCGCAACGTCAAAGGAGGTTTTGGTGCGCGTGCTGTTTTCCACAAAAAAAAGCACCACGGTCTTGCCCTTGAGGGTGGGAACCTTCTTGACCGGGCGGCTGTTTATTTCCTGAAAGCTGACGGCCAGATCGAGCAGATGCATGGTATCTTCTCTGCTCAGCTGCGTTACGTCCAGCAGGTCCTTGTGCGGCCAGTGGTAGCGATTGTCGGTATTCATGGCAGTGCTGTGTAAAAGGTAAAAAAAAGCCCCGCTTTTCAACGGGGAACAACGGGGGCGGCTGCGGCCCTGAACTTCGGAAACCTCAAAAAATCCGGCAGACCGGGCGTTGGAAAAAACGCCCGTCCAGAACCAGCTGTTTCGGGAGCGGCAGACATCATGTCCTTTTTGTAGGCGTGCCAAGGGGCTTTGTAAAGCAAAAAGTCTGTTGACGCCCGCGGGACCTTTGTCTAGTTAGAAGAAGGCCATACCGTCGGGCGCGCCCCGGAGCAATTTCACTTTTACATTGCTCTGACGGCTGCGTGAGCAGACGTTCGCTACGGAGGCGCAAGCGCAGTTTATCTGCGCGGTTA
>CAJMLK010000053.1 GCA_905214305.1 uncultured bacterium
CCACATCGCATTGAGATTTTGGACTTTTTTCTTAACCCTTAGCCGGACAGCAATGGAAATATGTCTTTTCGTGAACAGAACGTCATCGGTATGTGTGAGAAAGGGCAGCCTTAAGCTGCCCCCTTTGATTCCCTTAAAAACTACAACGCAGCGCTTGCCCGTTGCAACGCACTGTAAGGAACTATCCTTTCCATTTCCGTGCGCTTCTGAGCATCCATCGAATCCGCTTCATACTGCGCTTGCAAGTTGACCCACAAATTGAGGTCAGTCTCAAAAAATTTTGCGAGGCGCAGGGCCGTGTCTACAGAGATGCCCCGCTTCTCGTTAATAATCTCATGCACCCGTGAAGCGGGAATCCGCAACTCCAGCGCAAGAGTGGAGGCAGTAAGGCCAAGGGGGGCCATATATTCTTCGCGTAATATTTCGCCGGGGTGGATAGCAATCATAAATATCTCCTAATCATGTGTGGTGTTAACTGATTCTGCCAGCAGTTTTGCCGCTAGTGATAATCCACCACTTCCACATCATATGCGTTTCCATCTTCCCATCGAAAGCAGATACGCCATTGCATGTTGATGGCTATGCTAAACTGGCCGTCCCGATCTCCCCTCAGCTTTTCCAGCCTGTTACCTGAGGGGATACGCAGCGAATTGAGCTGACCTGTCGCATGTAAAATGCGCAGCATGCGTAAGCCCTTTCTCTGTGCGGTATTCAGTGGCGGGAAATTGCCAGAGGTAAAAAATCCTTCCGTCTCTTCATTCTTGAAGCTCATAATCATCTGAAGCATACCCTCATGAATGCCTCCAGCAAGCAGACTGAACACTTTTAACCGTATCCGTTGTGCGAATACGTTTTGCGTATTCGTTGGTCAAAGATGCACCCGATTCTGCCTGCTGTCAATATTGATAGGCGAGGAGAGAAGGTGGCCCCGGCTTTCCTCGTCCTTGCTCATGATTTATAAAGAATAGGTTATTAATCTTTTATCCAGCCAATCATGATTACAGCAGCAGTACAGATGCTACCATGCATCCAGAGGATGTAATTGCCATCATTAACGTATCATGCCGAAATTTTGTCATAAGCTTTCATTGCGGCGCTCGATTTATCTAAATACCCTTTAGTGGCGATTGCCGCCGCATAGCTCTTCGCTATCCTTCAAGCTGAAGGGTTGCCTGCAAGGTGCAGAGAGCAGTATCACGCATGAAATCACGCATGAAGCTTGGGTACACCAAAAAGCAGGACATAAAAAAGAGCTGGCTACTTTCGTAACCAGCTCAATTTATTTGCTTATGGCGGAGAGGGTGGGATTCGAACCCACGTGCCCCGGTTAAGGGACAACTCGATTTCGAGTCGAGCGCGTTACGGCCAGCTTCGCTACCTCTCCGCAGGTCTGTGGCACAGGGCTGCGACCGAAGGCAGTGTATAGCGCATCTTGCCTTCAATGGCAATGGGCGCTGGCGGTTGCCGAGCAGTTTTTCGGCTTTCGGCTGCTCAGGAGAGTGCTGATTGCAGGAAGGACGGCAAAAGAGCCCCGCCCAGATAGCCGTTCGCCAGCGAACGGCGTGATCCAGCAGCGCAGCGATTACCGCCGTTCCAGCGCAGCAATGACTTCCAGCGCGTCTGGTTGCCCCGGGTCTTCCTGAAGGGCGCGAAAGGCCATGTCTTCTGCAATTTGTCGTTTGCGCCAGACCAGATACAGCTTTGCCATCTTGCCGAACGTGGAAGCGTGCCCGCCAAAAGTGCGCAGCACTGCTTTATAGATATTTTCAGCTTTTTCGTATTCGTGCAGTTCCATCCATGCGGCTACAGCCCCGGTATAGGCGGCAGGTTCTCGCGGTTGAACGGTGATGGCTTCTTCATACATTTCCGCAGCTTCCTGATAAAGACCCGCTGCGGCGAAAATCTGGCCTGCCTGGATGCGTATGCCATCTTCCTGACTGAATTCTTCAACCACCCGTTTGAGAAAAGCCCGTCCTTTGGCAATTTGTCCTTCGCGCACAAACTGCAGTCCGGTCTCGATCAGGTGCTTTTTCCGTTCCATTCTCGCTGCAAGCTCCGCCTGCACGCAGTTTTCCGCCTCTTTTTGCAAAATCCGGCCAAGGCCGTCCAGCACTGTCGCCAGAGCCGCCTCTTTGCCCTGCTGAAAGGGAATGCCCCTGGGTTTGCCCGTGCGCTCCGGATCCAGCAGCGGCTGCATGGTCTGGTGCTGGACAAGTGAGGACAGAAATTCGCTGATCTGGATGTCCAGTTCGGCTCTGGCGGTACGCAGCATTCTGGTTTCGCTCATGCGCCGCAGGGCTTCGCTCATGGCAATCAGGGCGCGTTCCACTTCATCGCGGCGCAAATAGCCCACAGCACGGGCGATATTTTCGCGTATGTCCTTGGGGGCAGTCGTCAGCATGGGCTTCCTGCCTGTTGCCAGTGGGTTCGTACGGTTTCTTCGCTTTCCCGCAGGATTTCAAACGCTGCCCGCGGCAGCAGAAAATCCACGCGCCGGTTTGCCAGCCACAAGGCGCGCAGGCGCGAAGCGCTCACATCCAGCCAGGGCAAGGGCAGAAAATGCGCCATGCCTCCGCCGGGCAAAGCCATGCAGGGGCCTTTGCCCACAAGCGGTTCACGCGGTTCAGCCTCGGGCCACAGGCGAGTGGCCGTGGCGGCCATGTCGCGGCCGTCCTGACCGTCGCGCGGCACAACAACGAAATGACACAGGCCCGGCAATTCCAGTCCCCTGTGCCAGGTGGGCAGCAGGGCGAAGTCCGGACTGCCCAGAATGAAATAAAGTTCCGTATCCGGGGCAGCCTCGCGATAGGCAAGCAGGGTGTCCCAGGTGTAGGACGGCCCCTGACGCTGCCCTTCAAGCCTGTTGCAGCGCAGAAAGGGCAGGTCAGCGATGCTGGCCTCAAGCATCCGTGCGCGCAGGTCAAAGGGCAGCATTCCGGTCATGGCCTTGTGCGGCGGCACGGCGCAGGGAATCAGGTCCACGCCGTCCGTCAGGGACGACAGAGCCTCGGCGGCTTCAATCGCCAGACGCAGATGCCCCACGTGGGGCGGATTGAAGCTGCCCCCCAGAATGGCCCGTCCCGCGCGCGGAGGCGCAGTGGCCGTCGAGGGCTGCAAGGTGCGCGGCGCGGTCACTACTGCCGTACCTGCCCCTGTCCAAGCACCACGAATTTGGTCGTTGTCAGCTCTTCAACGCCCATGGCTCCATAGGCATGCAGTTTGGACGTGGATATGCCGATTTCCGCCCCCAGACCGAGCTGCCCGCCGTCGTTGAAGCGGCTGGATGCATTGACCGCCACCATTGAGGCATCAGCTTCGCGCAGAAAGCGCATGGCCTTGGCATAGTCGTTGGTGCAGATGATTTCTGTATGATTTGATCCGTAGCGGGCGATGTGATCCAGCGCCTCATCCATGTTGTTCACCACGCGGACGGCGAGCACAAGATCATGAAATTCCTGCCCCAGATCATCAGCCTGCTGAGGAACAACGCGGCCTTGAGCGGTTTTTTCCATAAGGGGCAGGGCATCGGCGTCAGCCCGAAATTCCACGCCCGCTGCGCCGAGTTTTTCCGCAACCAGCGGCAGAAAGCGCGGGGCGGCATCCCTGTGCACCAGCAGGCATTCCAGCGCATTGCACACGCCGGGGCGCTGCACCTTGCCGTTGAAAACAATGTCCAGCGCGCGTTCAAAGTCGGCGTCCGGCTCAATGTAGGCGTGGCATACGCCCTTGAAATGCTTGAGCACGGGCATGGTGGCGGCTTCGGTAACCGCGCGCACAAGGCCCTCGCCGCCACGAGGGATGATTACATCAATATACTGGTCGAGCTTGCACAGGGCGTTAACGGCCTCATGCCCCGGAACCGTCACAAGCTGCGCGGCCGAGGCGGGCAGCCCGGCCTGCATCATGGCTTCCTGCAGGGCGTGAGCCAGAGCGGTATTGGAATGTATGGCCTCGCTGCCGCCACGCAGAATAACGGCATTTCCCGCCTTGATGCACAGGATGGCCGCGTCAATGGTCACATTGGGGCGGGCCTCGTAAATCATGGCGATCACGCCAAGCGGTATGCGCATCTTGCCCACCAGCAGCCCGTTGGGGCGTTGCCACTGGCTCTCGGTCGCGCCCACAGGGTCGGGAAGATTGGCGACATGGGCGCAGGCAGCGCGCATTTCTTCCATAATGGCCCGGGTCAGCGTAAGGCGGTCCAGCCGTGCCGAATCCTGCCCGGCGGCCCGTGCCGCTTCGATATCGCGGGCGTTGGCGGCCAGAATTTCCGGTTCGCGCTGGTGCAGCATTTGCGCCAGACCCAGCAGGGCCTGATTTTTGGCTTCGGGCGTGGCCCTGGTCATGGCCCGCGCCGCTTCCTTTGCCTGCGCGCCAAGACGCGCCATTTCTTCAGCCGGCGTCATGCAAGCTCCTTGTGACAGCGGCCATGAGCGCGCTTTTGCGGCTCTGGCCGGGGGATATTTGTTTTGACAGAAGGGCGTTTTATGGCCTATGAAGAAGACTTCCGTCCTGAGCCTGTCCCCATGTGCGCGCTCTGCAGCGCACGCCGGAAACGGCGGCGATCTCGCCCCTAAGGAGTTTTTGATACATGAATCCGCAAAAGAATCAAGGCGCGGGCGACGCGCCCCTGTTGCGTGATCTGCAGGCCGAGGTAAGCCATGAAAGTGCGCCTCTTCTGCAATTCATGCTGCGCCATGCCGGGCTTATCGCAGGCGCGCTGGTGCTTTTTCTGCTGGTGCTCATAGGCGCCGGCATCTACAACTGGCATGGCGACTCGCGGGCCGAAGAAGCCCGTGACGCTCTGGCGCGCGCCACCCTGCAGCACAGCGGAGCCGATCAGGTCAAGGCTCTAGCCCAGCTGGCAGAGACCGCGCCCGCGTCCAGCCGCTTTGCGGCCTACATGGCTCTGGCCCAGAGCGCCCTTGCCAACGGCGATTACGATGCTGCCGCTCAGGCGTACGGCAAGGCCGCCAGGAGCACTGACGGCGCTTTCGGCCTTTCTGCTGCGCTGGGTGAAGCCAGTGCTTTGCTCACGGCCGGAAAAAGCGCACAGGCCCTGACCCTGCTGCAAGGGCTGCAAAATGCCCTTCCCGGTGGAGCCAGCGCACCGCAGCTGCGCCAGATGCTGGCCGAAGCCGCCATTGCCGCCGGGCAGAAAGAACTGGCCGCCCGTACCTATCTGGCCTTGGCCCGTGAGACGGACGGCGTGAACAGCAGCTATCTGCGCACCCGCGCGGCTGAGCTGGATCCCGCTCTGGCCGCCGCCGATGAAGCTGCCGCGTCGGCAGCACCGGCCACAGAAGCCACGCCCAAGCCGGACGCCGCCGGACAAAAAGACACGCCGTCCAAGCCGTAGCAATTTCAGACGACAACCCGCAAGATGCTCCGCACTGCGGGTTGTTGTGCAATAAAAGGGTGCGCCACCGGGCGCACCTTGCATTATCAGTGCGGCCCGCGAGCCATGCGCCGGGGCCGGGAGGAAGCATGAGCAACAATCCCCTGTTGCACGGCGCCCAAGGTGAGCGCCATCTGTTGTTGGGCAACGAGGCCATTGTACGCGGCGCTCTTGAGGCGGGCGTGCATGTGGTCACCTGTTATCCGGGCACGCCTTCATCCGAAGTGCCGGACACTTTTCACCGCATCGGTGGTGAAGGCCGTTATCGGCTCGAGTATTCCGTCAACGAGAAGGTCGCCATGGAAGTGGCCGCAGGCGCAGCCCTTGGCGGGGCCATGAGCCTTGTGACCATGAAGCATGTGGGGCTTAACGTGGCCGCCGACCCGCTGTTTACGGCGGTGTATACGGGCTTGCCCGGCGGCATGGTCGTGCTTTCCGCCGATGACCCCGGCTGTCACTCCAGCCAGAATGAGCAGGACAACCGCTACTATGCGCGTTTTGCCATGCTGCCGTGCTTTGAGCCTGCTTCGGCTCAGGAAGCCAAGGACATGACCCGCGAGGCCTTCAGCCTGGCGAGGCGTCTTGAGCAGCCGGTGCTGCTGCGCACCACTACGCGCATCAGTCATCTGCGCGGCCCTGTGGACTTTGACGCCTTGCCCGAGCCGCAGCCCAAAAAGGATTTTCAGCGTGACCCTGCCCGTTTTGTTCCTGTACCGGCCGTAGCCCGCAAGCGGCATGTGGTTCTGGACGAGCTGATGGCCCGTGCCCGTCAGGCGGCGGAAGAGAGTTCCTTCAACACGATTGCCGAACCTGACGGTCCCACGCGGATGGGCATCATCACCAGCGGCGTTTCGCGCAACTATCTGGCTGACGCTCTGGCTGCCAATGGCTGGGAAGGCCGCGCGCGCGTGCTGGAGCTTGGCATGACCTGGCCCCTGCCCGAAGAAAAAATCTGCGCTTTCCTTGATACGTGTGACCGGGTGCTGGTGCTGGAAGAAGGCGAAGGACTGCTGGAGCAGGACATCCGCGTTCTGGTACAGCGGCGTGGTCTTTCCGTGAGCATTGAGGGCAAGGATGACATCCTTACCCATCAGGGCGAATACTCCACCACGCTTGTCACGCGCCGTCTGGCCCGGTGGTTTGAAGAAGCCTGTCCCGTGCGGGAGCCGCGCAGCATGGAGCCTGATCTGCCGGGCCGCCCGCCCAACCTCTGCCCCGGCTGTTCACACCGCGCCGTATATTACACGGTGCGACAGATATTCGGTGATGACGCCTACTACTCCAGCGACATCGGCTGTTACACTCTGGGGCTTTTGCCGCCTCTGCGCACGGCTGACTTTCTGGTCTGCATGGGTTCGTCCATCTCGGCGGGCAGCGGCTTTGCCCGTGCTTCGGAAAAACCTGTCATCGCTTTTATCGGTGACTCCACCTTTTTCCATTCCGGCATGACCGGCCTTGCCAACGCCGTTTTCAACCAGCATGACGTGCTTATGGTCATTCTGGACAACGGAACCACGGCCATGACCGGGCATCAGCCCAATCCGGGCATGCAGCAGGATGTGCTCGGCGGCATGAGCAGCCACATGGATATTGAAACCATTGTGCGCGGCATGGGTGTGACCGAAGTGGCCAAGGTGCGCGCCTTCAACATCAAGGCACTCACCGCCGCCCTTACGGACATGAAGGACAAGCCCGGCGTGCGCGTGCTCATTACCGAGGAACCGTGCGTGCTTTATGCCCGCCGCCAGCTCAAGAAGACGGCTCCCCAGGTGGCCGTGGTGGCTCAGCAGGGGCCGGAGGCCATGCGCTGCCTTGAAGAGCTTGCCTGCCCCGCGTTTTATCGCCACGGCGACAATCTGGAGGTGGATGCGACCCTCTGCACAGGCTGCATGGTGTGTTTGCAGGTGGCCCCCGGGGCTTTCAAGGCGCGCAAGCGTCAGGGATAGGTGAACGACAATGACTATGCAGAACAAGCAGAAACGCATGCGCGTCTATTTTACCGGCGTGGGCGGTCAGGGAACCCTTACGGCAACGACCCTGCTGGCTCGCACGGCTCTTGAGGCCGGGCTGGATGTGGTGGCAGGTGAAGTGCACGGCATGGCCCAGCGCGGCGGCGTGGTGGAATCTGTCATGCTGTTGGGTGGCTGGCGTTCGCCCAAGCTGGACCTTGGCGAAGCTGATGTCATGCTGGGCTTTGAGCCTTTGGAAACCCTGCGCGGCCTGCCCTATCTGCGGCAGGGTGGTGCGGTGTTTTCCAGCAGTGATGCGCTGCCGCCCGTGGGCGTGTCGCTGGGCAAGGCCGTGTATCCCGACATGGCGCATATTGAATCCAGCGTGCGTGCTGTGGCCGGGCAGTGTCTTTTCATTCCCTGCCGCGAACTGGGCAGGCAGGCGGGTTCGGTGCAGAGCGGCAATACCGTGCTTTTGAGTGCGGTGTGCGCTTCCGGTGTACTGCCCTTTGGCGTGGATGCGCTGGAGGCAGCCATTAAAAAATTCCTGCCCGCGAAGCTTCAGGAAGTGAACCTGAAGGCACTGGAGCTTGGCAAGCAGGCCTTCAGGGGCTGATGCGGGTCAATCAATCGGCAGTAATGGCAAATTAAAGCGGCCCGGCCTGTAAAAGGCCGGGCCGCTCTGTGTCTTTACAGCATTTTCGCATTGAGAATATCCATTCCCTGAGAATATCCACTCCCAATGCTTCCAAGACGCCCGCTCCGGCGTTTAAGCGCGCTGATGAACTGCGCCTGCGTCTGCGCGGCGGGCGTCTGTTGCCGCATCCGCAGAGCCATTTCAAAGAGAAACTGCTCTAAAATGCCTTAACCTTCGGGCTTGCCGTCCGCATCATCCTGATCCACCTGTCTGGCGGCCTTGAGCTGGCCGCAGGCCGCCTTGATGTCCTGTCCCTTGCTTTTGCGAAGAATGGCGGTGATGCCCCTGTCCCAAAGATATTTTTCAAACGCCAGCACGCGCTCCTGGCTGGGGGCTTTATACGGGGAGCCTTCCGTCGCGTTGTACACGATGATATTCAGCTTGCCCTTGACCGAATTGATCAGGGGGACCAGCTCCTTGGCGTGTTCCAGGCTGTCGTTGACGCCGCCAAGCATGAGATACTCGAAGGTGATGTGTTCGCGCGTGTTGAGCGGATAGGATCGGAGCGATGCCATGAGGTCGTTCAGTTGCCAGCGGGCAGCCTTGGGCATGATGCGCTCGCGCACGGCCTGATTGGTGGCGTGCAGCGATACGGCCAGAAAGGCAAGACCTGATTCGCCCAGTTCTCGCAGCCCTTTTTCAATGCCGCAGGTGGAAACAGTGATACGGCGGGGCGAAAAACCCAGCCCCCTGTCGTTATTCAGGCTTTCGAGCGAGCGCATGACTTCTTTCAGGTTCAGCAGCGGTTCGCCCATGCCCATGAAAACAAGGTTGCGCAGCATGGGCCAGTGCAGGCGGGTGTCCCCCAGGTGTTCACGGGCGACCAGTATCTGGCCGAGGATTTCACCCATGGTCATGTTGCGCTCAAAGCCCATTTGCCCTGTGGCGCAAAAGGTACAGCCCATGGCGCAGCCCACCTGACAGGACAGGCATTGCGTCCAGCGGCGTACGCCCTCGCGTGAATCAGACGGAATAAGCACAGTTTCTATCTGCGCGCCGTCTTCAAGGCGCAGCAGAAATTTGGTGGTTCCGTCCCGGCTTTCTTCCACGGCGGCAACTTCCGGCCAGACAATGCACGCCTTGGCGGCCAGACGTTCGCGGCAGGCGCGGGATATGTTGGTCATGGTGTCGAAATCGCGTGCCATGCGCTGCCATATCCATTGCCACAACTGCATGGCGCGGAACTTCGGTTCGCCCAGCTCTGCCTGCGTCCATGCTTCCAGTTCGGGAAGTGTGAGATTGAGAAGATTTGTCATGGTCCTGCCGGACTGTGCATCCTGTGTTACGGTTGCGGCCGCGCCCTGCGCAAACGGCCCGGCCATCTGTTTACCGGCTGGAGGGGAAGAGTACAAGGGGATTTGTTGATGGCAAGCCCGCGGCGAGTGGATGGTGAAGGGTAACGGTCAGGCTGATTCATGGGGGGGCTGTATCATCAAGGGATTGCACCATCTGGCAAATGAACGTGCACTCGATGAAGGAAAGTCGTGCGCGCAGGGGCATTTCGTGCAATATAATGGGAGGCGAAATTGGGAAGCGAAATTGTGAGACAACAGCAGTGGCGCCACCCCCTCGTGTGCAATCACCCCCCAAAATAATAAGGCCGCCCCATCAAAAAAATAAGGCCGCCCCATTTCAGAGACGGCCTCAATAAACAGCTATTTCAGCTGCAAGGACTTTCAGCCATTATCCTACAGACTTTCGCGCGTACTCACGCACAAAACTCACTGCGGATTCCAGATCCGTCACTTCTCCGGCAACCTGTGCCCTGAGCAGGGCATCACGGATGATCCCCACCTGCGGGCCGGGCGAAAGCTTGGTTTCGCTCATGATTTCATTGCCGTTGAGCAGGGGTTCCAGCATCTGTTCCGGCGTTTCAGCGCGGTCAAGATACTTCATATTGTGGTTGAACGATGTGGGGATGCCGTCACGCGCCTTGAGGTCGGCCCGGGCCATGGCAATAAGACGGGGGTAATCGTCCAGCGCCTTGAACCGGCGAATGCCGCGGTCTGTCATCATGAAGTGGAAGCGCATGTGGTTGCGCACCAGATGGCAGAGCAGGTCGATGTCTTCCTGCGCAAAGTGCAGGCGGCGCAGAATCTTGCGCGTGACCTTGGCTCCCACGCGGTGATGCTGATAGTACGTCCACTGGCCGTCAAAGTATTCGCCCGTATACAGCTTGCCCACATCGTGGAAAAGCATGGCCATTGTTCCGAGCCAGTCGTAATGGAAATCTTCTTCGGGATAACATTTCATGCACTCAAGGGTGTGCTCGAAAACATTTTCAGTGTCGCCTTCCTTGTTGCGCATCTGCGTCAGGCAGGAAAGGGCCGCCACTTCGGGGATCAGGCTCTGAAGAATATGGGCGTCAAAAAGAAGCCGCACAAAGCGGTGCATGTTTTCAGCAGAAACCTTGCGCCATTCGTCCATGATGTCCGTGGCGGGGACGTAGTCCAGCACGCGGGTAGAGGCGCGCACGATTGCCAGCCAGGTATTCGGCTCGATGGGCAGGTCAAAGTTGGCGGCAAAGCGCAACGCACGCACGGCCAGCAGATAATCGTGCCGCAGGGTCTCGTCGGGCAGGCCGGTAAGACAGATGGCCCCGCCCTTGATGTCTTCGAAGCCGTCGTACACGTCCCCGGTATATTCGGGAGTGCTGAAGCCCGTGAGGCGCAGTTTGTGGCGCTCGTCGTGGCTCATGAGGTCGATCATGGTGGGGGTTATCTTGATGAGCGAAAGCTCGGGATGCCCGGCCGCGGCCACTTCAAGGGGATAAAAGCGGTATATTACGCCGTTCTCTTCCATAACGGCCAGTGCGCGTTTTTCAGGCGCGGCCTGAGCCTTGGGAAAAAGCTTGAACAGCGTGTCCATATCGGGTTCGCAGGCAATGTCTACCGCTGGCTGCTCGGCCCTTTCGAGCAGATGTTCCTGCAAGGGGGCGTTGATGACGTGAGCGTCATAACCGTTGCGCAAAAAGGTCTTGCAAATGGTTATGGCGTCTTTGAGCGCTTGCTTCATCTTGATCTCCTTGCAAAAAAAATGGCAGTATTGACCTACACTATGCCTTTTGAGACCCGTGAAAGTCAAGCATGTCGCCTTGTTGTGCCGCCGGTGGCCCGGGTTTCAGGCTGTGCGAGCGGCATGCATCATGTGTGGGCCTGCCGGGGGGCAGGTTGCCTGTGTGTGGGCCTGCTCTTAACGTTTAAGAGCATTTTGCTTTTGAAATACTCCCTGTTCCAGCGCATCATTCTGCGAAAACGTGGTTCTCGCCAGAATCCATGTCACCTGGTGGCGGCAGCCGCCTTTGCGACAGCAGAGCAATGCTAAAGCAAAATTGCTCTGCGGCCCGCTCGCTCCGGCGCTAAATCGCGCAAACACATTGCGTTTGCGCCTCCGCGGCGGGCGGCTGCGCGGGGTGGCGTCAGAGTCATGCAACGGTGAAACGCCCGAGGCACAAAACCCCTTTGTTGCGGTTGCGCGCACTGCAGGTGTGCAAACGCAAGCGTGGGCTCAGACCTTTCATGACATATTTTCAACGCTGCCAGCCAACAAGTTCATTTTATCACAATGTGTGTGCATATGAAAGCCCCCGCGCAGGCATATCCGCGCGGGGGCTTGTTTTTATGAGACTGACCGGCTGTTGCCGGGCCTTGCGCAGACAGACATTGAAAATGTTTATCTGCGGCAGCGCGGATTTTTACCATCCGCACTGCGGCGAGGTCTAGTCGTGCATGTGGTTCACTTCCATCTTGACGCCAAGGGCGATCTTCCACAGCAGGGAGAGCACCAGCGCACCGATGGCATACACGCCAAGAGCAACGGCGATTTCCTTGGCCGAAGGCATGTACGGCGTAAAAGCCTCAAACATGTTGGGGGTGAAGCCCGCGACCAGCAGGCCGAGGCCCTTGTCGATCCACGAGGCCAGCACCAGCATGATGAGCGCGATGGGCAGCACGTTGGCGTTGTTGCGCATCTTGGGCGGAATAAGCAGGGCCAGAGAAGCAAAGGCCATGATCACTGCACCCCACATCCAGTAGCTCACCCAGGTCAGATGTCCTTCATGACCAAAGAAGAGGAAGTGGATGGGTTCTTCATGTCCGGGAATGCCGCTGTAGAAGGCGGTGAAGATTTCCAGCAGGTAGAAGAACACGTTGATGCACATGGCATAAACGATGATGGTGGTCAGGGTTTTTACGGCTTCCTTGCCGGGGTCGAAGCTGGTTAGGCGGCGCAGTACCATCATGAGCAAAAGCAGGATGGCAGGACCGGAGCAGAACGCCGAGGACAGGAAGCGGGCAGCCATGATGGCGGTGAGCCAGTAATGGCGGCCGGGGATGCCTGCATACAGGAACGCCGTAACCGTATGGATGGAGAAAGCCCACAGGATGGAAAGGTAGATAAGGGGCTTGATCCATTTGGGCGGCTCAATTTCGTGCCGTTCGGCCTCAAGGGTGACCCAGCCAATGATGATGTTGAGGCCCAGGTAGCCGATGAGCACCATCATGTCGTAAAACATGACGGAATTGGGCGAGGGGTGGAGCATGACGTTAAGCATGCGCTGGGGCTGGCCCAGGTCCACCACGATGAACAGTGCGCACATGACCACGGCCGCCACGGCCATGAATTCACCAAAGATGATCATGCGCTTGAACTTTTTGTAATGATGGAAGTAGGTGGGCAGCACCAGCATGACAGCCGAGGCAGCCACGCCCACGAAATAGGTGAATTGAGAAATATACAGTCCCCACGAAACGTCACGGCTCAGGCCGGTAACGGAGAGACCGTTGTACAACTGATCGAGATACACAAGGCCGCAACCCGCGATGACGACGAGCAGAAAGAGCAGCCACATGTAGAAGGTCTTAGGACCGTCGAGCAATTTTTCAAGCATGGCCTGTTCTCCCTAGATGAGGTAGTAAACGCCGGGCTGAGTGCCCAGGCTGGGCTTGCGGCGAATACTGTAGTTGGTCGCCAAAGCCTGACGCACCGTTGAATTGGGGTCTTCCAGGTCGCCGAAAAGAATCTTGCCATTGGCTGCTTCAACGCAGGCGGGCATCTGGCCCACGGCCAGGCGCTCGGCGCAGAACGTGCACTTTTCCACCACGCCGATCATGCGCGTGGGATACTCGGGATTGGGCACGGGGTTCGCCAGGAACTTGCGCGGGTCTTTGAAGTTGAACGAGCGCGCGCCGTAGGGACAGCCCGCCATGCAGAACCGGCAGCCGATGCAGCGGTGGTAGTCCATAGCCACAATGCCGTCGTCCATCTTGTAGGTGGCCTGAGTGGGGCACACGCGCACACAAGGCGGATTGGTGCAGTGGTTGCACAAAAGCGGATACATGGACTCGCGGGTGTGCGTGTTCAGGTGCGCGTTCATGTCGTCAGGGAAGACATGAGCGTAGCTGTCCAGCCAGAACCACTTGATGTCCTGATTGTCAGGAATGTGCGGCACGTTGTGGAAGCTGTGGCACGCCTGAATCAGGGGCTTGTAGTCTTCGGGACCCTTGAACTGGCGCGTGTCGATCACCATGCCCCAGCGCTTGGCGTGCAGGGCGTTGGCCGCGCGTTCATACCTGCCGGGGGCAATCTGCGCCTGGGCCACGCCAGACAGGGCAGCCATGCCGCTGGTAAGGGCAAAGGCCGAAAAGCCCGCCACTTTCAGAAAGCTTCTTCTGCTCTTGTTCATTACTTGCTCCCCTGGGGAATGATGTGGCAAGTCCAGCAATACGGATCAACGCCGTTGGCTGTATGGCACTTTTCACAGAATTCCTTGTAGTTGCTGTGGCACTTCAAGCAGGTATTCTGCAGGCTGATGTTCCATTTTTTGCCGCTGGTCGCCACATAGACGCGGTTTTCCTTGCGCAGGGCCTCATCGCGCCATTCATTGAGCAGGCGCATGTGCTGGTCGCGCATGAACTGCACGTCCTCGATGCATTCCTTTTCGCCCTTGGGCAGCTCAATGCCTGTGCTCTTATAGTCCTGCCCCATCATGCTCAACCAGAAAGGGGAGGTGAACAGGGCCACAAAGATGACGATTCCGACGATAACTGCTTTGGCGTTATACATTTATTGGCCCTCCCCCTGCGCTTCGGGCGCATCCTCATCATCCGCCACGTTGGGCAGATCTTCCTGGCGCAGGTCCATGGTACGCTTGCATTCGCCCTTCATGACAAGGGCGTTGCCCACCAGTTCATGCAGCCCGCTCACATTGACGCCGGGCGCCCAGTAGTTGGCAAGCGGGGGCAAGGTGGCGCGGTCGATGGCGCACACGCAGGCCATGTGGTTGACGCCGTATTTTTCCTGCACAAAACGCAGGGCATTGCCGCGGGGCATGCCGGCGCGCATGCGCAGTTCCATGATTTCTTCGGTGTTCAGGCCCGAACCGGCGCCGCAGCAGAAGGTCTGCTCGCGGATGGTGTTTTCAGGCATTTCGTGGAAGTTGTTGCACACGGCGTTCAGCACGTAGCGCGGCTCATCCAGCAGGCCCATGGCGCGTGCGGGGTTGCAGCTGTCATGGAAGGTGGTGACGATATGGTCGTTACGGCTGGGATCCAGATTCAGCTTGTTATGGTGAATCAGGTCGGCCGTAAATTCCGCAATGTGCACCATCTTGGTGGAGGCGGCGTTTTTGAACACCGTACCCGTGATGGGCGACACCGGAACTTCCATATTGGCCGGTGACGGGCCGTTGTAGGTATCCATATACTGGTTGATCACGCGCCACATGTGGCCGCATTCGCCACCCAGAATCCATTTGGAACCCAGGCGTTCGGCTTCGGCGTACATCTTGGCATTGAGCTTCTTGGCCATGTTGAAGGAGGTGAAGGAACCGAAGTTGCCGCCTTCAGAAGCATAGGTCGAGAAGGTGTAGTCAAGGTCAAGCTCGTGGAAGAGCATGAGGTAGCCCATGAAGGTGTAGATGCCGGGGTCGGCAAACACGTCACCAGAGGGCGTGATGAACAGGATTTCGTGGCCCTTTTCGTTGAAGGGCGTCTTGGGACGGATGCCGGTGATGGTTTCGCAGTCATCGGCCAGCATTTCCACAATTTCCACAAAGGAGTGGGGCTGGATGCCCAGGTGGTTGCCCGTGAAGCTGCAGTTTTTCACCGGGTCCATGATCCAGTGTGTGCCAAGGCCCACTTCATGCATCAGTTCACGCACAATGGCGGTGATTTCAGCGGTGTCGATGCCATAAGGGCAGAAGAGTGAGCAGCGGCGGCATTCGGTGCACTGGTAGGCATAGTAGAACAGTTCCTTGACTACGGAAATGTCCCACCCGCGAGCGCCGACCTTTTTGCCAAGAAGCTTGCCAAGCATGGTGTAGTCGCGGCGGTAGAGCGAGCGCAGAAGCTCGGCGCGCAGCACGGGCATGTTCTTGGGGTCGTTGGTTCCAAGGAAGAAGTGGCACTTGTCGGCACAGGCGCCACAGCGCACGCAGATGTCCATAAAGAGCTTGAGCGAGCGGTGCTTCTCAAGCCTGTCGGCAAAGGCGTCGCACAGGATTTCTTCCCAGTTTTCGGGCAGATTCCAGTCTTCTGCAGCCGGATCCCACTCGTGGGGATTGGGCATGTGCAGCAGTTCCATGGTATCTTTTTTGGCCGGATAGCAGAAGCTGCCCGGCGTGAACTCCGGCTTGACGTCAAGCCAGTCTTCGGCCGGAAAGTCCGGGCGGCTGGCGACAAGCATTTGCGGTGTAGGTAATTTTGCCATGATGAAGACTCCTTACTCGGCGGCCTTTTCGGGTTGCTTTTCCAGCGGCAGCCCGGCTTCGGCCATGGCTTCGCGGTAGGTATCCTCGTACTCGGCGTAGGTGAAGTACTGCTTGGGCGGATTCCAGGGGTTGATATGGCGTACCCGGCGGGAATTGTTAGCCAGGTTGCGCGTGGGGCTGAAGAACACGCCCGGCATATGCATGAGCTTGGAGAAGGGGAAGTAGATCAGCAGTACGCACACCAGAGTAAGGTGGGTGAAGAACAGCGCGTTGATGCCGGCGGTGGACACGGGCGCAAAATGCGTAAGGCCCATGACGAAAATCTTGACCTGGGCGATTTCGGTCTTGTCGAAATAGCGCAGGCACAGGCCGGAGCTGATGATGCTGATAATAAGCCACAGCGGGAAATAGTCGTTGAACAGCGAGATGTAGCGCAGGCGCTGGTCGAAAATGCGGCGACCAAGCAGAAAGAGCACGCCCACGAGCACCAGTCCGCCGGTCATGAAAAAGCGGGGCGAACCGACCTGCATGATGCCGTCGATGGTTTCCAGAAAGGAAATACAGGACGGGATGGGCTCCATGAAGAAGCGGAAGTGACGGATGAAAACCAGCAGGAAACAGTAGTGGAACAGCAGGGCAAACACCCAGAGCCACTTGGAAGAAAAATAGATGGTGCGCGGCCCGTTGCTGATGGGGTCATTTTCGCGCACATCGGCAACAGTGTTGCGGAACAGCGAACGGAAGAAAAACACTTCCAGAAACATGCGGCGCACCACGTCCCAGGTGTTGCTGGGGCTGTCGAGCCGGTTGGGCTTGATAAAATCAAGCGAAACTTCCTGGCCGCCGGTGGTGGGGATGGAGAAGGGTACTGGCGATTTGGCCCAGTACACCATGCGCCAGATAACACCGACGATAAAAACGACGACTGCGACATAAGGCAGCACAACGCCGAACAGAGGCGCAAGCCCTATGGCCGCTCCCGCCCAGGCGATGGCTCCTATGAGCAGCACCAGCAGTAATGAATTGAACATTCCCTACCTCACTTCCACTAAAGTTGCCTCAAAAGCCCACCACGGGATATTGAGAAATGCCTGGGCCGCACACTCCAAAGACCCGCCAGGCATGAAGCGGGCAGGAGAATGCGGGGTTCAGCGTTAATCCGCCGGATGCGAAGGGCCGCCTTCCAGCTTTTGCGCCCAGCGCGCCAGTTGGGCGTACTGGTTGCGAATTTCTGTTATGCGCAGGTCTGCCACCACCTCGCGGGCCTCAGTATACATGTCAAAGGCCAGCAGGGTGAGACTGTCCAGGCGCGATTCGGCTTCCATATAGGCGGCGGTGTCGCCCAAGGTTATGAACTCGGGCAAAAGATGCGTGCGCAGGATGGGCTTCATGAGAAAAAACACGCCCAAACCCTGACTGGGAACATATTTTTGCACCGCGCGCAGCCTGATAAACCGCTCCAGGGCCTTTTTGGTCTGCCCGGGATCAACATGCTCACCGGCCATGGCGTCGTACAGCGCCCCGGCCGCCTCTTTGGTCATATGGGCGACAGGATTGGCAAAAGGATCATTGCGCGTGCGCAAAAAACCTGTCGTTTCAAACGGGTAGGTGTCAAACACCTCCTCGGCCCAAAGGCGAACAATTTCACTTTTGTGCTTCCTGAACAATTCCTGTGCTTTCATTCCGCCCTCGCGCCTTACGGATAAGGCTGTTTCATATAAAGGGGAAGCGCAAAGGGCGTCAAGCCCCTTTACAGCCGGACTGCAATACTTGCGTACTTTTTTGCACAATGTCGCGTTCTGCGTGTCCGGAGTTCCGGGTTCGATCCTATTGCGCAGTCCAAACGTATGTTGGAGCAGGCCCTCGGTTATTTACACCATAATCAGGGCCTTATCTGCCCGCCGACATGCCACCGCGTCTACGACCGGTGCTGTCTGCCATCCGGCGGCCATGCCGCCGAAGCTTTATCAGTGCGAAGCTGCCCCGGCAAGGGCGCGAGCAAGCGCAGTTTATTTGCACGGTTTGGCTCGGTAGCGGGAATGCCGTAAAGGTTGAGAAGGCCCAGTCTCAACGAGAATCTGCTTTGGCCCGAAAGTGGCTGCTCTCAGGCCCTAGCGGGCAATCAGCAAACACCTATTCCGGGCAGGGGGCCGGGCCGCCGCACTGGCCCGAAACCTGCGGCTCCAGCGGCAGGGCGTCATTGACGCTTCCCGGCTGGCCTTGTCCGTAGCCCGCTCCCGGCATGCCCGAGAAGCTGCCGGTGGCGGCTGCGCCGCTGCCGGGCGTTCGCGAAGCGGCGCTTTTGCCCTGCTTGACCAGCATGGAGGGCAGGCCGTGGTATTCAAAAAAGGGCACGGTCTGTGCGCCGGACATGAAAACGTGTGCCTTGTTGCGCAGCATGCGGAAGCGCAGCCAGATCATGTCCGGGCTCCACGAGGCAAGGCCGCCCGGCGCGGTTACGTCCTGTGACCGGCTGATGGCTTCGGCCATGCTGTCGCCCTGGTCAAGCAGACGTATCATCCGGGCCACACGGTGTACGTCCGCATCATTTTCGGCCAGAGGGTAGAAGGCCACGTCCACATGACCGGAAAGGATGGCTACGCCCTCGCGGCAACTGGAGCAGGACGGCGAAAAGAACATGCGCACCGTGGCGTTGTCGTGGTTGTCGGTGATGGACCATACGTTGGCCTGTGACCGCGCCACTGCGCCGAGGTTGATGATAAAAAGCAGGCCCCACACCAGCACAAGCAGCGATCGCCCCGCCTTGCCCGAGCGGCTGCGCGCGGTGGCAGCCTGACGAAAACTCATGTAGACGAGCACAAAAAAGACCGCCACCACCAGACAGCTTATGCAGGGTGCGGTAAGGGCCATGACCAGCAGCAGGGCCACATCGCCAGCCAGCGCCAGCGCCGCGAGGGTCCGGCCCCAGCGGGCGGCTCCGAGCAGGGCCAGAACGCACAGCGCCGCAAAAACTCCGGTCCCGATCCACCACAGCGAAATGCCTGCCACAGTGCTGTCCTGGTACAGGGAGCAGCCAGCCGTCACACACAGATTAACTTCGTTGCCGAGGGCGCTCCAAACGCAAAATGCCGCGGCCGCCAGGGCAAGAAGCAGGGCGCCGGTAACGATTTCGTGGGATCGGTTCATGAACCACCTGTAATATGGGTTTGGCGGGCGCGCCGCCGGAACTTGCAAAGAAACGGGCCGAACCGCGCGGCGGCGACACCGCGGCACGAATCCTGTACCCTGAATGTATCATGCCTCTATAGGCTTTTTTTGCCCTCAGGTAAAGCATGGCGTGGCTGTGACGAGTGCAGAAAAAACAAAAGGACGCCCTTGCGGACGTCCTTTCGCGTTGTGACTGCGGCAACCCTACATGGTGGAACCAGAGGCGGCACGCTGCATCTTGACTTCGACTTTTTCGGTCAGGCCGGAATAGTATTCGCGCAGGATGGCGAGCACTTCATCACGACCGAAGTGATCCGGCACTTCCGCGCCTTCGGAGAGCATTTTGCGCAGCTTGGTCCCAGACAGGATGACGCGGTCATCCTTGCCGTGCGGGCAGGTGCGCATGCTCGCCATGCCGTCACACTTTTTGCAGTAGAAGGTCCAGTCGATGTTCAGGGGGTCGCAGAGCAGGCGCTTGGCCGGATCTGCGGAGGCAGGCATCTTGCGGAAGATTTCCTGGGCTTCGAACATGCCGTAGAAGTCGCCCACGCCAG
>CAJMLK010000054.1 GCA_905214305.1 uncultured bacterium
GGAGGGGTCCCTTTTGCAAAAGGGACCCCTCCCCCACAAGGCATTTCAAAGTGAAATTGCTCTAAAAACCTTCTTCCAGCGGCGGGCAGACCAGCCACTGCCCGTCGGGAGCGATGGCGGCGGCAGCGCCTGGGGCCACATGCACATCACGGCCCCAGACGCTGATGCGGTTCTGGGCAAACCACTGTATGGCCTGTGGATAGATGCGGTGCTCCATGACATGGATGCGCTGCATGAGGTCGTCTAGGTCTTCGCCGGGGTTTACCGGCACGGCGGCCTGAATGATGACCGGCCCGCCGTCCATCTTTTCTTCCACAAAATGCACGGTGCAGCCCGATATCCTGACGCCGTATTCAAGAGCGTCCGCACCCCCGTGTACGCCGGGAAAGCTCGGCAACAGCGCCGGATGGATATTGATGATCCTGCCGGAAAACGCATCCAGAAAGAGCGGGCTGAGCAGGCGCATGTAGCCTGCCAGCACCACAAGCTCCGCCCCGTGCTCCTGAAGCTGCTGCACCACGGCGCTGTCGTAGCTTTCGCGGTCGGGGTATGCCTTGTGATCCAGCACCACGCAGGCGATGCCCGCTCTGGCGGCGCGCTGGATAACGCCCGCGCCGGGCCGGTTGCAGATGATGCAGCAGACGTTCACATCCAGAACGCCCGCAGCGGCCTTGTCAATAATGGCCTGGGCGTTGGAGCCGCTGCCCGAGGCCAGTATGGCGATGTTCAGGGGCATGGTTTTCCGCCTTATTGTGCCCTGCGCCGGGCAAAGTGTTCTTTCAGGGCCTCCACCAGAGCCGGAATGGTGTATTCCTCGGGCTGGATGTGGCAGGGCAGGCCGTGGGCCGTCAGGGTGTCGGCGGTAATGGGGCCGATGGCGGCAAGCTGCACCTCGGGGTGTTCCTTGAGCACACTGGCCGGTATGAGCGAAAGAAAGTTCTCCACAGTGGAGGACGAGCCAAAGGTTACGCAGTCCAGCCTGCCTTCCCTGATGCGCTCAAGCACTTCATCCTTGCGATGCTCCGCGGCAACGGTTTCGTAGGCAGAGATGACGTCCACCACGGCTCCGGCCTTGCGCAGTTCGTCAGGCAGGACCTCGCGGGCCCTGGCCGCGCGGGGCAGGAGAAAGCGCTTGCCCTTCACGTCGCCGTCTTCGCAGGCCATGAGGCCTTCAAGCACGCCCTCGGCCACATAGCGTTCGGGAATGAAGTCCGGGGTGATGCCGCGACGAACGAGGGCTTCGGCAGTGGCGGGGCCGATGGCGGCCACCTTGCAGCTGCCGATGGCGCGGCTGTCTTTTCCGGCCTGTGCCAGACGCAGCCAGAAGTGGCGTACACCGTTTACCGATGTAAAGATAATCCAGCGGTATTCGGGCAGGCGGTTCAGGGCGTCATCCAGTTCCGCATAGTCGGCCAGGGGGCTGATTTCGATGGTGGGGCACTGGATAACGTCCGCGCCCAGTTCGGTCAGACTGGCAGCCAGACCGCTGGCCTGTTCCCGCGCGCGGGTAACCACCACGCCACGGCCCAGAAGCGGCTTTTGCTCGAACCAGTTGAGGGTTTTGTGCAGGCTTGCCACCTTGCCCACGAGAATGACCGAGGGATTGGTGAAGCCGGCCTCAATGGCGGCGCCGGGCAACAGGGCCAGTGTGGACACAAGGCTGCGCTGGCGCGGCGTTGTGCCACGATAGATGAGGGCCGCCGGGGTGTCGGGGTCCATGCCCGCATCAAGCAGATTGCGGGCAATGTCGGGCAGGTTTTTCATGCCCATGACAAAGACCAGCGTCGAGGCGCTGGCCGCGAGGGCGGGCCAGTTGTGCACGGAACCGGGCTTGTCCGGGTTTTCATGCCCGGTGATGATGGTGACGGAAGAGGCGAAGTCGCGGTGTGTCAGCGGAATGCCCGCATAGGCGGGAGCCGCGATGGTGCTCGTAATGCCGGGCACTTCTTCAAAGGGCACTCCGGCGGCCACCAGTTCCTCGGCTTCTTCGCCGCCGCGCCCGAAGATATAGGGGTCGCCGCCTTTCAGGCGGGCCACAATCTTGCCTTCCTTGGCCTTGCGCACCAGCAGGGCGTTGATCTCGTGCTGGGGCAGGGCGTGGTTGCCGGCTACCTTGCCCACATAAATCTTTTCCGCAGCGGGGCTGGCGTGGCCGAGCAGGCTGTCATTGGCCAGCGCGTCATATACCACCACATCCGCAGCGGCCAGAGCGTCGCGGCCCTTGAGGGTGAGCAGGCCCGGATCGCCGGGGCCTGCGCCGATAAGATACACCTTCATCATTACAGAGCGCCTCCCCGAGCCAGTTCAAGCAGCGTGCGCGCGCCAAAGGCCGAAGGCCCGGCGGGGCACAGGGGCGTGGGCTTGGAAACCCAGTCGACCCCGGCAATGTCCAGATGCGCCCAGCGCACGCCTTCCTGAATGAAGTGCTGCAAAAAGAGGGCGGCGTTGATGGCTCCGCCTTCACGCGGGCCCATGTGGCAGATGTCGGCCACGTCGCTTTTCAGTTGCTCGGCATAGGGCTTCCACAGGGGCAGGGGCCAGTATTCCTCGCCGCATGCGCCACCGGCCGCACGGATGCGCTCGGCAAGGTCGGGATCGTCGCTGAACAGACCGGCTATCTGCGTGCCCAGTGCCACGGCGCACGCGCCGGTCAGGGTGGCGATGTCCACCAGAGCGGACGGCGTCCACGTTTTCTGGGCATAGGCCAGAGCGTCGCACAGGGCAAGACGGCCTTCGGCATCGGTGTTCTGTATTTCCACGCTGTCGCCGTTGGCCGCGCGCACCACGTCGCCGGGGCGCATGGCCCGGCCGCCGGGCATGTTCTCGGCGCAGGCCAGCAGACCGATGACGCGGCGGGGCGCATCTTCCTGAGCCAGAGCGGCCAGAGTGGCAAGCACGGTGGCGGCCCCGGTCATGTCGGCCTTCATCTGGTGCATGTTGGCGGCGGGCTTGAGGCTGATGCCGCCCGTATCAAACGTGATGCCCTTGCCCACGAGGATGAGGGGTTTTTCCTGCTCATGGCCTTCGGGGGCGTGTTCAAGAATAATGAGGCGGGGCGGACGGCCGGAACCCTGTCCCACGGCCAGCAGGCAGCCCATGCCTTCTTTTTCAAGCTCGTGCTCGTCAAGCACGGTGCAGGCAAAACCCTTTTCGCGAGCCAGTTCCTGAGCGCGACCGGCCAGCTTTTCGGGATACAGCAGATTTGGGGGCGTGCAGGCCAGATCACGGGCCAGCATGACGGCCCAGGCGGCGTTTTCGCCTCTGCGGGCGGCGGCGTGCGAGGCATCGGGCACTTCCTGCCCGTCAAAGCCCAGAGCCAGCCACTGCGGATCGGCAGGTTCGTCTTTTTCAGCCTTTTTCAGGGCCGTAAAGCGGTAAAGGGCCAGCAGGGCGGCGCACACGCATTCTTCCACCAGACGCTCACGGCCGCCGGGCAGGCGGGCCAGAGCCGGTTCGGGCAGGAGAATGGAGCCAAAGCCCTTCTGGCGGCACAGTTGCACGGCAGCGGCAACAGCCTTGCGGATGCCAGCCGTATCTACCTTTTCACGAGGGCCGAGGCCCACGGCCAGTACACGGGGTATGGTCAGCTCGGGGTGGCCGTGCATGAGAGCCAGTTCACCGGCCTTGCCCTTGAAGTCGCGCAGGGCGGGGGCAATGGCCAGCCAGGGGGCGGCCTTGTCCAGCAGGGGGCAAACTTCTGTCAGGACTTCGTCCTGGCAGACGGGGGCCAGCATGACTTCGCCCTTCCAGTGTTCCGGGCCAAGATTTTGAAAGCGTATGTCCATGGGCTGCATTCTCCTCATATGTGCCGCTGTATGCCGCAAAGATGCGGCTGACGGCTGACGGCCTGCCTGATGCGGCGGCCTGTCCGGGTAGGGGAATATACGCTGCCGGGGGCTTTTTGCCAAGGGCGCGGGATTGCCTCCGGCTGAAAGACACAGGGTATTTTTGCGGCCCGTTGTGCAGCGGGCGACATTTGCACCTGTTTGGGCCGCGGCTCGGGGCTTGTCAGGAGCGTGCTCTGCGGGCATGGTGGGGCATGTTCTTTGCAAGAATGCCGCAAGGCGTCTTGCGTCTCCTTGCCCGCGTCATTTTTCTGTCACTGGAAAGCCTATGCTCGTATATATACATGTTCCCTTTTGCAGCACGCGCTGCCGGTATTGCGCCTTTTACTCCAGCCCGCTGGGGCGCGGCGTGGACCCCGTGTCGTCTCCGGCCGTGCGTGACTATGTGGATACCCTGTTTATGGAGCTTGCCCACTGGGGCGACAGGCTGGGCGGCAGCCCGGTGCAGACCGTATTTTTTGGCGGCGGCACGCCCAGTCTCTTGCCGCCCCGCGTGATTGCCCTGATTATGGAGCGCCTGGGGCGCTACTTCAATCTGGCCCCCAAGGCAGAAGTGACCCTTGAGGCCAACCCCGAATCCCTGCGGGGCGGACACCGCGCGGCCCAGTACCTTGAAGCAGGCGTAAACCGTCTTTCCATCGGCATCCAGAGCCTTGACGAGGGCATGTTGCGCATGCTGGGCCGCCCGCACAGGGCGCAGGACAGCCTGCACGCGGCCTTTCTTGCGCGCGAGGCCGGCTGTACCAATATCAACGTGGACCTCATGTGGGGACTGCCCGGGCAGAGTGTGCGCCAGTGGCTGCAAACCCTCAAGGACATCATGCGCATGAGCCCGGATCATATTTCGGCCTATGGGCTGACCCTTGAGCCGGGGACACCGCTGGAACTGGATGTGGAGGAAGGCCGCCTTCTGCTGCCCCCGGAGCGCGACCAGAACATCATGTTTATGGAAGGCGCGGCCCTGCTGGAGCAGCACGGCTATCTGCACTACGAGATATCCAATTTTGCCCGCATGGGCTTTCAGTGCCGCCACAATATGGGCTATTGGGAAGGCGAGGACTATCTGGGGCTTGGCCCTTCGGCCACGTCCACCATCGGCGGGCGCCGATGGACAAATCCGGCCGGCCAGCGGGCCTGGGACGCCCGCGTGCGTGAAGGCAGCCTCGGGCAGGATGTGGAGGAGCTGACGCCGCAAACCCGTGTGCTGGAGCTGCTCATGTTGCGCTTGCGCACAGCGCGGGGGCTGCGCGTGAAAGCCTATCGGGAAATGACCGGAAGGGACTTTGTGCGCGATCACCAGCGGCTGGTGCAGGCCCTGCATGAAAACGGGCTTATCCGTATCCGCAATGGCTATCTGCGGCTGACGCGCAGCGGCATGCTGGTGTCCAATTCCATTCTGAGCAATCTTTTTGCACGAACGCGCGAAGTGCTGCGGCATGGGCTTGCGTCCGGTGCGCGGCCGGATGTCATGCCGTCCGCAGGAACGGGAAGCGGCAGCCTGGGCGAAGCCCTGATGGCAGAAGGCGGCGGCGTGGCGCAACTGGCGTCAGCGGGGCAGGGCGAAGAGCAGGGGCCGGTGGAAAATGTCATGGCTCCGGCCGGGGTGCTGGGGCACAGGCGCAGTGCGGCCCGCAAGGAGCCGGAAATACGCGCCGTGCAGTGGCCCAGAGTCTGAGTCGTGCAGCGCTGCGGCGGCCATTTGCCGCTGCGTGTGGCTGCGAATGCGCCGGAAGATGCGCCGCAAAAATGCCGTAAAGATACGCCGTGAATCCGCGCCTGAAGATACTGCGAAGATACTCGAAGATGCTGCGAAGATGCACCGGAAAGACGCAGGAGCAGTGCCGCGGCATGCGCAGGCGGCCGGGCGAGCGACATGAGTCCTGAGCGGTGTGGCTCAAGATTCAGGAAGCTGGTGCTGCCGCTACGGGGTGCTTTTGCTATTCGGGAGTTTCGCGCAGGGCGCTGAGCGCCAGCAGCTGTTCGAGCACGCCGGAATCAGCGGGCAAAAAGTCCAGCGCCGGGGCTTCGTCCGGGCTGATCCAGCGCAGGTTCTGCCCCTCGGCGGGACATGGCTCACCGGAAAAGTCCGTAACATGGAAGAAATAGAGGCGGACATTGAGCTTGCGGTCGGCATACAAATGCTCCACGCACTGCCAGTAGCTGGCCTCGCGCACGCCAATGCCCAATTCTTCCGCCAGTTCGCGCCGGAGCGCTTCTTCAGGGCTTTCATCGCCCTCGAGTTTGCCACCGGGAAATTCCCAGTAGCCTTCCATAGCCTTGTTGGTGGGGCGCTGCGAGGCCAGAAAGTGTCCGCCGCGCCAGATGATGCCCGCGGCCACGTCGATGGTTTGTGTATGGTCCATTCCAGGTATTTTCCTTTGCACCTGACTGTTCCGGGCGCACAGGCCCTGTGCCGTGCCACGCAAGCGTCATGCCCTGTCGCGGGATGCCCGTCGCATCGACAGCACGTGGGAAGGGCCTTTGCTCCGGCCCGGCTGCGCCGCCGCACCCTGTGGCTGTGGCGGCATGCGGAACGGAATCCGCAAGCGGCATTGCTTGAGCAGGCTGGATCAGTCGTCTGTATTCCACCGTGCACGCACGGTTTCCATGCGCTCGTCAAGAGCGGTCATTTCCTCAAAGATGTCTTCGCCGCGTTTTTTGCAGGCTTCGAAACTTTTCAGCAGTTCCGTAGCTTTTCCGTGATCGGCGTAGACTTCGGGGTCGGCCAGCTGGGCCTCTGTCACGCCCTGCTTTTCAAGCACGCTGGTGAGCTCTTTTTCCAGAGCATCGTACTTGCTTTGCAGGGGCTTGATTTCCTTGTGCAGGGCATTGCGCTTTTCAGCCTGTTCGCGTTTGAGGCGTTTCTGCTCTTCACGCGAAAGGTTTTGCGCCGCTGCATCCAGCGCCGCAGCGCCGTTTGTGCCCCGTCCGGGGGCCGTGCCGCCGGGAGCCGCCGTGGCCGTCTGGCCTGCACCCGCCATGCGGGCGCGGCGTTCTGCGTCATACGCGGCAAAGTCCGAGAACACGGTAAGGCCGCTTTTGTCAAGCTCCCACGCTTCTGCGCCCACCTGCGAGAGCAGCCAGCGGTCATGCGCCACCATAAGCAGGGTTCCTGTGAATTTTTGCAGGGCTGCTACGAGCGCCTCGCGGCTTTCAAGGTCCAGATGGTTGGTGGGTTCGTCCAGCAGCAGAAAGTTGCAGCGCTTCAGAAACAGGCTCGCCAGCACAAGGCGGCTTTTTTCTCCGCCCGAAAGTCCGCTGACCTGACGGTCAAAGTATTCCTGCCCAAGCATGAAGAGGCCGAGCACGCTCATAAGCTCTTCTTCTGTGGTGCGGGGGTCGGACAGTCGGCGGATTTCACCGAGCACCGTGGTGTCGCTGCGCAGGGTGTCCATCTGGTGCTGGGTATAGTAGCCCAGTCGCACCTGGGAAGAGGTGACCATATTGCCGCCGCAGCGCTCAAGGCTGCCTGACAGCAGTTTGAGCAGGGTGGACTTGCCGCAGCCGTTGTGCCCCACCAGAGCAATGCGCTGCCCGCGATACAGGGTGAAGGTCAGCGGCGGCCACATTTTTTTGCCGTCGTTGAAGTGAAAGTCCAGGTCTGCTGCGGAGAGGACGATCTTTTCGGAATGGGGCGCTTCGGGCCAGGTGAAATTCAGTTCCTTGCGCTTGGGTTCCGGCCGGTAGTCTTCCAGCTCTTTTTCCAGCTTTTTTGCCATCTTCTGGCGCGATCCAGCCTGACGGGCCTTGGTTGCCTTGGCGCGGAAGCGCTCCACAAAGGCCATCTTGCGGTCAAGCTCGTCCTTGAGGGCGCGGGCTTCACGCTCGCGCTGGGCGTTATACTCGTCCTGAAGGGTCAGAAACTGGGTATAGGTGGCCTTGCGGAACACGGGGCGCGAAAGACCGAGGTAAAGCACATGCGTGCCCACCGTGTCCATGAAGCGGCGGTCGTGCGCCACAAAGACCAGCGCACCCTTGAAGTCCAGCAAAAAGGACTCCAGCCATTCCACGGCTTCCATGTCCAGATGGTTGGTGGGTTCGTCCAGCAGGAGCACGTCGGCCCCGGCGGTGAGCACGCGGGCCAGCTTGGCGCGTTCGCGCCAGCCGCCCGAAAGTTCACGCAGGGTGCGATGCCACTTGCGTTCGGCAAAACCCAGCCCCGAAAGCACGGCCTTGGCGCGATGTTCGGGATTATAGCCATAGCGCGCCTCAAGTTCGCTCTGCAGATGCATAAGCTCTGTGAGCCGCGACTCGTCTTTGGCAGCGGCGGCTTCTTCCCATTGCGCCCAGAAATCGCTCCAGTCGTGCAGCACATCCAGCACATAGGTCAGCAGGGGCGTATCCAGAGCTTCTTCGGAAAGCTCCTGTTCCACATAGCCCATGCGGCAGCCGCGCGGTAGTATGACCCTGCCGCCATCCGGGGCATCTACCCCGGCCAGCAGGCGCAGAAGGGTTGATTTGCCCGTGCCGTTGGGACCGCACACGCACAGGCGCACGCCGGAATCCACCTCCAGCGAAAAATTGCTGAAAATATCCCGGCCGCCAAATGACTTGGAAAGTTCCTGAATCGTTATTTTCACAACCAGCCCTCACGGCGGTAGCCTTCTACGGCTTCTTTCATTCCCGCCTCAAGGCTCATGCACGGCGTGAAGCCAAGCTCGCGCCGTATGCGGCTGCCATTGCACAGCCAGCCCGCCTGACGGGCTTCGCGGTATTTGTCCATATTCCAGTTGGGGGCGCGGCGCAGGCGACCGCCAAAGCGGGCGGGCAACCGGGCCAGCAGGGCATCGGCCACAATACCCACGGCCGAAGACAGTCCGGCTGTCAGCGCCATGACGGGCAAGGGCATGCGGATAATGCGCACCCGGCGCGTCTTGCGCCCAAGGGCCGCGTCCACAGCCCCTCCCATGACGCGGCAAAAGTCGCTCATGGTGTGCGCGTGACCGTCGCTGAGATGGTAGACGCCCGTTGCCTCCGGGCGGCAGGCGCATATGACGGCCTGCCCCATGTCGCGGGCATGTATGGCGCTGACAGGAAATTCCCGCCCGGCGCCGGGGCTGACAGCCAGACCGGACATGACGCCCTTGAACACGGGCAGCAGACCCTTGTCGCCGGAGCCGTAGATGATGGGCGGGCGCAGGGTTACCAGACGGTCGCCCAGAGCGCGTCCCAGTATCTGCTCCGTAAGCATTTTTGACCAGCCATAGGCGGAAACGGGCGCGGGCGGCGCATCGTCCTCCACTCCGGGGGCCGTGCCGCAGGGGCCGGTGGCCGCCAGACTGGACACCAGCACAAATCGCCGTATGCCGCCTTTGCCGTCCTTGTCATCTCGGGCGTTGCGCGCGGCCCTGTCGGCCTGAGCGACCACGTCGGCCAGACTGCGGGCGGCGCGGGCATTGGCACGCAGATAGTCCTGCCAGCCCAGACCAAAAAGCAGGGCAGCCATGTGGATGACCATATCCTGCCCTTCAAGGGCCTCGACCAGACCGCGCCCGCTGGCGAGATCCGCCCGGGCCACAGCCACGCCTTGCGGCAGATGCGCCGTGTGCGAGCTTGAGCGCGTAAGGCAGGTGACGTGCGCTCCGGCTTCAAGCAGCTGCGGCAACAGATGCCGCCCCACAAAGCCTGTGCCGCCCGTAAGCAGCACCCTGACGCCCGCCAGATGGGCGGTGCTGAAGGTGGCGGTTTCCGCTGCCGCGCTGACTGGCCCGCCTGCCGACAGGCCTGCCAAAAGGCCCGCCGACGGATTTGCCGACTGAAGCTCGGGGCATTCTGCGGGACATTCTGCGGGACGCTCTGCGGGGCATCCTGTCCGGTGTTCCGGCAGATGATCTTTTTGGCCGGGAGCGGTATTACCCGCCAAATCAGAAGATGTGCTCATGCCTGTACCGGGAGCCGTCGCGCTCATGCCTCGATCTCCCTGCGGTAGATGCGGTAGCGCTTGGTAATGCGGCCAGAAAAGTCTTCAATAAGGTCATTGACGGGCGCGTTGTCCTCAAGAACCCACGAGGCTTCAACCCACTGAAAGTCCGGGTTCTGATGGGCTTTTTCCATCAGATAGTCCAGCAAGAGCAGGGGCAGGCCCATGAGCCGGAATTCTTCACGGATGCCGAAAAGAATGATGCGGTAGCCGCCGCGTATTTCTGCGCGCGCACGCCACCAGTGCCACAGGGCCGCAAGCCCGAGCTTGCCGTTGAGGCGCCGCAGCAGCGGGGCCATGTCGGGCAGGGCCACCATGCCTGCCGCCGGTTTGCCGTTGTGGAAAAAGAGCACGAAAAAATCCGTGTCCAGCACGGCCTTGAGTTCCTTGACGTGCTGTTCGGCCTCGGCGTCCGACAAGGGCGAGAAACCCCAGTTCTGCGCCCACGACTCCTTGTACAGGGTGAACATGTCGCGGATGTCCTGGGTCAGCGTGGCCTTGCCTGAAGTGCGGCAGGTGAAATGCCCCTCTTTTTTGAGGCGGGCGACTTCTTCGTGGAGCCATTCTGGTGGCGAGAAGTGTTCTTTTTCAATAAGATAGGCAAAAAGATCCTGCTCCTTGCGCAGATGCCAGCCTTCGAGCAGCTCCGCATAGTACGACGGGTTCCAGGGCATCATGATGGTGGGGGCAAGTTCAAAGCCGTTCACCAGCAGGCCGCAGGTGTAGTTGGCGGAGGGGTTCAGCGGCCCGCGCATGAAGGTCATCCCTTGGGCTGCCAGCCAGTTTCTGGCGGCGTCCAGCAGGGCATGGGCGGCTTCGCGGTCGTTTTCGCATTCAAAAAAGCCGAAGGCGCCGCAGGTTTCGCCCGCGTAGGCATTATATTTATCGTCAATAATGGCGGCAATGCGCCCTACGGGCCGTCCGTCCCGCAGGGCCAGAAAAAGCCTGCGCCGGGCGTTTTCCCAAAAGGGGTGCTGCCCGGGCGTGAGCAGTTCGCGCTCCTGACTCTTGATGGGCGGCGTCCACAGGGGGCTTTGGGCGTAGATGCTCCACGGCAGATCCAGAAACTGGCCTGTTTCCGCTTCGGAGCGGGCGGTAATGACGGCAAGTCCCATAGATCAGTCCAGCTGCAGGCTGCCGCGCAGCTCTTCAAGCGAGGTGATGCCCAGACGTTCGCACGCTTCGGGCAGCTGCTGCACAAGGTCAAAGGCGCAGTCGGGCCGCATGAAGCTCGCTGTGCCGATCTGAACCGCGTGCGCGCCAGCCAGAATGAATTCCAGCACGTCTTCCACGCAGCTGATGCCGCCCACGCCGATTACGGGAATCTTGACCGCGCGGGCCACCTGCCACACGCAGCGCAGGGCCACGGGCTTGATGGCCGGGCCGGAAAGGCCGCCCACCACATTGGCAAGCGACGGACGGCGGGTCTTCAGGTCAACGGCCATGCCCAGAAGGGTGTTGATGCAGGATATGCTGTCGGCCCCGGCGTCTTCCGCCGCGCGCGCCATCGCAGTGATGTCGGTGACGTTGGGCGAAAGCTTGACCATGATGTGCTTGCCGGGAGCCGCATGGCGCACGATGGACGTGACCTGGGCAATCATGCCGGGGTCCTGGCCAAAGGCCACACCGCCCTCGCGCACGTTGGGGCAGGACACGTTCACTTCCAGAGCGGCCACGCCTTCTTCATCATTCAGGCGGGCGGCCAGTCGGCCGAATTCTTCGGCTGACGAGGCGTAGATATTTGCCATGACGGCAGTTTCCTGCCAGGGCAGCAGGGGGAGCTTTTGGGTACAAAAGGCATCCACGCCGTCATTTTGCAGGCCAACGGCATTGAGCATGCCGGAAACGGTCTCCACAATGCGCGGACTGGGGTTGCCCTCACGCGGCTCAAGGGAAAGCCCCTTGACCACCATGCCGCCAAGGCTGGCAAGGTCGCCGTAGCTGGCGAACTCCACACCGTAGCCAAACGTGCCGGAAGCCGTAAGTATGGGATTTTTGAGGGACAGATCGTGTGTTTGCCCGTTGAGCGTAACGGAAAGGTCCATACCGCATTCTCCAGTAACCACGCAGACCCGCCGGGGCGCAAAACAATGCGCCGGGCGGGGCTGGCAAGGTGTTTTATGCCCGCCGGGGCGTATTCCACTATTTTTTCTGCCCGCTGTCTTTTGGCGGCGGGACGATGGGAAGCATTCCGTCTGTACGGGCTGCTTTCCGGCGAACCTGCGCGCCCCGGCAGAGAACAGCATCTTCCAGTGTGGAAGCGCCTGGGAGCTGTGCAGAGCAAGAGCGTTTTTCAGCCGTCAAGAAGGGCATTCTTAAAGGCGCACCACCTGAAGCTGAAAACACGCAGCCGCTCTGCGCGGATTTTTTGAAAATTGTGCCGCGCCGCAACAGGAGGACAGAGCCTGCCGTGCTGCCGACGGCCACAGGGATGCGTTTCGGCAACAGGCCGCCACCACGGGGCAGGCCTGAGCTGCGCCGCCCCGTGCGCTGCTTTTCAACGGGCTACAGCTCTATCTGATCCGACCAGAACACAGGGCCGTGGTTGCATGCCTGCACCTGACTGCCGCGCTTGGCCGGAACGGGCCATGCTTCTGTCGTTTTGGTCACGCAGCCAAGGCAGGCTCCCACACCGCAAGCCATGCGGTTTTCGAGAGAAAGCTGGCAGCGCACGCCCAGTTCGGCGGCAAATCTTTGCACGGTGCGCATGAACGGCGTGGGGCCGCAGGCCATGACAAGGCCCTTTTGCTCGGCGTATTCCGTCATGCGTTCCTGAATGGAAAATATGAAATTGTCCAGATCGCCGGGCACGGTTTCCCGCAGGCTGTCCAGCGGCACATGCTCATTGATGCTGTCCACCGGATAGCAGCTTATGGGCTCGCGATGGCCGAAAAGCATGGTGACATTCCAGGGCTTGGGATGCTCGCTCACATAGCCCACAAAAGGCACGATGCCCATGCCCCCGGCCAGCAGCAGCGTGGGCGTGTCGGGTTCGGTGACGAAGCCGTTGCCCAGGGGACCCCACGCGCGCACCTTGTCACCGGGGCGCAGTTCGGACATGCGCTTTGTGCCTTTGCCCACAACCTGAAAAAAACAGATCATGTGCCGGGCGGTCATATGGCATATGCCGAGGGGCCGTGCCCAGGGGATTTCAAGCCCGAAAGACTGGGGACGGATCATGACAAACTGGCCCGGCCGCCACCTGGTCCATTCGGGGCGGGTAAGGCGCAGTGCGAAGAAGCGGCTTTCGTTGCCGGTTTGCCCAAAGGGCACAAGGTCCAGAACACTCAGCTCGCATGAAGTTGGTTGCGACATGCGCTGACTATAGGCGTACTTGGTCAACTGGTCAACCGGGCACAGGCCCGTAAACGGGACAATTAAACCCCCTTTTTCAATGTGGCTTTTGAAAGGGGGGCAATGCTTGTTCCCAAAAGGGCATGCACGGTGTTTTCGAGGTCCTGTACGGGGCTGCCATGCCGGATATTTTTCAACTTTTCAGGGTCGGTCGCACGCGCTACACTGGCGGCAGGAGAATACTCATGAAGCAGATATATGCCGCTCGTCGTGAAAAACTTCGCCGGGCCATGCGCAGGCGCGGTCTGGACGCACTGCTTGTCAGTCAGGCAGCCAACCGCTTTTATCTTTCGGGTTTTGAGCTGCACGATCCACAGTACAACGAAAGTGCCGGGCGGCTGGTGATCACCGCCGATGGGCGTGACTGGCTGGCGACAGACCCCCGTTATCTGGACGCCGCCGTGCGCCTGTGGGACCCGGAGCGTGTTTTTATTTACGGAGGCTATGCCGCCAAAGATATCTACAGGCTGCTGCGCGACTGCGGCGGGCGTATCGGCATTGAGGCGCAGGGAACGAGTCTGGCTTTTGCGCGCGATCTTTCCGCAGCCGGGCCGGGCCTGTATTGCGAGGCTGCCGATGGCCTTGTGGAGCATCTGCGGCGCATCAAGGAACCCTGCGAAGTGGCGGCGCTGGAAAAATCTTTTGCGCTCAACCACAAGCTGCTGCAATGGATTGAAGGGCAGCTTGAGCCGGGGCGCAGCGAAAGTCAGGTAAGCTGGCTTATTGAAAAGTTTTTTCGTGAAAACGGCGCTTCGGAGCTGGCCTTTGCCAATATTGTGGCAGTAGGCTGCAATGCGGCCCTGCCCCACGCCATACCGGGTGATGAGCCAGTGGTGGACAATTGCCCGGTGCTTGTGGACATCGGCTGCCGTGTTGACAATTACTGCTCGGATCAGACCCGCACATTCTGGGTGGGGCAAGCGCCCACAGACGAGTTTCGCCGTACCTATGACCTTGTGCGTCAGGCGCAGACTGCCGCCATCGAATCCATGCGGCCCGGCCAGCCGCTGCGTGATGCCTACGGCCATGCGCGGGCGGTGTTTGAAAAAGCCGGAACCGCCGATGCCTTTACCCACGGTCTGGGGCACGGTGTGGGGCTTGAAACCCACGAGGCCCCGAGCCTTTCGCCGCGTGCCGAGGGACTGCTTGAACCGGGCATGGTGGTGACAGTGGAGCCGGGCCTGTATTACCGCCAGTGGGGCGGGGTGCGCTGGGAATATACCGTGCTTGTGGAAGAGGACGGCGTGCGCATTCTGTAGGGTGCAGGGGCATTCCTGTGAGCGGTGGGCGGCTGCGTAAACAGCCGCCAGAGCAATTTCACTTTGAAATTGCTCTGATGCAGATAAAGGTTTTGGCGGGTGGGGGTGTGGGGGAGGGACCCTTTTGCAAAAGGGTCCCTCCCCCACAAAGCATTTCAATCGGCTGCCATGCCACGCTATATCTTGCGCACCTCGGTGTACCAGGCGGCGGCCTCTTCCAGCAGTTTGCCGGTGCGGGCGGCCAGAGCCTGAGGATCCTTGAGGTAGCCGTCCAGCAGCAGGCTGGCGTCAAAAAGGCTTTGCGTCATCTCGGCCAGCACCCTGTCATCGGCGTCTGCCTTGAACATGCGCAGCATGTTGCGCAGCAGGGGATGGTCGCGGTTGACCTCCAGCACCTTGACCGGCAGGGAGTCGTCCTTCTGCATGACCTTGAGCAGTTTTTCCATGGACGAGGACAAACCGCCGTCAGGCGAAACGAGCACGGCGGGGCTGTCGGCCAGTCGGTGCGAAACGCGCACATCCGTTACCTTGTCGTCCAGAATCTGCTTCATGCGGGCCAGCAGGCCGTCAAAGCTGGTCGTATCCTCGTCCGAAAGGGGCGCGGCGGCTTCGCGGGCCGGGCTTTCCTTGTCGGTGAAGTCCTTGAGGGCGTCATCGGCCGCGTTTTCCACGGACTTGAAGTCCCACTCCTTGTAGCGGCCAAGGCCGTCCATCACGAATTCGTCGATAGGCTCATAAAGGTAAAGAACCTCAATGCCCTTTTGGCGAAACCGCTCCATATGCGGGTTCAGGCGTGCGGCTTCGCGGTTGGGCGCGGCCACATACCAGAAGGTTTTTTGCCCTTCGGGCGCGCGCCCCATGTATTCGTCCAGACTGGTCAGGGCTTCTGCATCGGGCAGGGTGGAAGAATTGAAACGCAGCAGGGCCGTGACCCGTTCGCGGTTGGCAAAGTCGTGATAGCCGAGCTTGAAGACCTTGCCGTGCAGGCGCCAGAAGGTCGCGTACTTTTCCGCGTCGTTTTTCGCCAGTTTTTCAAGATGGCCGAGCGTCTGCTTGACGATGACCTGATTGATCTTGCGCAGAACCACGTTTTCCTGAAGCGTTTCACGCGAGATGTTCAGGGGCAGGTCTTCCGTGTCCACAACACCTTTGAGAAAGGCCAGATATTCGGGGATCAGCTCTTTGTTGCGGTGCTGGATCAGCACGCGGCGGGCATAGAGATCAAGCCCCCAGAAGTCCCGGTCCGCGCCAAAAAAGTCCTGAGCGTTGTCGGGGATGAAAAAGAGGGCGCTGAACTGCACCGGAGCATCGACAGAAAAATGCAGCACATCCAGCGGATCGTTGCTGTCGTAGGTAAGGGCCTTGTAAAAGGCCGCGTACTGCTCCTGCGTGACAGAAAACCTGGGTTCACGCCACAGGGCAGGCTGGGTGTTGACCTGCTCGCCGTCCACAAAAACAGGAAAGGGCACAAAGGCCGAATGCTTGCGGATGGCCGACTCTACGCGGAATTTTTCAAGAAACTCTGCGGCATCGTCCTTGAGCCATGCCGTGATGACCGTGCCCCGTCGGGGTTCGTCACCTTCTGCCGCCGCCACAGTGTAGGTTCCCAGACCATCGCTGGTCCAGGTGTGGGCGGCGCTGTCTTCGCCAAAGGCCGGGCGTGAGGTTACGGTTACTTTTTCAGCCACCATGAAGATGGAATAAAAGCCCACACCAAAGCGCCCGATGATATTGGCGGCGTCGACCTCGGCACGCTGTTCTTCGTCCGCGGCATCGCCCTTGCCATTGGCGGACTTTGCCTTGGCGGCATTTTCGGCCGCAATGTCGGCCAAAAATTGTTCGGAACCGGATTTGGCTATGGTTCCCAGGTTTTCCGCCAGCTCATCTGCGGTCATGCCCAGGCCCGTATCGGCAATGGTGATGGTTTTTGCGTCTTTGTCGAGTGAAATGCGTATTTCCAGCGGCAGCTCGGGCAAACGGGGGCTTTCACCCCGATTGATGCGAAAGCGCAGTTTGTCCAGCGCGTCCGAGGCGTTGGAAATAAGTTCACGCAAAAAAATTTCCCGGTTGGTATAGAGGGAGTTGGTCAGAATATGTAAAACCTTACGCACCTCTGCACGAAACTGGCGGGGATTCCTATCAGCCTCTGCCATGACAAACCTCCTGAAAAGCGATATCCTTGCAGATAATACCGCTTTTTGATTTTTCAAGGGGCGTGGCGGCTGCGAGGCAAAAAAAATTGCAGTCTGGTGCAGCTTTTTTGCTGTTGGACAAAAAAGTCCGAAGAGCAAAACGTCACGTTTGGCAGCATGTTACGGATGTATCAATATTCATAATTACTTGCCTTTCTTTATTGGAAATAGTAAATCGCGGTAAGGATATCCAAGGAGGGCCTAATGGACGTCGTAATGCTTTCGCGTCTGCAATTCGCTGTGGCCGTGTTTTTTCACTTTGTTTTCGTGCCTCTCACGCTGGGCCTCTCGGTAATTATTGCCTGGATGGAAACCCGCTACGTGCGGACCGGGGACGAATTCTGGAAAAAACAGACCAAATTCTGGGGAAAACTTTTTGTCATCAACTTTACCTTGGGCGTGGTGACCGGGATTACGCTGGAATTCCAGTTCGGAACCAACTGGTCAAGGTATTCGGAATATGTGGGCGACATTTTCGGCTCACTGCTTGCCATTGAGGCCACGGTGGCCTTTTTTCTCGAGTCCACGTTTCTGGCGGTCTGGCACTTCGGCTGGAACCGTGTGGGCAAAAAGCTGCATCTGGCATCCATCTGGCTTGTGGCCATCGCGGGCAACCTTTCCGCGCTCTGGATCATTCTCGCCAACGGCTTCATGCAGAATCCCGTGGGCTACTACATCAACGAGGCCAACAACCGTGCCGAGCTTTCGAGCTTCTATGATGTGGTCACCAACCCTTACGGCTGGGGCATGTATGCGCATACCGTCATAGCCGCGTGGGCGCTCGGCGGTTTCTTTGTGCTGGGCGTTTCGGCCTGGCATCTGCTGCGCAAGAGCAATACAGAATTTTTCAGCCGCTCTTTCCGGATGGTGGCGCCTTTTACCCTGGTCTTTGTGCTGCTGCTGGCCCTTTCGGGCGACCAGCAGGGCAAGACAGTGGCAAAGTACCAGCCTGCCAAACTGGCCGCCATGGAAGCGCACTGGGAAACACAGTCCAACGCGCCTTTCTATCTGCTGGTGTGGCCTGACCCGGAAAACGAAACCAATACCGTGCAGGCCATCGGCATTCCCGGTCTGCTGAGCTGGATCGCCTTTGACGACGTGAATGCCGAGGTCAAGGGTCTCAAGGCTTTTGCCAAGGAAGACCGCCCCCCGGTAATGCCCGTATTCCTGACATTCCGCACAATGGTGGCCCTTGCGGGCATATTTCTTGTGCTTTCGGCATGGGCGTTTTTTCAGCGCAAGAAGGAAAACCCCAATCCGTTGCTGCTCAGGCTGCTGGTGTTTAACATTCCCCTGCCCTACATCGGCCTGATGGTGGGCTGGGCTGTTACCGAAATCGGGCGCCAGCCCTGGATCGTCTATAATCTCATGCGCACCACAGATGCCGTTTCGCCCGTGCCGGCCGACAATGTGGTCATTTCGCTGGTGGCGTTTATCTGCGTCTACTCGCTGCTCGGCATTCTGGACATCTATCTGCTGCGCAAATTTGCCATCAAGGGCCCGGACGCCCAGGAGGTGTAGCCATGCTGGAAACAACCTGGTTTGTGCTGTGGGCATTGTTGTGGGCCGTATATTTTATTCTGGACGGTTTTGACCTGGGCATGGGGTCCTTGTTGCCCTTTCTGGGGAAAGACGAAAATGAACGACGCATCATGTATAATGCCGCCGGGCCGTTCTGGGACGGCAACGAAGTGTGGCTTATTGCCGCTGGCGGGGTGACTTTTGCGGCGTTTCCCAAGGCATATGCGGTCATGTTCAGCGCGCTGTACGCACCGCTGCTGATTTTGCTCTTCGCCCTGATCTTCCGGGCCGTGTCGTTCGAGTTTCGCAGCAAGGTGGAACATGCCGCGTGGCGCAGCCTGTGGGACGGCGTACACTTTGTTTCCAACCTCGTGCCCTGCATCCTGCTGGGCGTGGCCTTTGCCAACCTGTTCATGGGCATCCCCGTGGATGCCCAGGGCGTGTACCACGGCAATCTGCTGGGGCTGCTCAATGTGTACGGTCTGGCGGGCGGGGTGTTTTTCCTCTGCATGTTCGTGCTGCACGGGGCCTTGTGGCTGTCCATAAAAAGCCGGGGCGAACTGCAGATCCGCGCAGTGGCGACGGCTACCTTCGTCTGGCCCATCATGCTCGTTTTGCTGGTGGTCTTTCTTGTTCTTTCGGCGTTTTACACCAAGCTGTATGATAATTATCTGGCCATGCCCGCCCTGCTTGTGCTGCCGCTGGTGGCCCTTGCGGGCCTCATTGGCGCACGCATCATGCTGCATGCAGGCAAGCTGTGGATGGCCTGGGCCTTCAGCGCCCTCTTCATTCTGGGCGTCACCTTCTTCGGCGTCATGGGCATGTATCCGGGCATGATCATTTCCTCCATTGACCCGGCCGCCACCGTAACGGCCTTTAACGGCGCTTCAAGCCAGCTTACGCTCAAGATCATGCTGGGCGTGGCGCTTGTGATGGTTCCCGTTGTCCTGCTGTACCAGTTCTGGATGTACCGGCTGTTTTCTGCGCCGGTGCTGCCCAAGGATCTGGACGATGACCACGCCTATTAGGGCCACTGCGCTGGAAACCGCCTGGGCGGCATCCAACTATTGAAACAAGGCCGCGCCCCAAAGGGCGCGGCCTTGTGCATTATAAAGAAAAAGTGGAAGGTTGGAGCGTAAGTATTTTGAAATGCTTTGCGGGGGAGGGACCCATTTGAAAAAGGGGCTCACCCCTCCCCCCAGAGCATTTAACGCTTGAAATGCTCGCTTACGGCAGGCAAAAACCTGCCCTCTCGCATTTCGTGGGATAACGTACGGTATTTTTCGCACATTTAAAAAATGGAAGTAGCCCGCCAAGTTG
>CAJMLK010000055.1 GCA_905214305.1 uncultured bacterium
TCCGCCACAGAGTCGCCGCGGATTTCACGCACGTATTCGTAGCTTCCATCCTCGGCCACACGGATGGACACCACGTTGGTGTCACCCATGAGGTTATGCAGGTCGCCCAGGGTTTCCTGATATGCGCCCACAAGGAACACGCCAAGATAGTATTCTTCGCCATCGCGCAGGGGATGCAGTTCCAGCGTGGGCTTCATGCCCTGGGGGTCGATGAACTGGTCGATGCGCCCGTCGGAATCGCAGGTGATGTCCGAGATGATGGCGTGGCGCGAGGGGAACTCCCTGAGCCGGTGAATGGGCATGACCGGGAAAAGCTGGTCAATGGCCCAGGTGTCGGGCAAGGACTGGAACACGCTGAAGTTGCCGTAATAGATGTCGGCCAGGCTCACGTCAATGTCAGCCAGATCGCGGGCCACATTCTTAAGACGGGTTTTTTCCTGGGCGATGCGCATGATGATGGCCCAGAAAAAACGCTCGGCAATGGTGCGCTGACGCAGGTTCACCCGACCGGTGGAGAAAAGCTGACGCATTTCATCCCGGTAATAGATGGCGTCGTTATAGCATTCCTGCAGGTTGCGCAGGCTGATGTTGGCCAGGGTTTCCTTGAGGTTCTGCACCGGTTCGGGCATGCCTTCGGGCAGATTTTCGGGCAGTTGCACTTCTTCAATGGCGCTTACGTCCAGCACGTTGAAAAGCAGCACCGAATAATACGCCACGGTGGCGCGTCCGGACTCGGTGATAATGTGCGGGTGAGGCACATTTTCTTCGTCCAGAATGCTCATGATGGTTTCCACCACGTCGGTGCAGTATTCATCCAGATTGTAGTTGCGCGAGGAAATGAAGTTGGTGTGTGAACCGTCATAGTCCACAGCCAGACCGCCACCCAGGTCAAGGTAGCCCATGGGTGCGCCTTCCTGAATCAGGCCCACGTAAAGACGCGCGCCTTCCATCACGCCCGTGCGGATATCGCGAATGTTGGAAACCTGCGAACCAAGGTGGTAGTGCAGCAGCTTGAAGCAGTCCAGCATATCGTGGCTTTTAAGGGTATCCACCACGTCCACCACCTGAGCCGGAGAAAGACCGAAGGTGGAGCGCTCGCCACCGGAATCTGTCCAGTGCCCGCCGGCCTTTACGGCCAGCTTGGCCCGCACGCCAATATTGGGGCGCACGCCAAGCGCCTTGCTGCGCTCCAGCAGCACGTTCAGTTCGCTGGGCATTTCAAGCACGAAAAACACGTTGAAGCCCATGCGCAGGGCCTGAAGGCCCAGGTCCATGAATTCTTCATCCTTGTACCCGTTGCACACGATGCAGGCTTCCCTGTCCTGCATGAGCGACACCGCGGCAATCAGCTCGGCCTTTGAACCGACCTCAAGCCCGTGATGGTAGCGCGCGCCGAACTGGGCGATCTTTTCCACCACCTGCTGCTGCTGGTTCACCTTGATGGGAAAAACGCCCCGGTAGGCCCCGGTATAGCCGAGATTTTTTATGGCCTTGCGAAAGCTTTCATGAATGTTCGCTATGCGCGAGTCGAGAATATTTTCCACGCGCAGAAGCACGGGCATGTCATAGCCCCTGTCACGCAGGCCGGAGATGATTTCCGGTATGGAAACCTGCGGGCCTTTGGGGCCTTGCGGGCAGATAACCACTTCGCCCGCATCGGAAACGTCAAAATATCCGGCTCCCCAATTGCGGATGCCGTACAGTTCGATGGAATCCTCCACCCGCCACTGCTGCAATGCGCGGTTTTTTGCCAATTCTCACTCCTGGTATCGCCCGCCGGGCGAGGGTTAAATACTGCACGCAAAAAAGAGGCGTAATTATGCCGGGAAGGGGGTGAAAGTCAATATTGGCAGTGTTGGAAAACAGGCTTTTTTTAGCACCGGTCTGCCCGGCCCGATCAGCCTGCGCCAAGCCCTCGGCCCGTAACGCACAGGCCCGGATCGAGCCTCAAAAGCCTTGCCGCCACTGCCCTCTTGACGCGGGACGCGCCTTGCTTCACCCTGTGGACACCAGAACCCGCAGGCTTTCGGCACACCCCGTTGACGGGCACTGCCAAGCCGTGTTCATGCTCTTCTCTTAAGGATATATCCATGACGCGCCCTGACAACCGCTTTTGCACAGCCTTTTTTTCCTGTACACGCCCCGGGCGGATGTTTCCGGCCCTGATTCTGGCTTTTCTCTTTGCTCTGAGCGGCTGTTCCGGCAACGAACGGGAAAACTCCGGCCCGGCCCCGGCTCCCGTTCGAGCAACACCTGTGACACGCGCCGATGTGCCGCGCCTGCTGCACGTTGTGGGCAATGTGCGGGCTTCGGCCTCAGTGGGTGTCAGGCCCAGAGTAGCCGGAGAAATCCAGCAGGTCCACTTTACGGAAGGGCAGGATGTGGCGGAAGGCCAGCCCCTCATCACCATCGACCCGCGGCCCTTTGAGGCGGCCCTGCGTGAAAAGCGCGGCCTGCAGGCAAAGTCGCAGGCCCAGCTGAACAAGGCGCTTGATGACATGGCGCGCTATGGCAAGCTTGTGGGCGGCGGCTATGTGAGCCGCGAAGCCTATGAGCAGACGGCGACCCAGGCCGCAGCGCTGCGTGCCACGGTACAGTCCGACAAGGCCGCCGTTGAAAGTGCCGCCCTTGATCTCGCGTATTGCACGGTGACGGCCCCCATCAGCGGGCGTGTGGGCGCTCTTAATGTGGACAGGGGCAACATGGTAAAGTCGTCAGATGCCGCCCCTGTGGTCACCATCGACACTCTTTCGCCCATCTATGTGACCTTTTCAGTGCCGGAAGTGCACTTGCCTGTCATTCTTGAGCGCATGAGCGGCGAACCTGTGCCGGTGACGGCGACTCCCGCAGGCGGCCAGCCGGAGCAGGGCCTGCTGACACTGGTGGACAACAGCGTCGACACGCGCACGGGCACTATCCGCCTGCGGGGCACGTTTGAAAACACCTCGCACCGTTTGTGGCCCGGCCAGTTCGTGCAGGTGGAGCTTCCCCTCGGCATGGGCGGCAATGTGCTCACCGTGCCCTCACGCGCAGTGCAGTCCGGCCGTGACGAGTCTTATGTGTATGTGGTGGACGCGAAAAAAAATGCCGCCTATCGCCCGGTAAAGGTCCTGTTTGAGCACAAGGATATCAGCGTGGTGGAAGGCTCGGTAGCCGAAGGGGATATGGTAGTGGTTGAAGGTCAGGTGCGCCTTGCACCGGGGCTGCCCATAAAGGTGGTTGAATAGGAACGCGGCGGCCAAACGCACCGGGCAGGCGTACCGGCCAGGCGTACCGCACGGGCGCATTGGCCGGACTACAGGCCAGGTGCACCGGGCAGGCGCATTGGCCAGACGCACCGGCCGGACGTACCGCACGGGCGCATGAGCCGGCAGAGCCGGGCAGCCCGCCTGAAAAAACTCAATCTTCGGCCTCCTCCACAAGGCGGCAACGGGCCGAGCCATTGCTCAGACCGGCAAGTCCCTGCTCAAACCGCTCCTTATGCTCTTCAGGCAGCAAAAGAACCAGATGCGCCTCGGCCTCATAGGCTTCGCTCACGGCGCGGGCCTCAAGGCCGGGCAGCAGACGCCGCAGGGCGTCCACATGGGCGTACTCCACAGTAACGGCCAGACGAACCTGAGGCACTCTTTCCACCTGTGGCAACGAAGCGAGATTTTCGCGCACACTGTCCTGATAGGCGCGCACCAGCCCGCCGGTTCCCAGCTTTACGCCGCCAAACCAGCGGCTTACCACCACACACAGCTCTCCCACGCCACTGTGCAGCACCACCTGCAACATGGGCCGCCCCGCAGTTCCGTGCGGTTCCCCGTCATCGGAAGAGCCTATCTGTGCCGTATGGCCCGGCGCGCCCGCCGCAAAGGCCCAGCAATTATGCGTGGCGTCGGCATGGCGACGGCGTATTTCCTCCACAAAAGCGCGCGCTGCGGCTGGCCCGGGAGTGTGCGCACACAGGGTGAGAAAACGGCTGCGCCGTATGATAAGCTCCGTGCAGTGCGGCTCTGCCCCGGTGCATGCGGGCACAGGATAGCGGCTCATGAGCAGCCCCCTTTTGCCCACGGCCCGGAGCCTTCGCCCGAGGCGCCCGCCACATGGCCGATCTGCGGCGTCTGCACGTCATCAGGCGGGCAAAATTCGCGGATGCAGTCCAGCGCCAGAGGATAGCGGCTCTCCAGCTCGACGCGGCTGCCCAGACACAAATCGCTGAAGTCAAAACCGGGGGCCACAGTGCAGCCCACCAGCGAATACGCCGATCCCGGCGCGGGCGTTGCGCCGAACCAGCAGCCACCGGGCACGGCCCACTGCAATACCTGGCCGTTCAGGATATCCGGTCCGACAAGCGTCTCGTGCGGCTGGCCCTCCCGGTCTATCCATGCCAGACGCAGGGGGCCGCCCAGATGAAAATGCCAGAGCTCGTCCTGCCGAATGCGGTGCAGACGCGAATACTGCCCCGCCCGCAATAAAAAAAGGATGGCGGTGGATACGGGCCGGGGCCGGTCAAAACCGCAGGGCATATCCTGTGCGGCAAGGGTATGGCCGCTACAGTACGTGCGGCGGTAATACCCGCCTTCCGGATGCGGGGCGAGGGCAAGATGGTCAATGATATGCTGGAAGTCCATGCCGCCAGTGTAGCCGCTGAACCTTTCTTAGGGAAGGGGCTGGTGCACAGTGCCCCTGCCACAGCCTCCAGACGGTGCGCCCCGGCGAAAATGCCTGCCATTCCAGCGCGTGGCGCTGCCGTGGCACGACCGCGCCGGGCGTGCGCGGAGCACACAATGGCTGCTGTCCAAAGAGCGCATGTGCAGACGCCCTTGCCTGACGTGCGCGGCGTGCCTCTCCGCTCAGGGCATGGTGCTGTGGCGAAAATCCAGCCGGTGACGAAAAAAACAGGCCGCCGCTGCCACCGTGTACAGCCAGGGAGCATTGTACTACTTTCTATGGCAACATACTGAAAAAAATGATATAGTGCCTTTAGCACAAGCCGTCATGACAAGTTGGCTGTAAAAAAGCTTTACAATCAGCGTGAGATTGTTTAAATAGGAATTGTTCTTGATAGAAAAAAGCAACACGTTTACATAAAAGGAGTAGGAAATGGACAAGACGCAAGAAAATCTCATGACGGCTTTTGCCGGTGAATCTCAGGCCAACCGCAAATACCTTGCCTTCGCCCAGGTGGCTGACAAGGAAGGCATGACCCAGGTTGCCAAGCTTTTCCGTGCCGCTGCCGCCGCCGAAACCATTCACGCTCACGCTCACCTGCGCAATGCGGGCAAGATCGGTGACACCACGGCCAACCTCAAGTCCGCCATCGAAGGTGAAACCTACGAATTCACCAAGATGTACCCCGAAATGATCAAGGACGCCGAAGCCGAAGGCAAGACCGCCATTGCCAAATACTTCGACTTTGTGAACAGCGTGGAAGAAGTGCACGCCAATCTGTACAAAAAAGCTCTGGAAAACCCCGCCGGTCTGCCCGAGACCGACTACTACATCTGTAAGGTGTGCGGCTACACACACGAAGGGCCCTGTGACGACTGCCCCGTGTGCGGCGCCGGTACGGCCGCATTTTTCAATGCCAGCGAGTGCTGCAAATAGGGATGTTACCGGCAGCCTGTCTGGCTGCCAGAAACTCCGGCCCTGCTGACCGCACGGCCCCGGATGGATGATGGTTGGAGGAGCCTTTCGGCTCGGGGGCTGCCGCCACACGGCAGCCCCCTGTTTTTATGCGGCACGCATTTTTCCTTTCCCACACGGCGTGTTCCCGGCGTTTTTCACGCGCCCGTGCAGCCATTCATGCTGCCCGTCCTGCCTGCTACCCTGACATAAAAAATAAAAAGCTTACATATTCAGCTTGTTGCATACATGTTTTCCTGTACTGACAGGTGGCGAACCATGCCTGAGGGTCCCGGCCTTCGGCGGGTGCACCCTGAGCGATCAAAACCCCGAGTCGGCATTTTTGCAAAAAATACGGTCAGATACCGCACCATCTGCCTTTTGATTTGCCTTTTGCCATAAAAAAGTTCATTATGAATTGATGTACGCCGGACCGGACTCCCGACCGGGCGGTGCTTCTTTTCCGCGTTGCGGCAAAATCGCAACGTACTTTTACGTTCATTTTGTATGCCTGGAGAACGTCTGTATGCGTCTTCTTTTCCGTTCACACATGTTTGCCTTCCTTCTGCTCATTGGCGTTGCCGCAGCTTTTCCCGGCGCATCCCATGCCGCCGATGCAAAAGAGCCCGCCAAGGAAGCTCCCAATAAATTCGATGCCCTCAAACGCTTCAGTCAGGTGCTTGATCTGGTTGAACGCTACTACGTACGCGACGTGACCCAGGGCGACCTCATCAACGGGGCCGTCAAGGGCATGCTGCAAGGGCTTGACCCCCACTCCACCTTCATGAGCACCGATGAATACAAAGAAATGCAGGAGACGACCTCCGGCGAATTCTTTGGAGTGGGCATAGAAATTTCACAGGAAAACGGCCAGATCACGGTGGTGACCCCCATTGAAGACACCCCGGCCTTCCGCGCCGGTCTGCAACCGGGCGACATCATCCTGTCCATCAACGGCCAGCCCGTTCAGGAACTGTCGCTTCAGGAAGTGGTTTCGCGCATTCGCGGGCCCAAAGGCTCCGAGGTGGAGCTGGTCATCCTGCACCACGATTCAAAAAACCCGCAGACCGTGCGCATCACGCGCGATGCCATCCCCCTCATCAGCGTCAAGTCCAAAAAACTTGAGGACGGCTACTACTGGATACGCCTCACGCGCTTTTCAGAACGCACCACCGACGAGCTGAAAGAAGCGCTTAAGGCTGCGGAAAAAGAAAGCAAGGCCAACGGCGGCATCAAGGGCATTGTGCTTGACCTGCGCAACAACCCCGGCGGGCTGCTTGATCAGGCCGTAAGCGTGGCCGATGCGTTTCTTGAAAAGGGAACCATCGTTTCCATCAAGGGCCGCCGCGAAAATACGGAACGTGTGTATTCCGCCAAAAAGCACAACGATGACGTGCGCGTGCCCATGGTCGTTCTGATCAACGCCGGTTCCGCCTCGGCATCTGAAATCGTGGCCGGTGCGCTGCGCGACCAGAAGCGCGCCCTTATTCTGGGCGAGCGCTCGTTCGGCAAGGGTTCTGTGCAGAACATCATTCCCCTTTCCGACGGCTCCGGTCTCAAGCTCACGGTGGCCCTCTACTACACGCCCAACGGCAGCTCCATTCAGGCTGAAGGCATTGTGCCCGACCTTGAAATACCCTTTGAAGCGCCGCGTTCCGATGACAAGGACAATCCGCGTCTGCTCCTGCGCGAACAGGACCTGAACCGTCACCTTGAAACCAAGAACGACAAAAAGGCTCCCAAGGGTAAAAACACGGCCAATGACGCACAGGAACAGCTTGCGCGTGACAACCAGCTGCGCATGGGCCTGCAGATGGTCAAAAGCCTGCCCAAAATGCGGGAAATCAAGGCTCAGTAACGCCCTGAAGCACAATTTAGTGGCGTATGTCCGATAAAAAGCATAATAAAAGCCTCCTGTTCAGTCGTTTGTGGCCGGGCAGGAGGCTTTCTGCGTCATGGTGCATGGCCTTGGGCGGCAGCCTCTGGCTGGTAGCCTGCCTTGCCCTGGCACTGTGGCTCAGCCGTGGCAAAGAAACGCCTTTTACGGCAGCCGACGCCCCCTCGCCACAGGTTGGCGGGCCGGTCCCAGCCTTGAATGCTGCGGCGGCAGAAGCCGCGCAAAGCGCCCGTATGCGCATGGCCGCGCTGGACAGCGTGGCTGAAGAAGCCCTGTCTGACGCGCTTCCCCAAGCGCGCTGGCGGCACGAAGTCCTGCCCGCAGCGGGAACCGCCAAGGGCCAGACCGGCGGTCATAAAATTTCTCAGACCGGCGGTCATGAAATTTCTCAGACCGGCCATGAAATTTCGGCGAAAACTCCGGGCATCCACGTCTACACGATTACGGGGCCTTGCGCGCCCCTGCGTCTCGGGCTGGCCCTGCTGGACAGGTTGTCGCCACAGGAAGGCGGAACCTTGTTCCATGACGGATCGGCCAGCCGTCCGGCTGTGCCCGCATCGCCAACGCGCGCAGCACCCGGCGAAACAAAAAAGGCCGGGCACGACAGGGCCGTACCGGACACGTCCTTTCTGCGTGACGGAACCATTCGCCCGTTCTGGACAGGCGAAGGGCAGCTGGAAATACGCGATCATGGCCGCCTGACGCACCGTTTTCTTTTTCCCGGCCGCGAGGGCGAGCTGACAGGGCTGGATATGCCCCTGCCCCGCCCGGCGCTGGTGCTGGTCATTGACGATATGGGGCAAAGCATCGAGGCAGCGGGCGCGCTTATTGCCCTGCCCTATGCCGTAACCCCCGCCATATGGCCCCACGCCCCGCAGGCAAGGGCCACAGCAGAACTGGCGGCGCAGCGGCGAATGGACGTGCTGGTGCATGTGCCGATGGAGGCCCTGCCCAGAAAGGGCGGAACCGTCCCCGATCCCGGTCAGGGTGTCCTGAAGGTGGGCATGACCCCGCAGCATCTGCAGTCTGTCCTTGCGGAAGACCTGGCGGCCCTGCCTGCGGCCGTGGGCATGAACAATCATATGGGCTCCGCCCTTACAGGCGATGCGGCCGCCTGCCGCATTGTGTGCGCCCATATCGCGGGTACGGGCCTTTTTTTGCTGGACAGCGTCACAACGCCCGATTCGCATCTGGCACAAGAGGGCCGTGCTCAGGGAATTGTCAGCGCCGAGCGTGCCGTTTTTCTTGATACCAACCGCCAACCCGCAGCCATCCTCAAGGCTCTGGATCAGGCGGCAGCCCTTGCGCGCACCCGCGGATACGCCATTGCCATCGGCCATCCCTACGCCGAAACGCTGAGCGCCCTGAGAACATGGCAGAACAGGGAAGGTGTGGCCCTTGTGCCCCTGCGCCGCCTCATATGGAGTCTGGCTTTGGAAAATGCCGGGACCACCCGGGGCAGAGCTGCGCGCACCAGAGCAGATTGACTTTGAACTGCTTTACATTTCAGAGATTTCATTCTGTCAAAAGTGTGATTTTCGATGAATCCACGCCGCGTTGCGGCGCGCGGCACGAGAGTGCAGCGTTAGAGCATTTATACGTTTTCAACGTTGACATGCGCTCCTGCAAAAGAGGTCGAGCGCCAAAAGCCCGCGGGCTGAAAACCGCGAACGCTGTGAACGCAGCGGCCAAAGGCTGGCGCGCATATCCGCCCCAAAGGCGGCAGCCGCACCGATTTTTCAAATTTGCCTGACGGAACTGCTTCAGTGGGGGGCAGGCTCCGGACGGGCGACGCGCCGCAAGGGGCGCGCGGGACGCATGCGGCGTCCTGATTTCACACAAACTAGCATGAGGAGTACGCCATGATGCAATCCACCTTTGCCATAATCAAGCCCGACGCAGTTTCGCGCCAGTTGACCGGTGAAATACTGGCGGCTATGGAAGCTTCAGGGCTGAAGATCGTGGCCCTTAAAAGGTTGCATCTTTCCAAGGCGCAGGCTGCCGGTTTTTATGCCGTTCACCGCGAGCGCCCCTTTTTTGACAGCCTGACCGACTACATGTCTTCCGGCCCGGTTGTTTGCGTTGTATTGCGGGGCGAAGACGCCGTTCCCCGGTGGCGCGCCCTCATGGGAGCCACCAATCCAGCACAGGCAGAGCCTGGAACCATGCGCGCCATGTACGGCCAGAGCCTTGAGGCCAATGCCGTGCACGGTTCAGACGCGCAGGAAACCGCGGCGTTTGAGATCGGCTATTTCTTTAACGGATTGGAAATTTCGGAGTAAATCATGACGCTGCGCATAGGCTGTGTGGGTTGCGGCAACATGGGCGGAGCCATCATGTCTGGTCTGGCACGTCCTGGAACTGGGAACGAAAACCGGAACAGCGCCTACTCGCTCTGCGGCTACAACCGCACAGCCTCGCGCATGCAAGCCCTGGAAAAGGCCGGAGTGCGCGTCATGGCGTCACCTCTGGCTGTGGCGGAAAACGCAGACATCATTCTGCTGGCCGTCAAACCCTACCAGATACACGAAATAATGGAACAAATACGCCCCGCCCTCAGCAAGGACAAGATCATTGTATCTGTGGCGGCGGGCATCACCATGCAAAGCCTGCAACAATGGGCCTCGGGGCGCAGCCCTGTGGTGCGCTGCATGCCCAATACCCCGGCACTCGTGGGTATGGGCGTGTTTGCCCTGTGCTTTGAAGATCCTGCGCTCAGCAATGAACGCAGGCAGGATATTTTACAGCTTTTCAGCGTACTTGGGCAGTGCGTTGAAATGGGCGAAGATAAATTTACGGCTTTTTCGGCCCTTATCGGCGCTGGCCCGGCATATGTTTTTGCCATGATGCAGGGCCTTGTGCAGGCAGGGGTAACAATGGGATTTTCCCATGCTCAGGCGCGGCAAATGGTTACAGCGCTTTTTGCCGGTTCGGCGCGTATGGCTGAAGAAGATGCAACGCCTTTGGCCCAGTTGCGCGACAATGTCTGTTCACCCGGCGGGCTGACCATCGCCGGAGTCAACGCGCTGGATCGCGCGGGCCTCACCGGTCTGCTCGTGGATGCCGTGCTGGCCGCCAACGCCCGTGGCGCTGAAATGGAAAAGAACAGCGGCCAGGGTCATTGAAGCTTGCAATCCCCTGATTCAGGCCTGAAATTCTTAGGGAACAGCGCGCTGACAAGATGTTTTCACGGTGCATTGTCAAATGCGCTCAATCAGTCAAAGCCTGTCCGTTGATGGCATTGCGCGGCGCGGAGGGAGATCGCCGAGCGAAGCAAGGAAGCTCCCGCAGCACAAGACGCGCAGCCCTCGCCACTGCCAGATAATTGAATGCCCCGGGGTGGTCCGGGGGAGTGCAGAGAGGGCCTCGGAGGGGTGCAGCCCCTGACAGGCCCCCTCTGCCGCCCGCCGCGCAGGCGGCCCGAATGAAGGAAATAAAAGCATTCAAACGAGAACTGATCAGCCTGTATTTTCAGACTGGTCTTATGCGAAAAACAGCTGGCATCCCGGCGCATAATTGCAGCGGGCGGCAAAAGTCTTCAACTTGGTAACAATGTACCGAGAGCAATTTAACTTTGAAATTGCTCTGGCGGATGCGGGAGCAGACGCCCGCCACGGAGGCGTAAGCGCAATTTATTTGCGCGGTTAAACGCCGAAGTGAGCGTGCATCAAACTTTGAGAATGTATATTATCAAAGTTAATCTGCTCGAGGATCAACAATGACGGCGTTCACTACAATGAATGCCGTCATGCTTTATACAATAGACAGGATTGAAGAGGACGGGGCTGTTTTCAGTTTTACACGGGCAACCATCTACCTGAACTGTCTGCCCCGGCGCCCTTCAATATTTTTCGTCAGGCCAGCCAGCAGCGTACGCGCCAGCCCGGTGCGCATTCTTTCCAGACCGGAGCCTCATGGCGGCAAACATCCTGCGCCAGCGGGCAACGTGGATGAAAGCGGCAGCCGCTGGGCGGGTCCAGCGGGCTGGGCAGTTCGCCTTCAAGCGGCTCTGCCAGATGTCCTCCGCTCTGACCACTGGGCATGGCAGCCATGAGCGCCCGCGTGTAGGGATGCGCAGCGCCGGAAAAAAGCTGTCCTGCCGGGGCCTCTTCCACGATCTGCCCCAGATACATGACCGCAATATGGCTGCACAGGAAGCCCACCACGGCAAGATCGTGAGAAATGAAAAGATAGGCCGGGCCGAAATGCTCCTGCACATCGCGAAGAAGATTGAGTATCTGCGCCTGCACAGAGGCGTCCAGAGCTGACACCGGCTCATCACAGATGACCGCCGCAGGCCGGGTGATCAGGGCGCGCGCCACGGCGATGCGCTGGCGCTGCCCGCCGGAAAACTCGTGGGGATACCGCCCCCCCATGCCCTCAAGTCCCACAGTGGCAAGCATGCTGTCAGCCAGTTCGTGGCGCTGAACACGGGGCACGTTGCGGGCGGCCAAGGGTTCTGCAATGGATGCCCGCACAGAACGGCGCGGGTTGAGCGAAGAAAAAGGGTCCTGAAAAACCATCTGTATACGGCCGGAAGCCCAGCTGCCCGCCCCCGCAGGAGGAAGCTCCCTGCCGTCCAGCAATACACGGCCTTCCGAAGGCGTCAGAAGCCCGCAGGCCAGACGCCCCAACGTGGATTTTCCGCAGCCAGATTCTCCTACAAGACCAAGACTTTCGCCTGCGGCAAGGTTCAGGCTTACGTCATCCACCGCCAGCAGTGAGCGCTGCTCGGCAAACAGCCCGCGCCGGATGGAAAAACGCCGCGACACATTGCGCAATTCCAGCAACGAGGCCGATGATGGCGATGACGAAAACGAAGAAAATGAGGAAAAAGAAGCGACAGGAGCGCCATCGGCCGGGGCAACATCCTCAGTCGACGGAGTGTGCCCCGCAAGCCCCAGACCGCTGGCTGCCGTGGCCGCTGCTGCGACCATGCCGGGTGTCGTATCCGATGACATGCCCGTCACTGCGCCAGTCGCTGTATCGGGCGCTGCACCAGTCACTGCACCGGGCACAGCGGCAGACGGCATGCCGCGCACTGTGCCGTCAGCCCGCATATCCTGTTTGTCTTTCAGCACGCATCTACCCCGGCCGCATCGAATGTGGCCATGTCATTATATATGTCCACCGCACAACGCAGCAGCGCGTAGGCTGTGGCCCCGCCCGTGCCCTCGCCGAGGCGCATGTCCAGATGCAGCAGGGGCCGCTGGTCAGGGTGGGCTGCCTCAAGCCGTGCCAGAGCGCGTCCGTGCCCCTGTTCCGCCGAGGCGTGAGCCAGAATCGCGTAATCGGCCACGGTCGGGCATATGCGCAGAGCCGCAGCGTACGCTGCACTACAGATAAATCCGTCCACCAGCACCGGCAGCCGTCGCGAGGCTGCGCCCAGCATGACACCGCTCATGACGGCAATTTCAAATCCGCCAAAAGCCGCCAGCACCGCCACCGGATCGCCACCGCGCAGGCAGTCCGCGTTAACGTCAAGAGCGCGGCGCACGACTTCAGCCTTGTGCCGGATCATGGCTTCGTCCGAGCCGGCTCCCGGCCCGGCCATGACCGCAGGATCAAGCCCCAGCAGGGCGCAGTAAAGCGCGGTACCTGACGTGGAATTGGCAATGCCCATTTCACCCACGCCAAGGCATTGATAGCCCTTGTCCGCAGCGCCCTGTGCAAGCTCGATACCAGTACGCAGGGCCGCAAGGCAAAGATCGACGCTCATGGCCGGGCCAAGGCTCAGGTCCGCCGTGCCGTCGCCGAGGCGGCGATCAATCAGGATGGGATGCGGCGCAAAGGGGCCACCCGCACATCCGGCGTCCACCACGCGCAAATCCATGCCCGTGCTGCGGCACAGAATATTGATGGCCGCGCCGCCCTCAAAAAAGTTCTGCACCATCTGGCGCGTCACGGCCTGAGGAAAAGGCGATACCCCCTGCGCCGCCACGCCGTGGTCACCGGCCACTGTCAGCATGAGGGCCGGGCTGACGCTCAGGGGCGTTTGCCCCCCGCGCATGGCGTAAACCCTGCGGGCCAGCCCCTCAAGCCTGCCAAGGCTGCCTCTGGGCTTGGTAAGATTGTCCAGATGAGCCTGAGCCGCAGCCATGTCCTGCTGCCGCACCGGCTCAATATGCAAGCCGGGGAAAATACGTTTCAGGCAGGGGGATGAGCCAGAAGATGAAAACGTGCTGTCGTTCATGCTTTTTTTTAGCCTTTCCGACAATCCTGCGCAAGGGCCGACCCTTTTTTACGGCAATATGAGGCGCTGCCCTTTACGAACTGTTCACGATGCTTATATAAACGGGGTAAAAAGCTCCAGAAGGGATACCAACAATGACCTTATCTCTTACAGCCATATACAGAAAAGTACCTTGCGGCATTAAACGGCTTGCTGGCCCCGGGCATTTTTGCGGCATACACCGCACGCTCTCGTGGGCCTTGTACTGGACGTTGCTGACACTGCTTTCAGGCGGCCTGATTGCTGTGGCCCCTCATGCGGCAAACGCTGCCCCGCAGGAAGGCAGCCCGCGCCTGACGCCTGTTGTGCGCGCGGTGCAGGCCGTTGCCCCGGCTGTGGTCAATATCACCAGCACGCAGCTGATACGCGGGCAAAACCTTTCGCCACGGGATCAGTTCTTCGGGACGAATCTTGGCCCGGGGGCAGGCGTGCCCGATTTTTCCGGCCCGGCATCCCCCCGCAGGCAAAAACGCGAAAGCCTCGGCTCCGGCGTTATTGTGGACGGCAAGAAGGGGCTTGTGCTCACCAACGCCCACGTCATAGCGGGTGGTGATGAAGTCATGGTGCGCCTGCTGGACGGACGTGAATATCCTGCCGTTGTGTGCGGCGCGGACACGGACTTTGATATCGCCGTGCTGCAGATCAAGGGAGCCAGCGACCTTCCCGCTGTGAGCCTGGGCAATTCGGACGATGTCCTGCCCGGCGAAACGGTCATTGCCATCGGCAATCCTTTCGGCTTCAGCCACACGGTGACCACTGGCGTTGTTTCCGCCCTGGGGCGAACCATACGCAGCCGCAACAACGCCTTTACCGACCTTATCCAGACTGACACGGCCATCAACCCCGGCAACAGCGGCGGCCCCCTGCTGAACCTCGAAGGCGTGCTGATAGGCATCAATACCGCTGTAGACTCCCGTGGAGGAGGCATCGGCTTTGCCATCCCCGTCAACAAGGCACGGCGTGTCATGGCCGACCTTATGGACAAGGGCGGCGTTGCCCCGCTCTGGCTCGGGCTTGACGTGCAGGATGTAGACCCGCACACGGCCATGGCCCTGGGCCTCAGCAGAGCGCGCGGCGTGCTGGTTGTCGCCATTTACCCCGACACTCCGGCTGAAAAGGTGCGCATGCGCCCCGGCGACATCATCGACAGCATCAACGCCTCACCAGTGCGCGACAGGCGCGACTATCTTGACATCATGCGCAACCAGACCGCCGATGCCAAACTGCGACTGAGCCTGCGCCGCGATGGCGAAACCATGCCGGTGGACATAACGCCCGCGCCTTTTACCGATGACAACGCCCGCAGGCTCATGAGCAGGCTGTGGGGATTCAAGGCCGCGCAAACAGCTGGAAAAGTTGTTATAAACCACGTTGACGCCAAGGGGCCTTCGCCGTTTTTGCAAAAGGGCGACGTCATCTCTGCGGTTGGCGCAATTCCCGTGCATGAAGAAAAAGACCTTTTGCAGGCATTCCGGCGAGAACGCATGTCAGGCCAGGTGCTTATGCAAATCAGGCGTAACGGCAAGAGCTATTACGCCCGCCTTGTTCCCTGAAAAAAAGCAGCAGCCCTTTGCGGCCCGAAAACTTTGGGGGCTTGATGCCGGTTGAGGAGCACGGCACAGGGCTGAAGCTTACAAACCACTGTCGTCAGCCGCTTTTACGGCACGGCGCAAAGGACACTTGACAGGGGCATGGGCTAAAGCTATCCAATTGCACAAGCTAATTCTACCCGCTTGTGTGATCAAGCAAGACAACCTATTGGGAGGACGATCATGGGTTACAATGTGAATGTCGATGTGGACAAGTGCATAGGCTGTGGCGAATGCGTGGACGTGTGCCCCGTTGAAGTCTATGAAATCAAAGACAGCAAGTGCGAAGCCGTGAGCCCCGAAGAGTGCCTCGGCTGTGAATCCTGTGTGGAAGTCTGCGAAGTCAACGCCATCACCATTGAAGAAAACTAGAGCAATTTCACTTTGAAATTGCTCTGGCGGATGCGGGAGCAGACGCCCGCCACGGAGGCGTAAGCGCAATTTATTTGCGCGGTTAAACGCCGAAGTGAGCGTGCATCAAACTTTGAGAATGTATATTATCAAAGTTAATCTGCTCCAGGTGATGCTGGAAGGCCCCACGGCATTCCACTGTTGACCCACTCGCAGACAGAGTGTTGTGCCGCCCGACGCTCGCGCGCCAGGCGGCACTTACATAAAATGCGCAAACCACGGCCGCCGGCCCCGTGCAGGTCTGCATAAAAAACCTGCCACGTACGGCGAGCCGCGCGGGTTTTGAAAAACACCCGCCCAAAGGCCCCGGGCCACAAGCGCACGGGCGAGGCATCACGCCCAAAAGCCCGCCCCGCCGCACACCTGCCGGACGGCCCACGCGCCCTCCGCACAGCCACAGGATAATCATGATCCCTGACCTGACCGCTATTTTCACCCGCTACGAAAACCTGCGGGCCGAGGCCGACGCCCTGTTTGAACGGGTGCGCGACAGCTATCCCCAGTGCGTGACCTGCAAAGAAGGCTGCAGCGACTGCTGCCACGCCATGTTTGATCTTTCGCTGGTGGAAGCCATGTATATCAACCGGGCCTTTAACGCCACTTTCGGGCATGGTCCCGAGCGCTCGGCCATACTGGAACGCGCTTCAGACCTTGACCGCCACACAACACGCCTCAAGCGCGAACTGTACAGGGCGGAAAAAGACGGCGAAAGCCCCGAAGCCATCATGAGCATCGCGGCCAAGATCAAGATGCGCTGTCCGCTGCTGGACGATGCCGACCGCTGCCTTCTTTACGAAGCCCGGCCCGTCACCTGTCGCATTTATGGCGTGCCTACGGCTATTCGTGGTCAGGGCCACGTTTGCGGTTTTTCCGCATTCGAAAAGGGCAAGGCCTACCCCACAGTGCATATGGACAAGATGTACGACAGGCTTGAAGAGCTGAGCAAGGACATCGCAAGCACTGTGCAGTCGCGCTTCAAGGAACTGCATGAGGTGTACGTGCCGCTGTCCATGGCCCTGCTGACCCGCTACGACGAAACCTATCTTGGCATAGGCCCGGCCAAGAAAGAACAGGCCTGATACAAAAACGGCGCGGCAGCGTATTCCGCCGTGCCGTCACAGCCGCAACCGCCCGTGCGCGCGGGGGCGTGGCGGCGGCGCCGGCCCCACAGGGGCCGTACCCAAGGCGCCGGAAAACGGATTTTCGCGCACCGCAAGGAGTCCGGCATGTTCGGCAGCATACCCGCTACCGTCTTTCGAGACGGAACGCCGCAGGAACTTACGGAAGAGCAGGAAGTGCTCAAACGCGAGATTTATGAGCGCATGAATCCGCGACGCCGCAAGTTTGTAGACCGTCTGGGTTACGACAACTGGGATCCTTTCCAGAAACCCAACGATCCCCTTGATCTGCGCACTGACATAAGCAAGCGCACCACGCAACAGCTGGTTAACGAATTTCTGCACGACGCGGGCAAAAAAGGCCCGTATGGCAAGGCTTACAGCAAGGGCGCCACAGAATGCGCCCTGGGCGTCATTAATAAAGACGAAAAATACATGGGCATTTTCGACTTTTGCCGCTGGTACTATGATCTTCTGAAAAAAGAGGGGCACATCCAATGAAAGCTCGCTACGATGACCTGGACGAATACATTGCGGACCTCAAGGCGGAAATTGCCGAAAATGAGCAGTGCGCCAACCATTACTACAACCTGGGCCTGGCTCTGCTGACCAAGCGCGACTTTGTCGCCGCTGAAGAAGCCTTTTTGAACGCCGTGCGCAACTCGCCGCATCTGGCCGAAGGCTACGTACAGCTGGGCGGCATCTGCCTTGAACGCGGCGACCTTGACGGCTGCCTGCGCTACAACGAAGAAGCCGCCAACTGCCGCGCCAAGTTCCCTGTGCCGTGGAGCAACATAGCCTTCGTGCACCTGCAGCGCGGCGAACCGGACAAGGCCATCACCGCCCTGAACAAGGCCCTCAAATGGGACCCCAACTTTGTGCAGGCCCAGAACGCGCTGGCGACCGCCTATTTCATGAAGGGCGACATCAAGGCCTGCGAAACCCAGTGCCTGTCCATCATCAAAAAAGAACCCGCCTTTGCCCCGGCCTGGAACAACCTGGCCCTTGCCTACTTTGATCAGGGCGAATTCGCCAAGGCCAAAGAAGCGGCCGACAAGGCGCAAGAACTGGGCTTTGAAGTGTCTGAAGCCTTTCTTGAAGAACTCAAGGCTCACTGCTAGCAAACCTTTTGCTACAAACCAGAAAGGCCCGCGAGCATCCGCTCGCGGGCCTTTTTCTGAGCAATTTCACTTTGAAACTGCTCTGGCAGATGCGGGAGCAAACGCCCCGCGCAGGGGCAAAAGAGAAATTTATTTGTGCTGCTACGCGCCGGAGCGGGCGTCGCGGAAGCATTGAGAATGGATATTCTTGCTGTGAAAATGCTCCACATGTACGGAGCAAATCCGGCATTATGGCATATACGAAAAAAGGCATGGTTCTTGCTTATCTATGCAGCGTGAACCGGTGCGGCCGATTTTGCCGCCCCACACCTCCGCCACAGAACAGGCGGAAGCGCAAAGCACAAGGAGAACCCCCGTGGAACTGGAATTTCGTTTTCGCAATAATGATATGGGCCCGCTTTTTCCCACATTTCAGGAAAGGGTCAACGCCATGCTGCCCGCCAGCCATGCAGACGCGGCCTCTTCTGCCGCCCCCGCCCTTGAGGCTCCGGCAGTGGAAACACCCCACATGCTCAACAACGAAGAAATGACCCAGGCTCTGGCCCAGGTGGAAGAAGAAGCGGCCCAGCACAGCCAGGAAATGCTTCAGGCGCACTCCGGCCTTAATGAGCAGCGGGTGGCCCGCCTGCTTGGCCTGCTGGACTAGGGGCCGCCTGAAACAGCTTGTGACCGCTCCGGCTCATACAGGACAGCAGGCACGGCTCAGGTGGCAACAGCTCTAGATGTAGTGTTCCAATAGGTTGTTCACCCTCCCCGAATCGGTAAAGCTGGAG
>CAJMLK010000056.1 GCA_905214305.1 uncultured bacterium
ACTGCGCTTACGCCTCCGTAGCGAACGTCTGCTCACGCAGCCGTCCGAGCAATTTCAAAGTGAAATTGCTCTAGCGGGTTGCCGCCGCTTCTTCTTCGCGCGCCCTGATAAGGGCCATGGCCCGGCGGGCAAGCTGGGTAACTTCCGGCTTGGATATCTGGTCGTCCGCGCCCACGCTTTCGCCCTTGTGGCGCAGCTTGTCCGTGATAAGCGAAGAAAACAGGATTACGGGCAGCTTGCTGAGCACATGGTCGGTCTTGATGCGGTGGGTGAGGTTAAGGCCGTCCATGACCGGCATTTCAATGTCCGACACCATGACATGCACAAAGTCCGAGACGGGGCGCCCGCTCTGCTCACAGCGCTGCTTGATGTCTTCAAGCCGATCCCAGGCGGCACGGCCATTGGAGACCACCTCGACGGTAAAGCCCGCCTTTTCCATCAGGTCGCGCAGCATTTCGCGCACCAGCGCCGAGTCGTCGGCCACAAGGGCGCGGTAGCCCTTGTTGGTCCAGTCTTCGCCCAGATCGTCCAGGCGCAGGCCCAGTTTGGGATTGAGGTTGGCGACCACCTTTTCCAGGTCCAGCAGAAAAATGATGCGGTCTTCAAGCTTGACCACGCCGATGACCGTATTGTTGGAAACGGCGGCCACGTACTTGTTCGGCGGCTCCACCTGTTCCCAGCTTATGCGGTGGATGCGGTTGACGCCGGACACCATGAAGGCCGTGGTGACGTTGTTGAATTCCGTCACAATGGTTTTGGGCTGCTCTTCGTTGGCGGGGTGGGTTTTGCCAAGCCACATGGCAAGGTCCACCAGCGGAATGATGCGGGAGCGCAGATTAAAGGCCCCAAGCACGCTCGGGTGCTGCACTTCAGGCAGTTCCGTCACTTTTGGCATGCGGATGATTTCCAGCACTTTCGCCACGTTGACGCCATAATAGCCCCGGTAGGAAGCCGGAGTTTCGGGCTGGCCGTTTTCGGCCGTCAGGGGCGCGTCGGTAGATGGCGGAACGAATTCATCAAGATAGAATTCCACCACTTCCAGCTCATTGGTTCCGGCCTCAAGCAATATATTGGTCTGGGACATGCTGCCTCCCAAAAAACGTGTGGCGCGTGCAGGACGTTATTATAACGAATAAAGCCATTTTTCAGCGGCGTCTATGAGGCTTTTCGGCGTAGATGCGCCAGCCGTAAGGCCCACACGGGGTTTATTTACAAATTTTTCCGGATCAAGCTCTTCGGCGCTCTCCACATGATAGGTGGCTATGCCGTTAAGCGCGGCCACATCCGCAAGTCGCCGGGTGTTGCCGCTCTGTCGTCCACCAACGACTACCATGACATCCACCGATGAGGCAATGTTTCTGGCCTCTTCCTGCCGCTCGCGGGTGGCGTCGCAGATGGTGGACAAAACAGCAAGGTCATCCAGAGCGCGACTCAGGCTTTCATGGATGGCGGTAAAAATCTCGCGGTCCTGCGTCGTTTGCGAGGCAAGTACGTAGGGCTGAGCGGGGTCAAGGGGCAGGGCCGCCAGCTCTCCGGCATTGCCGAACACGTGGGCCGGGCCGCAGGCGTAGGATATGAGGCCGCGTACCTCCGGGTGATCTTCTTCACCAAAAAGCAGCAGGGTCGCGCCCTGCGAGGTGGCGCGCGCAATGGAAAGCTGGGCTTTTTTGACCTTGGGACAGGTGGCGTCCACCACTGTGGCCCCGCTTGCGCATACGGCCTGCTCCACCTGACGGGTGATGCCGTGCGCACGTATGACGGCCACATCGTCCTGTCGCAACTGCGATGGGTCGTTGACGCAGGCAACGCCCCGCGCCTCATACTCCGCCAGTACCTGCGGGTTGTGGATGATGGGGCCGAGCGTGCATATGCGGCCGGTTTCCGTATTTGGGCCGGTGCTGCGTTCCAGGGCGGTATTGAGTTTTTGCAGGGCCAGACTCACGCCCATGCAGAAGCCCGCTGTTTTGGCGCGGCGTACGTTCATATGTTCTCCTTGCGCAGACCAGCTTTGAAAATGTCCATTCTCAAAGTTTGCGACACGTTCACAACGCGCGTAACAGCCTGGATAAGCGATGTTTGTGCATTCACGGCAAGGGCTTGTCCACGCAGCCGCCCCAGCCGTTTCAAGGTGCAATTGCCCCTGACGGCCAGACGCACCCTGCGGGTAGGCCCTGTGCTTTTGTGAAGCGCTGTGCGGTGTCAGGCGGACAGAATCTCAAACCGGCAGGCATCTGTCCAGCGCTTCCGTCAGTTCCGCCCAGGTAGAGCAGCGGCACAGCTCCTGCCGCAAGGCCCGCGCGCCGGGCAGGGCGCGCACATAGCGCGGCACAACGCTGCGCATCTTCCATACGGCAGCCTTGCCGGGGCAGTGCAGGCGCGCAAGTTCCATATGGTGTAAAATCATTGCCTTGAGCGAGGCCGCGTCATGGGCCTGCGGGCGGCCGCCCGCGCACAGGGCGGCGTGATCCGCGAAAATAGCGGGATTGTACATGGCCCCGCGCGCGTACATGAGTCCTGCCACGCCGGTCTGCTCAAGGCAGGCCATGCCCTCGGCGGCGGAAAAAAGATCGCCGCTTGCCAGCAGGGGAATGGACAGGCGCGGGGCAAGGTCGGCCAGCGCTTGCCACTGCGCCGTACCGCCAAAGCCCTGACGGGCCGTGCGCGGGTGCAGCACAAGCCAGCCCGCCCCGGCGTCCTCGAGCCGCAGGGCCAGTTCGGGCAGCACCGGGCGTGCATCGTCAAGGCCGAGGCGCAGCTTGAAGCCCACGCGGCCGTGGCCTGCGGCGGCAATCATGCCCCGGGCCACTTCAAGGATATTGTCTGTGTCGCCAAGCATGGCCGCCCCGGCGCCCTGACGCAGCACTTTTGCCACGGAGCAGCCCATGTTGAGGTCAAACCAGCCGTAGCCAGCGTCGCGCAGCAGGTTGACGGCGCGGGACAGAAAAGATGCCTCGGCCCCGAAAAGCTGCACCACAAGGGGCTGGTCTTCAGGCAGGCTTGCCAGCAGTTCGCTGGTTCCGGGGCTTTGGTATACCAGCCCCTTGGCGCTGACCATTTCCGTCACGCATACGGCAGCGCCGTATTGACGGCAGAGCAGCCTGAAGGGCAGGTCGCTGTAGCCAGCCAGCGGGGCCAGCCAGGGGTGCTCACGCCCTATGGGCAGGCTTGGCGGGTTGCCGGGGCAAGGGGGCAGGGAAAAAGCCATGTCTACGATCGTCCTTTAGAGCAGATTACCTTTGCAATGCTTCACATTGCAAAATTTTCATGCAGCCGGGAAATGCGATTTCCTGCTGCATCCACGCCCTGTTGTGGCGCGTCGCATTTTTGTGCAGCGTCAGAGCATTTTCGCAGTGAGCATAGATATTCTCAATGCGAAAATGCTCTGAAATGTCTGGCGCGGCAGCCTGTTACCGGGGCTTGCCCTTGTCGTCGGGCATGGACGGGCCTTGCAGTTCATCCACGCCGGGGAACTCCGCCGGGGGCCTTGGGCCGACAATAATGATGCTGCCCTGAGCCACATCGTCGGGCAGGGCGTCGCCCAGGCGTGCCGCCGGGGCGGGATCATCACAGGGCGGAGCAACAGTGCCTGCCGTGCCTGCCGCGAAAGCGCCACCCGCGCCTTCACGCATGCCGCCTGTACCGCCGGGGGCGGTGTCGGCGCAATTCGCCCCGCTTTTCCGGTCTGTCTCGTCTGCCGGGCGGTCCGCATCGCCGTGTTCTTCCTCGTCATGCTCGTCCATGCCCAGAGGCATCTGGTCGATCTGCGTGGGGGCGGTGCTGGCGGCGGCTCCGGCCTCTGTCGCTTCAAACAGGGGCGGTGTTGCGTCCTGATCCGCATCCTTGTCCCTGAGGGCGGCGTCTTGCAGCTGGGCCTGACCGGCACGGGTGGCAGCCGCGCTTTCGGACAGGGGCGCAATGCCCGGCACAGGATAGGTACACAGGCCATCGCGGCAGGTAATGCGGCTCAGCAGCTGGGTGGCCTGACGCAGCCCTTCATTGATGGTTTCAGCCACAAAGCCATTGCTCAGATAGTCAAGTATGCCGGTGCGCTGGAGTATCCTGTTCACGGAGCGGCTGCCCACAACCAGAATGACGGGGATGCTGCGTGCGTAGCAGCGCTCCACAAACTGCGAGAGAGCGTATGCGCCCGAGGCGTCCAGCCAGAAAACACGGGTGAGGTGCAGAACCACAAGGCGTGTTGGCTCTTCGTCCTCTTCATAGAGCTGGCGTTCAAGCTCGTGGATGGCCCCGAAAAAGAGCGTTCCCTCAACGACATAAACGGCGATGCCGTCGGGCATGTTCTCCGGAGCCTCGCGCAGCAGGGGATCATTGGGGCGCAGGCGGCGCACGCGGGGGTGCGCGGTTTTATAGATAAAAAGCACCAGTGACAGCAGCACGCCGATAAAAATGGCTTTTTCAAGGTCAAAGACAAGTGTGGAGGCAAAGGTAAGGGACAGCACTATCCTGTCGATGCGCGTGGCGACAAGGCACAGGCGAATGGCCTCGATGTCGATCATCTGCACGGCAATGATAAGCAGGATGCCGCCCAGCGCGGGCAGGGGCAGCCATGCAATGAACGGCGACAGCGCAAAAAGCATGGGCAGGGCCAGCAGGCCGGAAAATACCGTACCCATGCGCGTGCGCCCGCCGGATGTGACCATGAGGGCGCTGCGGGTAAAGGAACCACAGCCCGGTATGCCGGAAGTGATGCCTGCCGCCATATTGCCCAGTCCCTGCCCGATAAGTTCCTGACTGCCGTCAAAGCTGTCATTTTTGACGCTGGCAAGCTGCTTGCCGATTGCCAGCGATTCCACCGTGCCCAGCAGGGCCAGTGCCAGCGCGGGCATGAAAAGGTCGCGCACGGCCGCAAGGTCAAAAGCCGGCGGCATGGACAGCGGCGGGATGACGCTTGGTATGGCTCCCACCAGCGGCACGCCGTGCTTGTCTGCCTCAAGATACCACGAGGCTGCGGTGACCAGAGCCAGAGCCGCCAGCGATGACGGAAAGCGGCGCGAAATGCGCTTGAGGCCCAGAGCCAGCGCAATGGTCAGGGCAGCCAGCCCCAGACACCATTCGTTGAGTTGGGGCAGGCCGTGCAGCACGTCAAACATCTGGTGAAAAAAGCCCGCCTTCTTGGGGCCGGGAATGCCGAAAACCGTCTTGAGCTGGCCCATGCCTATGAGCAGGGCAGCGCCCGTGGTAAAGGCCACCATGACGGAATGGGATATGAAGTTGGCAAGGTCGCCCAGTCTGGCAAGGCCCATGCCCACCTGTATCAGGCCGCAAAAAAGCGCCAGCCCGAAAATATACGTCATGCGTATTTCTTCGGGCATGTTGATGATAAGCGTGCCGCCCACGCTGATGGTCGCCATGGTGGAAAACAGCACCATGGAGATGGCGTTGGTCGGCCCGGCAGCCATGAAGCGCGAAGAGCCCCACAGCGCGGCCATGACCACGGGCAGCATGCAGGCGTAGATGCCGTACTGCGGGTGAACCCCGGCAATGATGGCGTACGCCATGGCCTGCGGAACAGCCATGGGCGTGACGGTGAGGGCTGCCGTCAGGTCAGCCTTGAAGTCACGGGGCGAATAGGTTTTGAGCGTGGACAGAAAGGGAAAGATGGCCGACAGGCGCATGCTAGTCCTCCCTTGGCGCGTCGTCTTCCAGCCGCAGGACATCATGTCCCAGCGCGTAATGCATGAGGCGCGGACGCTCCACGGATTTTTTGAGGGAACTGATGATGCGGGTCATGCGGCGCGTGCCTTCAAGCACACCACCCAGATGCCCCGCAAGTTCGGTAAGATCGGCGCGTGCCAGGGCGCTTTCCAGCTCTTCGGCCAGAATGCGGCCCCGGGTGTTTTCTGGAAATTCCGCCATGAGTTCCCGGGTGAGGCGCAGGGCGCGGGTCTGGGTGGCGTCGATATCTTCCACAAGTTCACCGCAGTATTCGGCCTGATTGCGCATGACGTTGATGGCATTGTTGCCGTAGTGGGCCATGGCCCCGGCGGCTTTTTCCAGCGCGTCACGGGCTACGGCTATGCGGCGGCCCACGGTGAGCGAAACAAGGCGGGCGCATTTGCCGAGAAAGCGCTCGTCGTAATTTTCAAAGCCGTATTCGCGTTTGGTGTACAGCATGACAAGGCCGAAGGGCGGTCGGTCGTTACGCTCACGCAGCACGAAAGCCAGACGTGAGCGGTAGCCTTCCTTGTAAATCATGCAGTCAAAGGAGTCGCCGCCCTTTTCGATGGCCTGAAGATTGTTGGAAACCACGTAGCGCGTGTGTCCCTGAAGAATGGCGTTCATGACGGGGTGTTCCCGCAGGCCTTCTTCCAGCATGGGGGCCACGATGGGTATGGCCTTGCCGTTCACATGCCCGGCCGAGCGCGCCACCCACTCGCCCTGCTTGTTGCGCAGGCGGCAGACGTAGAGCTCGGCGTGCAGGGCGTGCACAAGAATTTCCGCGCTCTGGCGCAGCACCTCGCCCGGAGGGGCCATGCGGTCGGCAATGGCCAGCAGATCGCTTGAAACGCGCAGCAGCATTTCCGTGTCGCTCTGCATGGACGCAACAGAAGACAGCAGGTGCAGCAGGCAGCGCCAGCTGCGCAGGGGAACCCCGCGCACCGAAGGGCGGTAGCCCTGACTGAGCGTTCTTTTGGTGGCGGGCAAAAGACCCAGAACAGCCACGCGCATTTCCGGCGGGGCGTACTTTAAAAGGCGGATGATCTCCTCGCGGACATATTCTTTCGTGTGCTGTGGCACCGTGTGCTCCATTGCATGGAAATGCAGAAGGCTGCGGCCTTGTCAAGCCGCAGCCGCCTGAAAGCTTCTGGCAGGGCTGTCTGTGTTCTGTAAGGCGCAGAGCCGCGCCGGTCGAGTAAAAAACAGGACTTGCCGCAGAGTAGGCAGCATAGTCCTGAACGCGCGGCAGGTCAACGGCATTCATTATTTTGACCTGCTCGCGTGACAGGGGCGGACGTTATGGCTAATATTCTGTAACTATATACTATTTTTCAGATGGCAGCAAACTTGCATCAAGCCTTTTACGCTCCGGGCGTGCCCTGAGCGCGCCTGCAGGAGAGCGGGAGCGTCTGTTTTGCCTGCAGTGTCGCAGGCCGCCCGATCTGCCCGATCTGCGCGACCCCCCGATCTGCGCGACCCCCCGATCTGCGCGACCGTCTCGGCCCGACCGGCCTGGCCGTGTGGCCGGGGCGTGTGGCAGCGCTCAGTCAGAGCAGAGCGGCATTGAGAGCGGATGTTCCCGATGTTCAGGGCACGACCGCTTCGCAGCCTGACAGCGCAGGCAGCTTGCGCTTGCGCCTTGTTCGCGGGGGTTCCCGCACCGTTGCCGGAGCAATTTCAAGGTGAAAATGTTCTGAAAGTTCGACCATGTCGTCCCAGTTGAGGATTTTTCATGAAGCGCCATAAAACCCTTGCCATTCTCGTCGGTTGCCTCGGCGGCACAGTGCTGCTGCTGGGCTTGCTGGCGGGCTTTGTGCCGCAGCGCGAGGGCTATGAGGTGCGGCGTCGTGCAAGCCCTGTTGTGGTCAGCTTGCGGCCTGAAGATATGCCTGTTCCCATTGTGCCGCAGGGTGACGGTTCGCGCCAGTGGTCGCTGCGGCGTGAGGCGTCGTCCGTGGTGGCGCTGGCCTCCCCGGCGGACACCCTGTCGCTGGCCGACGCGGATGCCGTTGCCGGGGGGCTTTTCGGGCAGGTTCCGGCAGGGTCCGGGCAGCTGGCCTCGCTGCTGGCGCTTGACGGATTTTCCATGCCGCTGCTGCTGGCGGTGCAACCCGCACGCTTCGGAGACGCTGTTGACGCAAGGGGGCTGCCCCTGCGCTGGCTGGCTGCCGAAACGCTGCTTGAGGGCTACAGCCCCCTGACGCCGCGTGCGGGCAGGAGCGCCGGTCGCGATGGCACAGGAAGCGCGCTTGCCGCCAACGCCTATGGCAACGGAGACACGCTGCCGCCGAGAGCGCGGCGCTATCAGCAGCTGGTGGAAAGCTTTGCCGGGCGCTATAACCTGAGCACCGAGCTTGTGTATGCCATTATCCACAGCGAAAGTTCGTTTTCTCCCACTCTTGTAAGCCACAAGTCGGCCATGGGCCTTATGCAGATATTGCCGGACACGGCAGGCGGCGAGGTCCACCGCTACCTGTACGGACATACGGGCGATGTGAGTTTTGAAGACCTGCGCGTGCCGGAAACCAACATCCGTTACGGCACGACCTATCTGCATATCCTGCTCACCCGCTATTTTTCCGGGGTACATGACCCGAGGTCGCGTGAATATTGTGCCGTGGCCGCCTACAATATGGGGCCGAACCGGTTTTTGCGGCTTTTTGGCAACAGTCCGGAAGAGGCTGTGGACGCCATCAATGCGCTGACTGCGGAACAGCTGTACGAAGATCTGACCATCCGCCTGCCCGTGGCTGAAACCCGCGCCTATGTGGCCAAGGTCGCCCGGATGAAAGGGCATTACGCGGCGTTGCAATAGTATTGACCGGCTTTGCGAAGATATTTTTCAAGGTTCGCGGAAAGCCGCCTTGTCCAGCGCTCCCGTGGTTTCCATTTTTTGGCCTCAAGCAGCGTGAATCGAAGATTTGGTCAGCAGATATCAAGATATGCCCGCAGTAATGCGTAACTGTCTTGATAGGCAGGGTTTATTCCTGATGGTCAAATATCGGCTCATGCAAGTGCAGGAGCCGTTGCTAATGGTACATTGCTCCGGGGCTGCTCGGCCGGGGCTGTTCGGCCGGGGCTGTTCCGGCGCTAGTCCGGGCGGCCGGATGCCCCTTGTGGCGGCAGATGTGTTTTTGAACAGAAAGCAAGGCACGCCGGGAAAAAACGGTTGAGGTGGCAGTAAAAACAACGTACACCATTGACAACACGCCGCGCAGGCCGTGCAACGGCACGCGGAAATTCTGAGAGGAGTGTCCATTACCATGCGTATCCGTTATTTTATGCCGCTGGCCCTGCTGCTGAGCCTGATGCTTATTGCCTGCCAACAGGGTGAAGGCTCATCCCAGGCCAAACTGGCGGTCGTTGATATGACGCGCGTCATGCGCGACAGCGAAGCCGGCAAGGCCGGCGTGAAGCACCTTGAAGGTCTGCAGGCTGACATGCAGGCGCAACTGAACAACATCCAGAAGCGTCTGGAGCAGAATGCCGATGACGCCGATGCCCAGAAAGAACTGCAGACCGTGTACATGGCCTCGCAGCAGCGCATGCAGGTGGAGCAGCAGAACGTTGTCAACGTGCTGTATGACACCATGCAGCGCATCATCAACGCCTACCGCGCCGACAAGGGCTATGCCCTTATCATCAGCTCCGAGGCTGCCGCTTCCTTTGATCCCAAGGCTGACGTGACCAACGACATCATCACGGCCATGGACAAGCAGAAGATTGACTTCAAGCCCGCCGCCGAAGCCGAAAAGGCCCCTGAGGCCGAAGCTGCCAAGCCCGCCGAAAAGCCCGCCGACAAGGCTGCTGAAAAGCCTGCCGCCAAGGCTGACAAGCCCGCAAAGGCCGACAAGAAGTAGCCTTAGCGACGAGTATTTCCAGTGTCGGCTTTGGCCGGACAAGGACTGTTCAAAACCCCCGCCGGTAAACGGCGGGGGTTTTGTCTTTTGCGGACTGATCCGGGCAAAGCCCCTGACAGCCCCCCTGCCGCCCGCCGCGGAGGCGGCCCAGATCAAGAGCATGAGGGCGTTGCAACCGGTAACTGTCCGCCATGCACAGGCAAGCTCTGTCTCTGGTCCGCAATGCCCTGCGCCGGGGCTGGACAGCGGCGGGCCGCAGGGTCATGATGCGTCCGCGTGATAGTGCGCGGCGTTGATTGTTTTTCACCTTTTTTCGTTTTTGAGAAGTGTCATGTTTCATGCGTTTTTTGCTGTTGTGCCGGTGTTCTGCATCATTGCTCTGGGTGTGTTGCTCAGGGCGCGCGATGTGCTGCCGGAAAACGCCGGGCCGGTGCTTGGCGTCTATGTTCTCAAACTGGCCCTGCCCCTGCTCATTTTTCATCTGCTGGCCGGGGCAAGCCCTGAGGATCTGGCCCGGGGCGGTTTCTGGCTGGCTGTCATAGGTTCTCAGGTCATTGTCTACACTCTCGGCTACGTGGGTGACAGGCTGTTTTGCCGTCGCGGGGCTGGCCCGGCAGTCATCAGCGGGCTTTCCTGCTCAGCCTGCAATGCGGCCTTTGTGGGGCTGCCCATTGTGTCAAATCTCTGGCCGGGCAACAGTGAGGCCATGCTGGTGGCGGGTCTGGCCATACTCACGCCCAATGTGGTCATGATCATGGCGCAGGCCCGGCTGGACGTCCTGTCCGGTTCTCTGGTTCGAAAAGGCGTCAATCCGCTGGTGTTTGCGGGCAATGCGGCGCGCATCTTTATTCTGGGCAATCCCATTCTGCTGGCTACACTGGCGGGCGGCGCGCTTTCCGTATCCGGGCTTGGCCTGTGGGAGCCGCTGGACCGCGCCATCAGCCTTGTGGGCTACACGGCCGCCCCCTGCATGCTGCTGGCTCTCGGTCTGGATCTTCAGCAAAAACTGGCCGTGGCAACACGCCGCGCCCAGGGGGCAGTGCTGCTGCGCCAGATATGGTTTTCCCTGTGCAAGCTTGTGCTGCACCCTCTGCTGTGCTGGGGGATCATGCATGCGCTTGGCATATCGGGTCTGTGGCTGACCATTGGCGTGCTTATCAGCGCCACGGCCACGGCCCTGCTGGTCAGCGTGCTGGCCCAGGTCTACAGAGCCGTGCCGGAAGAGGCCGCCCTCACCGCTGTGGTCAGCAACGGCCTGAGCATATTTACTCTCACGGGTTTTGTCTGGCTGTTCCAGACCCTGGGCATGGTTTAGCGCAGTTTGCGAATGAAATGAGTTAACCGCTTTAGACAGTGTCGTCACGAGCGCTGCGGCAAAATGTTCCGCAGGCGTGCGAAAAACAGATTTTTTGCGCAGACGAAGCCCCGGCCCTTTCCCGAAAACATCGTGGGAAAGGGCCGGGGCTTTTGTGTGGATATGTTTTCAGGCCCGTACATCGGCGGCGGGCGCGTGCGTCATGCTTCAGGCTGCACGAAGCTTCCGGCCTGATAGCTGCTGCGCACCAGCGGAGCGGAAAAAACGTGCCTGACGCCCAGTGACGTTCCGTAGGCGGCGTAGGCATCAAACTGTTCCGGCGTCACATAGCGGTCAAGGGGGTGGTGTTCCTTGCTGGGGGGCAGATACTGGCCGATGGTGATGATGGAGCAGCCCGCGGCATGCAGGTCGCGGATGACTTCGCGCACCTGATCGTCCGTTTCGCCAAGGCCCACCATCAGGCCGCTTTTGGCCGTGCCTCCGGCGGCATGGACCCTGCGCAGCAGTTCCAGGCTCTGCTCATAGCGGGCCTGCGGGCGCACCTTGCTGTACAGCGCCGGATGGGTTTCCACATTGTGGTTGATCACATGGGGCGCGGCGTCCATGACCGTGCGCAGGGCCTGTTCATTGCCCTGAAAGTCGGGAATGAGCACCTCGATGCTGCCCTGTGGCAGCGCCTGGCGCACGGCAGCGATGGTGCGGGCAAAATGCCCGGCCCCGCCGTCTTCCAGATCATCACGCGTGACCGAGGTGATGACGATATGCCGCAGGCCCAGGGCAAGTGCGGCCTTGGCGACGCGCTCCGGTTCGTCGGGGCTGGGGGGCGCGGTCTGTCCGGGATGAATGTTGCAGAAGCGGCAGTTGCGCGTGCAGGTTTCACCCAGAATCAGAAAGGTGGCCGTGCCCGCGGAGTAGCACTCCTGCCGGTTGGGGCAGTTGGCCGCCTTGCAGACGGTGAAAAGGCCCAGGTCATCCACAAGGCCGGTGGTGGAGAAAAAGCGTTTGTCCGAGGCCAGTGGGCGGCGCAGCCAGGGCGGCATGCGCATGGCTTTTTGCGGATTGTCACAGCAGGAGCCGGAAGCGGGGGTTTTGCAGGTCACTTTTCAGTCCTTTGCGCGTCTTGCAACAGTGTCATGAGGTCTTGGGCGGCCCGCAGGGTAGGCAGAGGCTGGTCGTGCCCCCCGGCAGGCTTGAAAATATGGTAAAATTCTTCAAGAAAAGCAGTGTTTACTGCGGTCATGGCCGGAGTCGGGCCAGCCGTTTCCCGCGCCATGGATGTGGCGGCCACGCCTTCCAGGCCGCAGGGCGAGATGATGTTGAACAGGGAGAGGTCCTCGGCCACGTTGAGAGCCAGACCGTGCATGGTCACGTAGCGGCTTACCGCGATGCCCAGCGATGCGATCTTTTTTTCGCCCGTCCATACGCCGGGAAAGCCCTGCCGCCGCTCTGCCGTCACGCCAAAACGGGCCAGCATGCGTATGGCGGTTTCCTCAAGGTCGTGCACATAGGCGCGGATGCCGCCGGAGCGCCTCTTGAGGCTGATAATCGGATAGGCCACAAGCTGACCCGGAAAATGGCAGGTTACATTGCCGCCACGGGTGCTGTGCACGATGTCCACATGGTGTCCCCACACGCTTTGCAGGTGCGGCGGAACATTTTCCTCACCGGAATTTTTTCCGATGCTCACGGTGGGCGGATGCTCAAGCAGCAGCAGGATGTCATCCCCGCCGGATTGCACCAGTGCCTGTACCTGCTTTTGCAGGGCAAAAGCGTCTTCATAGCCGATGCGGCCCAGATCAAATGCAAGCATGTCGTTTCTGCTGTTTTTGTCCTGTTTACGCGGGCGGTGTTTTTACCGCAAGTCGCAGGGGGTGGCGTCCTGTGAAAGGAAAATCAGTTCTTCCGTAATGTCCAGCAGCTCTTCCATAAGGCCGCCGCCACTCATGGGGTGGCCGAAAAGCGCCTGCCTCTGGCTGTCCAGACCGCGCCTGTCCACGGCGTCGGGCAGGGTGGGCGAAAGGGTTTCGGCCAGACGGCAGGCCAGAAAGTAGCCTTCGGCCCCGGCAGCGAAGCGCTCTGCCAGCAGGCTGAAGCGTGGCCGGACTTCCTGCCAGTAGGCCAGAGCCGCCGGTGAAGGTTCAAGGCTGGCCGCCGTGCACAGAGCGGCGTGCAGGTTGTTGCATGCCGCGCCGGGCAGGCCCGTGCGCCAGCCCCACAGCCAGTGGGTGCGCGCGAAAAAGAGATGGTGCTCCACGGCAAGGTCAAGCAGGTCGCGCATGTGGCGCAGGGCGTCCAGCAGGGGGGCGTTGCCCTGAGGCCATGCGTGGCAGGGGTGGCGCAGTTGCCAGAGGGGTACGTCCGCCCTGAGAGGCTCAAGGCCGGTAAGCCGGCGCAGCAGCAGGGCCAGCCATGCGTTGGCATCGGGGCTGTGCGGGGTTTCAAGGTGCGAGTAGCTCAGCACGTAGTTTCCACGGCCGTGGCTGCCACTGACCACGAGAGGCTGACCCTTGAGAAAGTCCGGCAGAAGGTTGACGCCGTAAAGCGCCTGCCACTGCGAAAAAATGTGCGGCGGTATGCTTTGCAACGGCAGGTCGGCCAGCCAGAAGTCGGCGTCAGGCTCGTCATAGGAGGCCAGCACATGCACGCCGCTGTTGTCTGCGGCGGCAAAGCGGCCGGGCCACCACACGGGCAGGCTCGGCGGGCGTTCCGCACCGGCGGTCAGGGAAAGGCAGCGGGCCGATACCCTGCCTGCGGCCTTGCCCGTGCCGGGGCAGGTTCCGGCGGGCGAAGACGCCGCGGCCTGCCGCTTTTGGTGGCAGTCGGCATTGGCGGGCAGAGGAGGGCGGAAAGAAAATGCGCCGTTATCGCAGACGCGCACCCGCGCATGTCCCGAAATCAGGTGGTGCAGCCTTTCGGGATAGGCTGCCCGCCCCCAGGGGCAGATGCCAAGGCCCTGTTGCGGCGCGGCATGGCTCAGGGCAAGTCCGGCTCCACCGCAGAAGCCCAGATAGTTGCCGCCTTCTTCCATCCAGTTGCGCACGGCCCTGATGCCCGCATCGCCCAGACCGGCCGCCTTGAGGCGCGCGTTGCCGCCGGGAACCAGCAGCAGCGAGGCGCGCCCTGCCGGTTTTTTTTTCGTGTGATTGGCCGTTTGCGCGGCATCAGAGGCGTTGCCGCCGAGCGGCTTGCCTAAAAGAGCGCCTTGAGCTATCTCTTTTCCCTTAACCAGGCGGCAGGGCAGTCCCATGGCGCGTACGGCGCGCCAGGCCATGAGGCCCCAGATGTGGGACGCATCCCATAAAATACAGATTGGCTGAGCGGCATGCATAATGCTGCACTATTGCCGCCTTTTACGGAGAATGCAAGATGGCGGACACCCTACCCAAGGGCTACGAGCCCCATGACGTGGAAGCCCGGTGGCGCAAGCACTGGGAAGAAGACAAGACCTTCACGCCCGACCCGGATGCCCCTGGCGAACCTTTTTCCATAGTCATTCCGCCGCCCAACGTTACCGGCGCGCTGCACATCGGGCATGCCCTCAATCTGACGCTCATTGACGTGCTCTGCCGTCACGCCCGCCAGAAGGGCAAGAATGTGCTCTGGGTTCCCGGAACGGACCATGCGGGCATTGCCACCCAGAACGTGGTGGAGCGCGCACTGGCTGCCGAGGGCAAGGGCCGCAAGGACCTGGGCCGCGAGGCTTTTGTCGAGCGCGTGTGGGAATGGCGAGAAGATTACGGCCATCGCATCCTTGACCAGATCCGCGCCATGGGCGCCTCGGTGGACTGGTCGCGCCTGCGCTTTACAATGGACGAGGGCCTTTCCGCCGCCGTGCGCAAGGTTTTTGTGCAGCTGTATAATGACGGCCTTATCTACAAGGGCGATTACATTATCAACTGGTGCTCCCGCTGCCATACGGCGCTGGCCGATGACGAGGTGGAACACGAGCAGAGCAGGGGCAGGCTCTGGAAGGTGCGCTATGCCCTTGCGGACGGCTCCGGCTTTATCACCATCGCCACCACCCGGCCTGAAACCATCCCCGGGGATACGGCCATCTGCGTGCACCCCGAAGACGAGCGCTATGCCCACATGGTGGGCAAAACGGCGCTGGTTCCCGTGCTGGGTCGTGAAATTCCCATTATCGCGGACGCCTATGTGGACCGCGAATTCGGCACTGGCGCGCTCAAGGTGACGCCCTGCCACGATCCCAACGACTGGATGCTGGGCAAAAAGCACGATCTGCTCTTTATTCAGGCCATTGACGAAAACGGCGTCATGAAAGCCGAGGCAGGAATCTATCAGGGGCTGGAAAAGTCGGCCTGCCGCGAAAAAATCGTGGCCGATATTGAGGCCGCCGGGCAGCTTGAAGGCGTGGAAGAACTGGAACACGCCGTGGGCCACTGTTACCGCTGCCACACCGTGGTGGAGCCGCATGTGTCCACCCAGTGGTTTGTGGCCGCCACCAAGATGGCCCCGGCCGCCCGCGATGCCGTACCCGGCCTGACCCGCATCTTGCCGGAAGCCTGGCTCAAGACGTATTATCACTGGCTGGACAATATCCGCGACTGGTGCATCAGCCGCCAGATCTGGTGGGGGCATCGCATTCCCGCCTGGACCTGCGAGGCGTGCAGTCAGCTTGTCGTTGCCGAAGAAGCCCCGGATGTCTGCCCCCACTGCGGCAGCGCCGCGCTGAAGCAGGACGAGGACGTGCTGGACACCTGGTTCTCCTCGGCGCTCTGGCCGTTCTCCACCATGGGCTGGCCTGCCGATACCAAGGAATTGCATCGCTGGTATCCCACGTCCGTGCTGGTTACGGGCTTTGACATCCTGTTCTTCTGGGTGGCCCGCATGATGATGATGGGCATCCATTTCATGGGCAAGCCGCCCTTTGCCGACGTGTACCTGCACGCGCTGGTGCGCGACGCCTCGGGCCGCAAAATGTCCAAGTCCACGGGCAATGTCATCAACCCGCTGGAAATGATCGACAAATATGGTTGCGATGCCCTGCGCTTCACCCTGACGGCCTTTGCCGCCATGGGGCGTGACATCCGCCTTTCCGAAGAGCGCATTGAAGGCTACCGCCACTTTGTCAACAAGCTCTGGAATGCCGCGCGCTTCACCCTCATGAACCTGCCCGAAGAAGCCCCGGCCAGCGTGGACCTTGGCAACATTCAGGGGCTGCACCACCAGTGGCTGCTGCACCGGCTTGAAACCGTCAAGCAGGAAATGGATCAGGCCCTTGGTGACTACCGCTTTAACGATGCGGCCCAGCTTGGATACAAGTTTCTCTGGAACGAGTTTTGCGACTGGTATCTTGAGCTTATCAAGCCCGACATGCAGAGCGAAGACGAGCAGCGCAAGGCCGCGGCCCAGTACGTGCTGTGGCTGGCCCTGCGGGAAATACTGCTGCTGCTGCATCCTGTCATGCCTTTTGTCACGGCCGAGATATGGGCAGCCCTGCCCGTGCCTGCCGGTGCAAAGGCCACCGACCTCGCCTGCGAGCTTTATCCCGCGTCGCGCCCGGCCTGCATTCGCCCGGCCGAAGCTGCGCGCATGGAGCTTGTTCAGGGCATCATCGTGGCTGTGCGCACCATCAAGGCCGAGCTTGGCATCAGCCCGGCGCACCGCGTAAGCCTGCTTTTGCATCCCGTGGATGCGGCCCAGCAGGCACTGCTGGAAGAAAACCGCGATCTTATGCTCACTCTGGCCCGTCTGGACGAGCTTGCGGTGGGGGTTGACGTGCAGGCGCCCAAGGCTTCGGCCTCGGCAGTGGTTGAAGGTTGCCAGGTCATTGTGCCGCTCAAGGGAGCCGTTGACCTCAACGGCGAACTGGCCCGGCTGGACAAGGAACTTGCCAAGCTTGAAAAGGACATCGTGGGCGTGAACAAGAAGCTCAGCAATGAAAGCTTCATCGGGCGCGCTCCGGCCGAGGTGGTCGAGCGCGAACGCGAACGCGCCGGAAAGCTGCTGGACGCCAAGGCCAAGCTGGAAGCCTTGCGCACCCGCTTTGCCGAAGCCTTGAACGAAGAATAGCATGCGGTCTCGGGAAGGGCATTTCTTTGCCGAAATGTCCTTCCCGGCCGGTTTTGCCCGTTGCCTGCCGACGTCGGATGTGGCGCGGTTTCCGTGCGGCAGCATGCCGCGACGCGTGAGGAAAATATGCACCCCGCCACCCTGGCCTATCTGCAATTGGGCGGAGCCATCCTGCTTGAGGTTATCGCCACAGCATGCCTTAAACAGTCCGAGGGCATGAGCCGCCTTGTCCCCACCGTGACCGCACTGGCCGGTTACGGAGTATCGTTTTTTCTGCTGTCACAGGTGCTCAAGGTTGTGCCCATGGGGATTTCCTACGGTATCTGGAGCGGCGTCGGCATAGTTATCGTCTCCATCATCGGTCTGTTTCTTTTCGGGCAGAAGCTCGATCTGGCGGCCTGCATCGGCCTTGGACTCATCGTGCTGGGTGTGCTTGTCATCAATTTTTTTTCCAGTTCCGTACCGCATTGATCCGCGTTGGTCAGCAGTGATCAACGGACAGGCAACCCGGCGCAATGACACGGTAAAAAGACATTTCCCGACAAGATGGAACAGCGCTTCCGGGCGCGGGGCCGTGGTTTTCGCCGGGGGCGCGCTATTGACAGTGCTTGACAGGTAAGCTATGTCCTGTCCTCTTCAGGTTTATAGTTTTTGACAAAATCCCAAATGGAGGGAAAGAATGCCCACGATTAACCAGCTTATCCGCATTGAGCGGAAGGCCGTGCTGAAACGCAAAAAGACGCCCGCCCTGCAGGCTTGCCCGCAGCGTCGCGGCGTGTGCACGCGCGTTTACACCACCACCCCTAAAAAGCCTAACTCCGCTCTGCGTAAGGTTGCCCGTGTGCGCCTGACCAACGGCATTGAAGTGACGGCCTA
>CAJMLK010000057.1 GCA_905214305.1 uncultured bacterium
GCGCTTACGCCTCCGTAGCGAACGTCTGCTCACGCAGCCGCCAGAGCAATTTCAATGCTGAACAGGTCTATTCTTCAAAGCGCAGCCGCTTCAGGGTTCCCGCCTGCGCAGCCAGCAGCTCGGCAACAATGGACACCGCGATCTGCTGCGGTGTTTCAGCCTCGATGGTCAGGCCGATGGGGCAGCATACGGCGGCCAGTTCCGCGGCAGGAACGCCCTGGGCGCGCAGCAGCGCATAAATCTGGTCCCGCTTGGTCCTGCTGCCGATCATGCCTATGTATTGGGCACGACTGGTGAGGGCCTGCGCCAGCGTTTCGCGGTCAAAGCCGTGCCCGCGCGTAATGATGGCGACATGGTGGCGGCGGCCGATGCCGCAGGCGTTTACCAGATTTTCATACTCCGGCAGCACATGGCAGCGACGCGCCATGGGAAAGCGCTGCGGATTGGAAAACTCCGGCCTGTCGTCAACCACATCGACAATAAAGCCACAGGCATGCGCCAGACGCGCCACCTCAAGCGACACGTGCCCGCCGCCGCAGAGCAGCAGAATCGCAGGGGCGGCCAAAGGCTCCACATAAACGCTGGAATCACCCGCCTTCACAAGCCCGGCGCGCCCTTTGCGCCGTGCAGCCAGATCGCGCGCCGGGGCCGTGTCCAGGCTTGTGCCCGGAACAAGCGCGCCGCCCTGGGGCAGACTGTCAAGAAACAGGCTGCGCGCGGGCTTTTCATGGCTCACGTCCACCACCCACAAACCGCCCACGCCTTCACTCAGGGCCAGAGCGGCCAGCGCGAACTGGTCGGCCTGCGCCGGCAGCAGTACTTCGCACAGAACTTCCATGCCGCCGCCGCAGATCATGTCGCTGTCAGGGGTAAATCCGCTGAGGTCACAGCTTACACGGGCGGAACGCCCCACGAACAGGCTCTGGGCCGCAGCCTCCATGGCGCGGGCCTCAAGCAGCCCGCCGCCCACTGTGCCTTCCGGCCCGGCCTGCGTATACAGGGCGCGGGTTCCGGCATCGCGGGGCGCCGAACCGGTGCGGCTGATAACCGTCACCAGAACCACGCTTTCCCCCTGCCCCAGCAGCCGGGCCACGCGGGCTTCCAGCGTATCGGGCCAGGGCGCGTTCATGCCGCAGGCCGCATCACCGGGGCCGGTTGCCACGGTGCTGTTCACGCCGTGCGTGTCGGCAGGCTCGTCATTCCTGTTCATGACCTTCCTCCTTCACATAGCCGCAGCCCTTGACGGGGCACATGACCTTCAGGCCGTCCCGGCTCTTTTTTTCCACCAGATAGGGGGAGTTGCAGCGCGGGCAGGGACCGGGCACGGGCCTGTCCCACAGGGCGAAGTCGCACTGCGGGTACTGGTCGCAGGAGTAGAATATCTTGCCGCGTTTGGTGCTTTTTTCCACCAGCTGGCCCTTTTCGCAGCGCGGACAGGGCACACCCGTAGACAGCGGGGCCGCATGCTTGCATTCGGGATAGCCCGTGCAGGCGATAAAGCTGCTGCCCGTGCGGGCTTTTTTGATCACGAGGTCGCGCCCGCACTTGGGGCACTGCCCCACCTTTTCATACTGGGGTTTTTCGGCGGCCACGGCCTCCACCTTGCCCTCCTCGTTGCGCGAGAAGTTGCTGGTGAAGTTGCAGTCGGGATAGCCGGAACAGGCCAGAAACGCGCCAGCCTTGCCGAACTTGATCATGAGCGGCTTGCCGCATTCCGGGCAGGCAAGGTCAGCGGGAATGCCCCCCTTGACGCTCTGCATATTCTTGGAGGCGGCTGTAAGGGTGGGATTGAAGTCATCGGCAAAGGCGCGCAAAAGCTCGACCCAGTGCTCCTTGCCTTCGGCCACCTTGTCCAGCCCTTCTTCCATCTGGGCTGTAAAACCCACGTCCATCAGGCGCGAAAAATGCTCGGTGAGCTGACCGCAAACCACACGGCCAAGGTCGGTTGGCACAAAGTGCCTTTCGGTCAGGCTCACATACTCCCTGTCCTGCAGGGTGGAAATGATGGCCGCATAGGTGGAGGGACGCCCGATGCCGCGCTCTTCAAGCTCGCGCACAAGGCTGGCTTCGCTGTAGCGTGGCGGGGGCTGGGTGAACTTTTGTTCCTTGTCCATCTTTTCGAGCTTGAGGGTCTGCCCCACTTCCACGGGCGGCAGATCGGAATCGGCGTCTTCTCCGGCACGGGGCAGGGCCGCCATAAAACCGGGGAAAAGCAGGCGCTCGCCCTTGGCGCGCCACTGGCTGTGAGCACAGGCAATGGTCACCGTGGTGTCGTGAAAACGCGCTCCGGCCATCTGCGAAGCCACAAAACGCGACCAGATAAGCCGGTAAAGATTATACTGGTCCGGGGGCAGATGCGGCTTGACCTCATCGGGCGTGATGGACACGTCAACGGGGCGCACGGCTTCGTGGGCGTCCTGCGCGCTGCCCTTGGTCTTGTACACGCGGGCGCGCTTGGGCAGATAGTCCTTGCCGAAGTGCTCCGCAATAAACTTCTTGGCCGCGTCACGGGCCTCGTCGGCAATGCGTGTTGAGTCCGTACGCATATAGGTGATGAGGGCGGTAAGGCCGCGATCGCCCAACTCCACGCCTTCGTAGAGGCGCTGGGCAATATTCATGGTGCGCTTGGCCGAGTAGGAAAGACGCTGGTTGGCCGCCTGCTGCAGTGTGGAGGTGATGAAGGGCGGCTGCGGGGCGCGTTCGCGCTCCTTTTGCTCCACGTTTTCCACCACAAAGGGCTGCCCCTTGATGGCATCCTCAAGAGCCTGCGCCTCCTGGGCGTTGCTGATGACGGCCTTTTTGCCGTTGACCTTGACCAGATCAGCCTTAAATGGAGGCGGGACCTCGCCCGAAAGCAGGGCCTTGAACAGCCAGTATTCTTCCGGCTTGAAAACCTCGCGCTCTTCCTCGCGCTCCACAATAAGACGCAGCGCCACGGACTGCACCCGCCCGGCGGATATGCCGCGCTTGATGGTTTTCCACAGCAGAGGTGAAATCTTGTAGCCCACCAGCCTGTCCAGAATGCGACGGGCCTGCTGGGCATCAAAAAGGTCGGCGTTGAGTTCGCGCGGATGCGCCAACGCTTCCTTGACGGCCTTGGCCGTGATCTCGTTGAACTGGATGCGCTTGATATCCTTGGCCTTGTCGCGGATAAGCTCGGCCACATGCCAGGCAATGGCCTCGCCTTCCCTGTCGGGGTCAGGGGCCAGATATACTGTTTCGGCCTTGGATGCGGCCGCGCGCAAATCGCTGACCACATTTTTTTTATTTTCTATAACTTCATAATGCGGCGCGAAGTCATGTTCTTCGTCCACGCCAAGGGTCTTGGCGGGCAAGTCACGCACATGGCCTACACTGGCCTGCACCATATATGACGGCCCAAGAAATTTCTTGATGGTCTTAACCTTGGCCGGTGATTCCACTATTATCAACTGTTTGCCCATGCTGCCCTCAACTGGCTTTCCGGCTGCGCCAAAAACTTTTCTGCGCGCCCTTTATGTAACGGCAAGATACGATAAAACCCGAAGGCGTCAAGTGCGGTTCAGCAGGCAGGGGCTGCTGCCGGGGACCTGCCGGGACGAAAAAAAGCCCGGGACAACGCATGGCAGGCTGACAGGCGCAGAAGAAAAATATATTGGATTATTGGGCAGATGACACGTCACCGCCACAAGCATGACAGGACGGCATGCCCAACTGGACAGGGACGTGCCATTTGCGGTAGCATCATAGTAATTTCCAGCTAAAATGAGGGATATATGCGTATATGTCCAATACCATACCGTTTTGTGGCAGCGATCTGCCTGACGATACTGTGCCTGCTGGCAGCGGGATGCGCATCGCGTCATGGCGTTGACCCGGACACCCGGGGAAACCCGGATTCTCTCCCCGGTTCTCCCGCTGATCCGCGTTCCAATCAGGCCGAAGCCAGCCCCGGTCCCCTGCCCGCCATCAAGGCAAGCCCGGGGCAAAGCGTCTTTGTGGACGTAAGCGGCGGCAGCGCCTCATTCAATGCCGACCTTCAGTCAATGCTCACAGCCTATCTGCAAAGCGAACGGGAACTTGTGCCCGCAGACTCGGCCAAGGGGTCTGACCTGCTGCTGCGTGTTGCCGTGGACGAAGTGACTCCTCTTGGTTCGCGCAGCACGCCACCCGATGCGGGCAGAACTCTGGGGCATACGGCCACGGGCGCCATGCTGGGCGCGCTGGTGGGCGGCGCCAGCGGCGGTGGTCGCGGTGCGGCCTGGGGCGTGGGCGGCGGCCTGTTGCTGGGCCTTGGCGTCAGCATGCTTGACGGCGGCACAAGCAACATCTGGGGCATGCGCGCCCGTGTGGGCGCAGGACGCAACGGCAAGCAGCCTCAGGAAATGTATGCGGTAAGTGTCAGCGCTGAAGGAGCCAACATGGGACGCGAAGATATTCTCCCTGCTCTGGAGGACAGGCTGAGCAGTGAAATAGTCAAGGCCATAACGCCCTGACAGGGGCTACAGCCTGCCAGAACAGCGCAACGGACACAGGTTCTGCCTGCACCGCGGCTCAGCGCCCTTTCGTTGGCAAAGCCCTGCTGACGGAAAAATGCCCCCCTGACTCACCCTGCATGCCGGCAGAACAGCGCGTCAGAGCCGGATAGAAATCCATTGAAGATATCCATTCTCAATGCCTTCAGGACGCCCGCTTCAGCACGGAACAGCACAGACAAGCTGTGCTTGCGCCTCCGCGGCAGGCATCTGGAATTTCGGAATGAAACATACCGAAATCCGGGGATTTGCGGCGGGCCGCCCTTATGGATGCGTGCCGCTGCCGCACAGAACGTTTTTATGGATGTGTTTACCGGCCCGAAAAATGCAAAGACCGGAAAAAACAGCCACGCGAAGGCCCGCGCCTTCGCATCCCATACCAGCCGCGCCCCCGGCGGCAAGGATCGAGGTTTTCTTATGACATTGAAAAGACTGCATTTTATTGTACTGCTGCTTTGCCTGAGCCTTGTGCCGCTTACGGCCTGCGTGCGTCAGACCGCTGACCCCGACAAGCTGGAAGTGCTGCGCTCGGGCAAGCTGCAGGAGCCACAGGACGATGATGCCATTGCAGACACTGTCTATGTAAGCGTGCGCGACAATACCAACCGCGTTTTCGGTCTGCGTGCGCAGACAGAGTCATGGCTGCAGCGCAGCGGGTTCACCATTGTGGGCAATCCCAGCGAAGCGGGATACATCGTGCAGCTTACGGTGCTCTCGGCCGGAAACACTGAACCGGCCCACCTGCGGCAAATGGTCAATGCAGGCTACGACACGCCCTCTGCGCTCAAGGGCAGCGGCGGTGCTGCGGTAATGGCCGACGTGCTGCTGGTACAGCGCCGCGTGCCCAGCGCCCAAAGGGCAAGCAAGGCCAAGCTCAAGAACATTTCCAGCCGCAACGCCCTTTCCAACAGCCAGATGCGCATAGCCGTGCTGTTGCCGGGGCAGATACGCATGGATGCCGGTGCTCCTACCCTGTTTACGGAAACACTGGCCCGCGAGATCGGTACGGCCATTCATGCCGCCAACAGAAATGCCGGTCAGGACGCGACCTCCGGAGCAGGCACGCCGCAATAGGAAACGCTGCCGGAAGGCGCACGAAAGTGCGGCGCGCCACAACGGTCGTGGATTCCGTTGAAAATCGCTTTTTTCGGCACGCCTGCTCCGGCCCCTGGCAGCGCCAACAAGCAGCGCCGCCGTCTTTGCGGCAGTCGTTGGCGCGCCTGTGAGCCTTGCGAATGGCGACAGTGACTGCGTGGAAACAAGCCCATCGCTGCACAGTGTCTCACGCGTGGCTTCCTGCGCCGCAACGCGCGAAGCATCCGCAAGCCCTTCGGGCAAGGGGTTTCGGGCAAGGGGCGAAGCTGCGCCTGCGCCTCCGTGGCGGGGCGTCTGCTCACGCAGCCGCCAGAAGACCTGATCGCAGCCATATCCCTGACACAATAAATAACCGGCCGGACTTTCCTGATTTGATCTCGGGAAAATCCGGCCGGTTTAGCGTCATGCCGCACCGCAAGGGCGGGTCTGACCGGGGTCTGAAACACGCGGCGCCCAACACGCGGCGGCCTGGCGGCGTCCGGGCGGCGTGTCTACACAGCCGTCAACCGCGCTTCATGGTGTCGATCAGGGCGTCCAGCGCCTCTGCCTGCGTCGCAAGGTCAGCAACGGCCCTTGCGGCCTCGGCCATGGCGTCGGCAGTCTGCCGTGACATGCTGTTGATCTGTACTATGGTGTGGTTGATCTCCTCACTGGCGGCGGACTGTTCCTCGCTGGCCGTGGCAATGGCGTTTACCTGATCCGCCGTGGATTCCACTGTGCCGACGATTTCGCCCAGGGCCTGACCGGATTGACCGGCAAAATCCGTAGCCTGCTCCACCTGCCGCACGGCCTCATCAACACCGGCCATGCTTTTTGCCGTACTTTCCTGAATGGCCCTGATGGCATTGCCCACATCGGTGGTGGAAGACATGGTTTTTTCCGCCAGCTTGCGCACCTCGTCGGCCACCACGGCAAAACCGCGCCCCGCGTCCCCGGCCCGTGCCGCCTCAATGGCAGCATTGAGCGCCAGAAGGTTGGTCTGGTCGGCAATGTCGGAAATGACGCTCATGATCCGGCTGATATCCTGGGCATGTGTGTTGAGTTGCGCCATATCCTGACGCAATACGTCCGACACCTCATGCACCTGCCGTATGCTCTGCAGCGACTGCTCAACAATGTGCGCGCCAGCCAGTGCCCTTCTTCTGGTTTCTGCCGAAGCCTCTGAAGCCTGACTGGCATTGCGGGCAACTTCCTGCACGGTGGCATTCATCTCGTTCATGGCCGTGGCCGCTTCGGCAAGCCGCTGGGCAGACTCCGCCGCGCCCCGGTCCGACTGTTCGATCTGGGCCGAAAGCTCTGTGGAGGCCGACGAAAGTACCGACACCACACCTTCAAGCTGCCCCGCCGCAGCCAGCATGCCATCCCGACGGGCGCTTTCAGCGGCCCTGCGGGCATCTTCGGCCTCCAGCATGGCCTGACGGGCCTTTTCCGATTCTTCGCGGGCCGCCTGCGTCAGTGTTTCAGCCTTGCTTATGCCTTCCAGCAGCGAGGCAATCATTTTTTTCAGCGCCGTGCTGAGCACCTTCATTTCGCCGCCAAAACGGCTGTCTTCAATATTCTGTTCCAGCTTGCCACCGGCGATGATTTCGGCGGTTTCTGCCAGATAGTTCACCGGGCGCAGCGCACCGCGGATGACGAGATAGCTTATGCCAAGCAGCACCAGCAGGGTTATGCCCGAAATAATGACCGTTATGCGGCTGATATCACGGGCTTGTGCCAGCACTTCGCCTTGCGGCACGGTGACACTGAGATACCAGTGCTGGTTGCCGCCCCTGAAATCAACGGGATAAAAATAGCGCATCAACACGCCCTGGGCATTGTCCACATCTTCCGAATACGGCTTTCCGGCGGCAAAGGCATCCAGGGCCGCGTCCTTTCTCTTGAGGCCGCCAAGATCAAAAAGGCTTTTGCCGATCAGGGCCTCGTCACGATGCGCCAGCACATCGCCCTTTTCGCTCACAAGCGAAGCATAGCCGCTGCCATAGAGGCTGATGGCCGAAACCATCTGCTGCAGGCGGGCAAGAGAAATATCCACCAGCACCACGCCAAGCAGGTCACTGCCGTTCAGTATGGGACAGGCCACCGTGGACATGAGCACGTCCTTGCCGTTGACCTTGAAGGGGATGGGGTCGGAAACATAGGTCTGCCGGGTTTGCCGGGGGATGACATAATACGGCTGCCCGACCTGCTCGCCCAGATCCACCAGTTCCGCTCCTCTGGAAAGGTAGGGCATGAAGCGGCCCTTGCCGTCACTGCCCGGCGCGCCCGCGTACAGCAGATCGCGCCTGTCAAAGGCGTCCGGTTCCCAGATGATGCCCACCCCGAAGATGTCGGCATTGCCCATCAGCATGCCGCTGATCATGGCAATCACGCCCTGTCTGGTGGGGGCCTCATTGCGGGCCACAGCCTGCCCCAGCGCGGAGGCCAGAGTTGACGCCTCATCAACAGCCATATTCAGAAAGCGGGCCACGGAATTACCCTCGGCCCCACCGAGAGCCGCCAGCTCGCGGCGTGCGGCGTCCTCAATGGCAACGCTGCTGCGCGCCTGAATCTGCCATGTCAGCAGGCCCAGACACACCACAAGTGCAAGGGCCACGGGAATCACAATCTTGGGCGTCATGCGCAAGGATCGATACCAAGCGAACATAAAGGCTCCATTGGTTAACGGGACACGAGAGCATACCGGCTTTGGAAATACATTTTCTCAAAGTCAGCAAGGCACTCACTTCGGCACTGGCCGCGCAAAAAAGCTGCGCTGCGCCCTTGTGGCCGACGCCTGCCTGCGCAGGCGCCAGAAAAATGCAAGATACTGCTGTCCTGATTTCTTTTCCCGGCTGCGAACAGCGCGTGTGACACCATGATCATATAAAGCTTTTCGGTATTTTTTTTGTGCAGCTTTAGCAGGCGGAGGAGGGAAATTAAAAAAGATTTGTGTGCCGCAAGGAGCACGGGAAAGGCACGCAGATGATCAGGCAGCCCGCAAATCTGGCGGAAATTCGGCAGAAGCCCCACGGCCGCCCGGTAGTGATCCGGCAGCCCGAAGCCTTGCGGCACGTGGCATTGCCGCGCGGGCAAATCACGGCCATGCTGAAACTGTATACCCGTGAAGCTGCATGTGTCAAAAACCCCTGCTCTGCGTAAACGGGCCGCAGCCAGAGCTGTCAGCCCCGGGGATCACAGCCTCAAAACGTTCAGACCGCGCCGGAACGTTTGCCCGCGCAGGCAAACAGCACAAAGCAGAAGCGCAGCTTCAGCCGCTGCCCAAAGGCTTGACTGCTGAAGCTGCGCTTACTGTGGCGGCCTGACTTATGCCGCCGCCTGAATATTTTGTGATAAAGCGGCGCTAGGCCCTGCTTTTGAGCCTGTCGATAAGTTCGCGCAGTTCACCGGCCATCTTGGCCACGGCACGCACCTGACGGTCGGCCTCGTTCATGGCCGTGCGGCTGGCCTCGGCAATGTCCTGCACGTTTTTCATGCCCTGAGCCACATGCACCACGGTGTCGCTCTGCTGCTGCGCGGCCACGGCCATGCCTGCGGCGCTGTCCACGTTGGCGGCGGCCAGATCCAGAATCTGGCTAAGCGCGGCCCCGGACTGCTGCGCAAGATCATTGGACTCCTGCACGGCTTCGCTGGTCTGCCCCATAAAGGCCACACTGGCATGGATGGATTCCTGAATACCGGAAATCTTTGCGCCCACGGCCTGCGTGGCAGTGACCGTTTTTTCCGCCAGCTTTCTTACCTCGTCGGCAACCACGGAAAAACCGCGCCCGGCATCGCCTGCGCGGGCCGCCTCAATGGCGGCGTTCAGGGCCAGCAGGTTGGTCTGGTCAGCAATGTCGGTAATGACGCTCATGATGCCGGTAATGCCCTGCGCCATTTCGCCCAGTTCGGCCACCTGACCGTTCTGCTTGGCCGCAAGATCGTTGACCCGGCTGATGGCCTGGGCACAGCGGGTCACCACATCCACGCCGCTTCCGGCGTGCTCTCTGGAGCTGCGCGCCCCGTGGGCCGAATGTTCCGCGCTGACGGCAATTTCTCCGGCGGCGGCGGCAAGCTGCTCCAGGTCGTCAAGGCTGCTGCGCATGAGATTATGCTGGTCTTCGCTGCCCCGATAGACAGTTTCAACACGCTGGGCAAGAGTGGTGGAGTGGTCGGCCAGGTCTGCGGCAATAACATCGGCCTGTGTGGCAATGGCGTTCATGTTGCCCAGCAGGCCAGCTATGCGCGCCTCTTTTTCTTCCGCATCCCTGAGAGCTTTTTGGGCGTGCTCGGCACTGGCCTGTGCTTCCTGGGACTTCTTTTCGTTTTCGGTCAGCTTGAGCTTGAGGTTGTCCAGCAGGGAACCCAATGCCCGCGACAGTGCGCCGATTTCGTCCAGACGCTGCAAGCGCAGGTTCACATCCAGATTGCCCGCCACCACTTCGGCCGACTTGTTCACAAGCCCGCGCAACGGATTGCGGATGGAGCGCGTAATCGCCACGCCGGAAATGACCATGCCCGCCAGTACAGCCAGCAACAGGGCAATGACCACGTATTCTTCGCGTGTCATGACCTGCTTGTAATTTTCTTTATCAACTTCAGCGGCGTGCAGCATCATTTTGCGCAACTGCCCAAGGGCCTCCACCACCGCCGCCGACTTGACCAGCGTAACGGTATTAAAGTGCGCCCTTGCTCCTTGCAGATCACCGGCCTGCACAAGGCGCTCGATATCCAGAGCACTGCGGTGCAGATCCAGGTGGGCGGCTTCCATATTTTTGAAATAGCTGGACGTGCCGGGCAAAATGGCTTCCACCTCTTCACGACCGCCATTGTAAAACCACTGGCCGAACAGACATTTGTGACCGTCTTTCTGAACATCAAGCTTGCCGTCCGCAGGCGGCATGGAAACATAGCTGCTCACCCGCTCCTTCCAGTGCAGGTGATCGGCCTCACGCATGGCAAAAACCAGAGCATTGCTCTGCTTTTGCAGCGCGCTGTCCGCCATTGTCATGACCTGATTGGACGCATACCAGGCAACCATTGCAAAACAGATCATGCCCAGCAGGCTGATGCCAAAGCCAAAACACAGTTTCTTCCCTATGGAAAGATTTTTCCAAAACATGATTCCTCCCGGGAATCCCAGAGCATTCTGCTTTTGAAACACTCCATGTTTCAACGTATCATTCTGGCGAAAAACGTGGCTTTCACCAGAATCCACGCCACGGAGCGGCACGCTGCACAAGAATGCAGCGTCGGCAGTTTATACCTTTCAAGATAAAATGCTCTAACAGCATATAAACACAGGCAATACAGCCAGGTTACACTCATTGCCGAAACACAGGCGGCAAAAAACCACAGCCGGAAAATCCGGCTCATCAATAAAAAGGGGCATGGCGCGATGAACGAGCCGCCCTGTACCTGCCCGCAGCATTGCTGCGCAGGTCATCAGTTACTATTTGTAAAATCACCCCTACGGGGAGCACAGGCTCTTGTCAAGCCACAAAGACCCCACAAGCGGTATCAATTACACACACCTTGCGGCGTCGCGTTTATGACATGCCCCATAACCGGCAGAAATAACTGCCATCGTGCTGACAAAAGCATTTTTCCTGCCACACTTGCGGCAAGATGCGTGCAGGGGCTGCAATGAGTAATGATGTGTGTTATGGTGCATACCGCAAACCGGGCAAGCCCGGCCCCGTGCGAGTGCGCCGCACCCCGGCGTGCGAAAATGACAGCCGGGAGCGGCCGGATTTTTCGCATGTTTTCAGGCAAAAGAATACGGCTTTTCTTCCGGTATTTCTGGATATGCCGGGAATATCTGACAAAATATTTCATTTACTCTGCGGGAAAAAATTTTGCAGCCGGGTCTTATTTAACTGTTCAAACAACCAGCTTTGTGTTAAGGCTTTTTTGCAACGAAAAATCGCGGTTTCAGATGCCGCCCCCCGGAGCATCCAGGTATTCTTTTATGGACGCCCTTGAGCTGATGCGGTAAATTTTTATCCAAACGCTTTCTTCAGCGTAAACTCTATGTTCCCTGAGCACGTCGCGCCCGCACCGCTTTTTTGTGCGGGACCTACCCGGCCGAACCGGCCACGCAGAAATTTGGAAATACTATTGCGCGCCCCAGAGCGCCAAGGAGGAACAGATGGCTCACATGAAAACCATGGACGGCAATAACGCGACCACGCATATTGCCTACGCTCTGTCGGAAACGGCGGCTATTTACCCCATCACGCCGTCGTCCGTCATGGGCGAAGTGATGGACCAGATGGCTGCCAAGGGCATGAAAAACCTGCTCGGCCAGAAAGTGATCGTGCGTGAAATGCAGTCCGAAGCCGGCGCCGCAGGCGCTGTGCACGGCATGCTTTCCGCTGGCGCGCTGACCTCTACCTATACGGCGTCTCAGGGCCTGCTGCTGATGATCCCCAACATGTACAAAATCGCCGGTGAACTGCTCCCCGGTGTTTTTCACGTGTCGGCCCGCGCTCTGGCCTCGCATGCCCTGTCCATTTTCGGCGACCATCAGGACGTCATGGCCGCCCGCCAGACGGGCTTCTGCTTCCTCGCCTCGGCCTCTGTGCAGGAATGCATGGACCTGGCTCTGGTGTCCCACCTTTCGGCCATCGACTCCAGCCTGCCCTTCTGCCATTTCTTCGACGGCTTCCGCACCTCGCATGAAGTGCAGAAAATCGAAGTCATCGACTACGAAGACATCCGCAGCCTCGTGAACTGGGACAAGGTGGACGAATTCCGCGCCACCGCCATGAACCCCGAGCATCCGCACATTCGCGGCACAGCCCAGAACCCCGACATTTACTTCCAGAACCGCGAAGCCTCCAACCTCTTCTACGACGCCGTGCCCGGCATCGTGCTCGAAAACATGAAGAAGGTGGAGTCCATCACCGGTCGCAAGTACCGCCTGTTCGACTACGTGGGCCACCCCGAAGCCGACCGCATCATCGTTTCCATGGGTTCCTCCTGTGAAGTGGCCGAAGAAACGGTCAACTACCTGAACAGTCAGGGCCAGCGCGTGGGCCTTGTGAAAGTGCGCCTGTATCGCCCGTTCTCTGCCGAGCACATGCTGCGCGCCCTGCCCGCCACCACCACCTGCATCACCGTGCTTGACCGCACCAAGGAAAGCGGCGCCCTGGGCGACCCCCTGTATCAGGACGTGTGCACCGCCTTCCTCGAAAAGGGCGAAGCTCCCACCATCGTGGCCGGTCGCTACGGCCTCGGCTCCAAGGACTTCACCCCCGGCATGGCCAAGGCCGTGTATGACAACATGCTGGCCCTGCAGCCCAAGAACCACTTCACCGTGGGCATCACCGACGACGTGACCAACCTTTCCCTTGAAGTGGAAGAAGAAATCGACACCGTGCCCGCCGGCACAGTGCAGTGCAAGTTCTTCGGCCTCGGCGCCGACGGAACCGTGGGCGCCAACAAGCAGGCCATCAAGATCATCGGTGACAACACCGACCTCTACGCCCAGGCCTATTTTGCCTATGACTCCAAGAAGTCCGGCGGCTTTACCGTGTCGCACCTGCGCTTCGGCAAGGCCCCCATCACTTCGTCCTACCTCATCACCAGCGCCGACTACGTTGCCTGTCACAAGTCGGCCTATGTGACCCAGTACGACATTCTTGAAGGCATCAAGGAAGGCGGCACTTTTGTGCTGAACTCCAACTGGTCGCTGGCTGACCTTGAAAAGCACCTGCCCGCCTCCATGAAGCGCGTTATCGCCCGCAAGAAGCTCAAGTTCTACAACGTGGACGCCGTGAAGGTGGCCCAGGAAGTGGGCCTTGGCGGCCGCATCAACATGATCATGCAGACCGCCTTCTTCAAGCTGGCCAACGTGCTTGACTTTGACAAGGCCGTGGCCCTGCTCAAGGAATCCATCAAAAAGACCTACGGCAGCAAGGGCGACAAGATCGTCAGCATGAACATCGCCGCCGTGGACAAGGGCATGGACGCCCTGGAAGAAATCAAATACCCCGCCTCCTGGGCCAATGCCACCGAAGGCGCTGAAGTGTGCCACTGCGATGACGACGACTACATCCGCAGCGTTGTACGTCCCATCCTGGCCCAGCAGGGCGACAAGCTGCCCGTGTCCGCCATGGACCCGGCCGGTTTCATGCCCCTCGGCACTGCCGCCTGCGAAAAGCGCGGCGTAGCCATTGCCATTCCCGAATGGCAGGTGGAAAACTGCATCCAGTGCTGCCAGTGCTCTTTCGTGTGCCCCCACGCCGCCATCCGCCCCGTGCTGGCTACCGAGGAAGAGCTTGAAGGCGCTCCGGCCTCTTTTGCCACCAAGGACGCCATGGGCAAAGAGCTCAAGGGCCTCAAGTTCCGCATTCAGGTCTACCCTGAAGACTGCCTGGGCTGCGGCTCCTGCGCCGATGTCTGCCCGGCCAAGAACAAGGCTCTGGTCATGAAACCCCTCGAGACCCAGATGGACGACCAGAAGGCCAACCTGGCCTTTGCGGAAGCCAATGTGAGCCTCAAGGACAAGCTGCTGGCCCGCGACACCGTGAAGGGTTCGCAGCTGCAGCAGCCCCTGCATGAATTCTCCGGCGCCTGCGCCGGCTGCGGCGAAACCCCCTATGTCAAGGTGCTCACCCAGCTCTTTGGCGAACGCATGATCGTCGCCAACGCCACGGGCTGCTCCTCCATCTGGGGCGCTTCTTCGCCCACCACGCCTTACTGCACCAACAAGGACGGCTTTGGCCCGGCCTGGGGCAACTCCCTGTTTGAAGACGCCGCCGAATACGGCTGCGGCATGGGCCTTGCGTATGACCAGCGCCGCAACCTGCTGGCCATGAAGATCGAAGAAGCCCTGAAGGAAGAGAACATTCCCTCCGAGCTCAAGGAAGCCATGGAAGGCTGGCTTGCCAACAAGGAAGACGCCGAAGGCTCCCGCAAGTACGGTGACATGGTGCTTGCCAACCTTGATTCCTTTGAAAGCCCGCTGGCCCACGAAATCTGGCACATGGACGACCTCTTCACCAAGAAGAGCGTGTGGATCTTCGGCGGCGACGGCTGGGGCTACGACATCGGTTACGGCGGTCTTGACCACGTGCTGGCCACTGGCGACGACATCAACATCCTGCTGATGGACACCGAAGTGTACTCCAACACCGGCGGTCAGTCCTCCAAGGCGACCCCGCTTGGCGCTGTGGCCCAGTTCGCAGCCGCAGGCAAGCGCACCGGCAAAAAGGACCTTGGCCGCATGGCCATGACCTACGGCTACGTGTATGTGGCCTCCATCGCCATGGGCGCCGACAAGCAGCAGACCCTCAAGGCCTTCCGCGAAGCTGAAGCCTACAAGGGCCCCTCGCTTATCATTGCCTACGCTCCCTGCATCAACCAGGGCCTGCGCAAGGGCATGGGCAAGAGCCAGGAAGAGTCCAAGCTGGCCGTGCAGACCGGCTACTGGCCCCTGTACCGCTACCATCCCGAACTGGCCAAGGAAAAGAAAAACCCCTTCCAGCTCGACTGCAAGGCTCCCACCGTGGACATCCAGGAATTCCTGGGCGGCGAAACCCGCTTTGCCTCGCTGGAAAAAACCAATCCCGAAGCTTCCAGGCAACTGCGTGCGGATCTGGCTGCTGCCTACGCCGAACGCTATGCCATGCTGAAGCAGCTGGCCGACCTCCCCTACCCGGACGCCAGCGAAGTCAAGTAGGGAACTGACGAATGAATGCCGCGCCCGCCACCAGGCAAGCCTCCCCTCCGGGGGGCTTCAGGCGGCGGGCGCGGTTGTTGCCGTATAACTGAGGCCGGGGCGCGGGTGAAGGCCCGCGCCCTTTTCGCGTTAGCCTGCCAGCCTGCCCGAAAAAATCAGGGGAAGCTTATGTACAACGGACTTTATATCACGGCCACCGGCCCGATGACGGGCAAAAGCGCCATTGCCCTGGGAGCCATGCAGCTGCTCAGCCGCAGCATGCGCAAAGTGGCTTTTTTCCGTCCCATCATCAATGAACCGCTATGGGACGACCGTGACCCCGACATCAACCTGATGCTTGAATACTTCAAGATCAACATCGACTACAGCGACACATTTGCCTACACACAGCGCGAGGCGCGCCAGATCATCAATCAGGGCTCGCGCAACCTGCTTATTGAAAACATCATCCAGAAATATAAAAAACTGCTGGAAACGTATGATTTCGTGCTGTGCGTGGGTTCGGACTTTCTGGGCAAGGACCCGGTGTTCGAATTCGAGCTGAATGCCGAAATCGCCGCCAACCTCGGCACACCCGTCATCCTTGTGACCAGCGGGCAAAAATCCACGGCCGAAGACATCCGCGAATCTCTCCAGATCACCATGGACAGTCTGGCCCCCTATTCTCTGGACGTGGTGGCGACCATCATCAACCGCCGCAACCTTACCCAGACGGAACTTGACGAACTGCGCGCCCATTTCAGCACAGAAGACCGCAAAGCCCTCATCTACGCTGTGCCCAATGAGCCGACCATCGGTCAGCCCACCATGGGTGACGTGAAAAAAGGTCTGGACGCCGAAGTGCTTTTTGGCGAAGACCGCCTGGACGCGCTGGTGGACGACTACCTTATCGCGGCCATGCATGTGAACAACGTGCTGCACTATATCGCCAAAGACCAGCTTATCGTCACCCCCGGCGACCGCGCCGATGTGCTGCTGGCCGCCATTGCCTCGCGCCTGTCGTCCTCCACGCCGGACATCGCCGGTGTGCTGCTGACCGGCGGCATCCGGCCCGCTCATGAAGTGTGCGAGTTCATTCAGGGCTGGACGGCCTCTCCCCTGCCCATCCTGCTGACCAAGGGCCACACCTACAATACCATGCTGGCCCTCCAGGAACTTATCGCTCCCATTGAGCCGGGCAACCTGCGCAAAATCAATACCGTGCTGGGCCTTTTTGAACAGCACGTCAACGGCAAGGAAATTGCCAATCGCATCGTGAGCAAGCGCAGTTCGCGCATCACGCCCATGATGTTTGAATTCGAGCTTATCGAGCGCGCCAAGGCCAACAAGATGCGCATCGTGCTGGCTGAAGGCACTGAAGAACGCATCCTGCAGGCCACTGACATCCTGCTGCGCCGCAGCGTGGCCGAAATCACCCTGCTGGGCAATGTGGACGAAATCCGCGCCAAGGCCAGCACCCTCGGCCTGGACCTTGAAAGGGCCAACCTTGTCGACCCCGTCAATTCGCCCAAGTTTGAAGAATACGCCAATACCTATTACGAACTGCGCAAAAAGAAGGGCATTACGCCGGAACAGGCCCGTGACACAATGGCGGATTCGACCTATTACGCCACCATGATGGTCAAGCTGGACGATGCCGACGGCATGGTTTCCGGCGCCATCAATACCACGGCCCACACCATTCGCCCGGCTTTTGAATTTGTGAAGACCAAGCCCGGCTTCTCTGTGGTGTCTTCGGTCTTTCTCATGTGCCTCAAGGACCGTGTGCTGGTTTTCGGCGACTGCGCCGTCAACCCCAATCCCACGGCTCAGCAGCTTGCTGAAATCGCCATCGCATCGGCGCATACGGCCGAAGTGTTCGGCATTGAGCCGCGTGTGGCAATGCTTTCGTACTCCACCGGCACGTCCGGCAAGGGCGCGGACGTGGATATTGTTGTGGAAGCCACAAAGATCGCCAAAGAAATGGCCCCCGATCTGGCACTCGAAGGCCCCCTGCAATACGATGCCGCCATTGATCCCAGCGTTGCCAAGACAAAAATGCCCGACAGCAAGGTGGCCGGCAAGGCCACGGTCTTCATCTTCCCCGACCTGAACACGGGCAACAATACCTACAAGGCCGTGCAGCGGGCCGCGGGCGCCGTGGCGATCGGGCCGGTGCTTCAGGGCCTTAACAAGCCCGTCAACGACCTGTCGCGTGGCTGCACGGTTCCCGATATCGTGAACACCGTTGCCATCACGGCCGTTCAGGCTGCGGCAGAAAAGGCCGCCGGACGCTAGATGTAGTGTTCCAATAGGTTGTTCACCCTTCCCAAATCGGTAAAGCTGGAG
>CAJMLK010000058.1 GCA_905214305.1 uncultured bacterium
TTAACTGCTCTGCAAGGATTTCCTTGAAAATCCTTGCCACGAAATGCGAGGAGGCAGGCTTTTGCCTGCCGTAAGCGAGCATTCCAAGTGTTAAATGCTCTAACGGTTCACTGCGGGAACCGGCATAAATGATTCCACATCTGGTCATACCCTGTCCTTTTCCCGGCTGCAAGAGGCATCTGGAAAAGCAAGGCATGGAACAGTTTTATTCTTTCTGGCAGGCTTGGCCTCTGCGCCGCCAGAGCCGCCGCGAAGGTCAAACGCGCCGCGCTTGCGCCGCGGCAGCGCGCATCCGGTTTGCGCCAGAGCATCTCAACGTGAAAATGCTCTGGCGCAGGCCGGAATCATGGCCGGATGCCCGCTGCACAGACATGCCGATGCCGGAACAGGCTATTTCGTACGGGGTGCGGCAAAGTTGACCCACATCACGGCCCCCAGCTCCACGGACTTGGCTTCGCCCTTGTGGTCCATTTTTTCATCGGCCGTATTCAGGGCGGCAAATCCCCACCAGCCAGCCCACGGCACGCCGTAGGTGAACACGCCGTTCTGGTCAGCCTTGACCACCTGGGTCACGTAAAACTCGTTGGGCGCGGTGTGGCCCTTGCCCTTGTTGTAGCTTTCAATCTCCACTTCGGCCCCGGGAACGGGCTTGCCGTCAAGCAGCACCTGACCTTGAAAAACATTGCCCGTGTAGTTGGCAAAGGGGCGGGTAAGCGGCACGATTTCTGTCTTGAGGCCCAGCGGTTCGGCCCAGCCTTCTTCTTCGCCAAAAGCGGCCACCACGGTTTTGGTGTAATGGATGATGAAGCAGTCTTCCGCAGGCTCAAAATAGGGCTGAGGTTCCACGGCAAACTGGTAGACGCCGGGCTTTTTGATGGTGTAGGCGGCTGTCCAGGCCTTGTTGCCCATAATGGTGGCGGGCTTGAGCAGATTCTTGATGTCTTCGGTGGTTCCGCCAGACGTGACAGTGAAAGCCTTGGGTTGCTCCATGGGCATTCCCTGAAGCTCCATGGGATGTGCAAAGGCAATGTCCAGCTTGAGCGTGCTTTCCTTTTTGTCGGTTACTGTGGGAGTGGAGGGAATGACCATGCCGAAGTGAGCCTGAGCCTGCGTTCCCCAAAAAAGAACAAGAGCCATGCAAGTACAGCAGATTTTCCACATAACGCTCTCCTGGCGTTGAGATTTCCGGCAGTGCCGTAGGTGGCGGCGGCATGCCGCCCCGTAAGCAGTTACACAAAAATAAAAAATGTAGCAATAATGCTGCCCCCCGGCAAACAGTGGGCGCGGCAATGCACGCCAGCCAGAACCGTTCCGGATGAAGCCTTGTGCGTGCAGGCATGCCGCCGCGCTGAAGGAAAAAAGCCGTAAAGGCCATGCTGCTGCACGCGACACATGGCGGAAATATTTTTGAAAAAAAGAAAAACGGCCGCGTTCATGAGGAACGCGGCCGTTTTGGCAAGCTGGGCTGATACGCTACTTGGGCAGCAGCGCCGAAAAATCCGGGCTTTTGACATTCTTTTTGACAAAGGCGGAGGCAGCCTTGCGGTCTCCGGCCATGACGGTGATCATGAACACGTCGCCGTGCGAGGCCACCCATGCCTGACTGGTAATGTCCTGCTGGGCAAAGGTAAACGTGTATTGACCATTTTTCTCAACGGGCGGTTTGGGCGCTTTGAACTGTTTGGCAAACATGTCCGCGATGGTCTTGGTATCGGCGCCGCTGTTGGGGCCAACAACAAAGGTCACCGAGGCATTGCCCGCCGCGTTGGCGAAGATGGCGCTGGTGGTTCCCTGATTTTCCGTGGGAGGCATGATCACCTTCCAGCCTTCGGGAACATTGACGCTAAAGTATTTGGTGTTCAGCTCTTCCGCCAGGGCAGGCATAGCCAGAAGCATGACGAACACAAAGGCCACAAGCTTTTTCAACATGAACGTTCTCCTCAGAGGGGTGCGGCAGTACGGCTGGCGGTTCCTGAGCGCTTGCGGGCAAACCGTTTTTACCCTGCGCGGACATGGCTGACGCCGACCCGAACAGTTTATGCAATAGCCTCTGAAAAGACAATGTGTTTCAGGGGGAGGGGGCGCAAACAGCGCGGGGCAGGCGGGTGCGGCAGGGAACTCTGGAATGCCCGGCGTCGCCCTGCGGGTACGGTGCAGATGCGCAGTGCCTGCGCCCGCAGGGCGACGCCGGGTCCAGCCGGGGCCAATGGTTTACAGGGCGGCCAGTGCCTGATCAAGGTCTGCAAGAATGTCGTCAATATGCTCGATGCCAATGGACAGACGAACAGTATTAGGCCGAATGCCGGTGCTTGTCAGCTCCTGTTCCGTCATTTGCGAGTGCGTGGTGGACGCGGGATGTATGACCAGCGATTTTGCGTCCGCCACGTTTGCCAGCAGAGAAAAGATGCGCAGCCTGTCGATAAAGGCTCTGGCTTCTTTTGCCCCGCCCTTGACCTCAATGGTAAATATGCTGCCGCCCCCATGCGGGAAGTAGCGTTTGTACAGGGCATGGCTTGAGCTGTGGGGCAGGCTGGGGTGGTTGACGGCTTCGACCCTGGGGTGTTCGTGCAGATGGCGCACAACGGCCAGAGCGTTTTGCACATGGCGCTCAACGCGCAGCGACAGCGTCTCCAGTCCCTGAAGTATGAGAAATGCGTGCAGGGGGGCCATAGCTGCGCCCAGATCGCGCAGCAGAATGGCCCGCGCCCGCACTATATAGGCCGCCGCCCCGACGGCCTCTGTGAAGCTCAGCCCGTGATAGCTCGGGTCCGGCTCACTCAGGTGGGAAAATTTTCCGGCAGCGGCCCAGTCAAAGCGGCCTCCGTCAACAATGATGCCGCCCAGAGCCGCGCCATGACCGCCCATGAATTTGGTGGCCGAATGCACGACTATGTCCGCGCCGTGCTCGATGGGGCGCATGAGCCACGGCGTGGCAAAGGTATTGTCCACCACCAGCGGGATTGAATGCTGATGGGCAAGGTCCGCCAGCGCTTTCATATCCACGATATTGCTGTGGGGGTTGCCCATGCTTTCCACAAAAATCGCACGGGTTCGGGGTGTTATGGCCGCCTGGAAGGATTCTGTCCGATCCGGGTCCACAAAGGCGGTTTCAATGCCGTACTCCTTGAAGGTGTGGGCAAGCAGATTGTAGGTTCCGCCATAAAGCGTTTTTGCCGCCACAATATGGTCACCGGCGCGGGCCAGGTTTTGCAGGGCGTAACTTACGGCCGCCGCGCCGCTGGCGGTTGCCAGAGCGGCCACACCACCTTCAAGAGCCGCCACGCGCTGCTCAAGAGCATCCTGAGTGGGATTGGTCAGGCGGCTGTAGATATTGCCGGGATCGGTGAGGTTGAAACGCGCTTCGGCATGCGCACAGTCGTTGAACACGTAGGACGTGGTCTGGTATATGGGAACCGCCCTTGCGCCGCTGGCTGAATCCGGTTTTTTCTGCCCCGCGTGTACTTGCATGGTTTCAAAGCGCAGGCTTTTTCTATTGTCAGTCATGATCTATCCCCTTGGCGGCAGACCTTGCGTTTTCAGCGTTTTAAAAGGCGGCCGACTATTACTTATCAATATACTAGGTATGATCGTGGCGAAAATGGCGGGCTTTGTCAACTCAATGGCATTTCGCGCTGCGGGGCGCCTCCTGCGAGTGGTGAGGCCAGCCCGCCGGTTACGCGGTCTTGCAGGTCGGGCATGCAAGGGCTACCATCTTTGCCTGTCCCCGCGGGGACGGATACGCCGTGAGTTGCAAGGAGGCCGCATGAGGGCGGAAATTATTTCAGTAGGCACTGAACTTTTACTGGGTCACACCGTCAATACGGATGCGGCCCACGTGGGCAGGGCGCTTTCGGCTCTGGGCGTGGACCTTTTGCAGGTTCACACTGTGGGGGACAACGCGGGGCGGCTTGAGGCGGCACTGCGCGAGGCATTGAACTGCGCGGATGTGGTGATCACCACAGGCGGGCTTGGCCCCACTGATGACGATATGACCAAGGAGACCGTAGCCAGGGTTCTTGATGCGCCCCTGGAGGAGCATGAGGACAGCCTGCGGCGTTTGCGCGACTATTTCGGTTCGCGTCCCATTGCGGCCAATCAGCTCAAGCAGGCGTGGCTGCCGCGCGGTTCTACGGCTTTTCCCAACAATGCCGGAACCGCCCCGGGCTGCGCAGTGCCGGCAAGGCCGGGCCAGTGGGTGATCTTGCTCCCGGGGCCGCCTTCCGAGCTTTTACCCATGCTTGAAGACAGCGTGATGCCATTTTTGCAGCATATGGGGGGATCGGTCATTGCCTCCTTCATGGTGCGCACATTCGGCATCGGTGAAGGCACGGCGGCCTTGCGCATAGGTGACCTGACGGACGGGGCCAATCCCACGGTGGCCCCGTATGCCGGAGATGCGGAAATGTTTGTGCGCGTGACGGCAAAGGCTGCAAACGCTGCCGCTGCCGAGGCTCTGGCAAGGCCGGTTGTGGAGGCTGTGCGCGAACGTCTGGGTGATGTGGTGTACGGCGTGAATGTGTCTGGCCTTGAAGCCGTCGTGGTCGAAGCACTGCGTCAGCGCGGGCAAAGCCTCGCCACGGCCGAATCCTGCACGGGCGGGCTGCTGGCAAAGCGCCTGACGGATCAGCCGGGTGCTTCGGAGGTGTTTGGCTATGGCCTGATTACCTACGCCAATGAAGCAAAGACACGCCTTCTGGGTGTGCCGCAGGACATTCTTGCCCGTTACGGCGCCGTGAGCCCGCAGGTAGCCCGCAGCATGGCTGCAGGGGCGCGGGAGCAGTACGGGGCGGACTACGGCCTGGGCATTACCGGAGTGGCCGGGCCGGGCGGCGGCACGGAAGAAAAGCCCGTGGGCCTGGTATACGTGGCCTTGAGCTGCAGTGACGGCGTGTGGCTGCGGGTGTTGCGGCCCGAAGGGCGCTATCTGGGGCGGGAGTGGACCCGGCGGCTGGCTTCCAGCCATGCGTTGGACATGTTGCGCAGGCATCTGGCGGGTCTGCCTGTAGAGGCCCGGTGGGCGGAAGGGCAGCCGCAGGAATAATGTTTCCGGCAGGCTGACATCTGCAAAGGTCGGGCTGACATCTGCAAAGGTAATGAAGGAGCCTGCTGTCCGCCCCGCTTCGCGGCAGATGCGGGGCATCTGTGATGCGGAAACCCGTCATCCCGTTGTCCAGATGCTCTGCGGCAGGTACGAAGGCATCCGTGTTCATGGTTTTCGCAACCGTGCGTTCTGTTGTTGCGCACATTGAGGCGCAGGCCTGCAACGCACGGTTGCGAGGCAACCGGAATGTCTGAAGCAGATCAACCTTGAAATGCTTTACATTGCAAAATTTTCATTCAGCCGAAAAATGCGATTTTCGGCTGAATCCACGCCACGTTGTGGCGAACCGTACTTTTGTGCAGTGTTAGAGCATGTACGCTTTTTCAAAGTGAAATTGCTCTAGTCTTCCTGCTGCTCAAAAACTCCCACAATGCTTGTAATGGGCAGGATAAAGGCAATGCCGTTGCCGGGTTTGACAAGGGCTGCTGAATGCGAAATGGCAAGCAGCACCTCGCGGCTGATGTCTGCGGGAACGGCGTTAAGAATGATGTCCTTTTCCGGCTCGACCGGTATGCCGAAAAGCGCGGCGACCTTCAGTCCCGTTCCGCGCCCCTTGAGCACTGTGGCGCCCCGCGCCCCGGCTTCTTGCGAAGCTTCGATAATGGTGCTGCTCCAGCCCTTGTTCACAATGGTTACAACCAGTTCGTAGCCGTCTTTTATCATGATCCCGTCCTTATTTTGCAAACTTGAATTACTGATTGGCGGACTGCGTGCCGGATGGCCCTATCTGAGCCAGATAAGGCTGAAAATGGCAAGCAGAGGAAGCAGCATGACAAGAATAATGCCCGTATAGGCAAAGAAGCTGGGCATGCGCACGCCAAGATTTTCCGCCAGTGAACGCACCATAAGGTTGGGCGCGTTGGAGATATAGGTATTTGCCCCCATAAAGACCGTGCCGCAGGTGATGGCAAGCAGGGTCTGGGACAGTTCATGCATGAGAACCTGGGGATCGCCTCCGGCTATATTAAAGAAGACAAGAAAGGTCGGCGCGTTGTCCAGAAAGGTGGAAAGTACCCCTGTCAGCCAGAAGTACACCATGTTGTCCGGTTTGCCGTCAGTGTTGAGAATGTCGATAATAAAGCCCATGTCGCCGTCTTTGCCTGCCTTGAGGATGGCAATGATGGGGATAAGGCAGATAAAGATGCCCAGAAAAAGTTTGACCACTTCGCGCATGGGGTCCCACGTAAAGGCGTTGCGTTCTCGAATGGCAAAACTTGTGAGCCGACCGGAAAGGATGATGATCACCAGCAAAAGCAGATCACGCGCAATGTTTTGCAGCTCCATATGCACTTCGCCAAACAGGGGAATGTGGATGCCCGGCTTCCAGTTGCCGCTCAAAAGCACGGCTCCGGCGATGCAGGCGAGCAGCGGCACGTTGACCTGCCAGCCTTCAAGGCTGAGCTTTACGTCCTTGCCCCTGTGCTGGTCCAGAAGTTCATGGTCTTCTTTTTTATAGAGGTACATGTCCAGAAGATAATGGGCCAGCAACAGTGAAATGCTCAAAAAAACCATTGGCCCGAACAGGTGGGTGGTTGTCCAGAAAAAGTCCACACCCGCCAGAAAGCCGAGAAATATCGGGGGGTCTCCCAGAGGGGTGAGCGAACCGCCCACGTTGGCCGCAAGCACAATGAAAAAGATGACGGAATGCACCCGGTAGCGGCGGTACATGTTGGCGCGGAGCAGGGGGCGGATGAAAAGCATCGAGGCCCCGGTGGTTCCAACCCAGCTGGCAAGCGCGGTAGCGATAAAAATGATGCCTGTATTGACGAGCGGCGTGCCCGCAAGGTTGCCGCGCAAATGGATACCGCCGGTAACTGTAAACAGTGCGATCAGCAGAATGACAAAAGGCAGATAGGTATTGAATATGGTTCCGAGCAATTCCTGAAGCGTCGCCCGTGGCCCGAAGTGGATCAGCAGCGCCACCAGAAAAAGCGCGCTCCAGAAAGCGGTTATTTTGCCGTAATGAGCTTCCCAGAAGTGGGGATTAACGAGGGGCCACAAGGCGATGGAAAGCAAAAGTCCGGCAAAGGGCAAAGCCCATATGAGGGAAAGCTGTGTTCCGTCCAAAAGCGTATCGGCACAAAAGCCATGAGCGGGAATGCCGAAAATCAAAAAAAGGCAAGCAGCGAGTAAGACAAGAAATCGGGGTATGGGCACTACCTGAGCTCCTTGGGTGGAAGGCCAATATGAATCGGATCAGTTGCGGCGCGAACTTGCGCGGGCTTGCCGGGCCTGCACGGATTTGCACATATTCGCAGGTAATTGCGCGAATTATGCAGCGCGGCAGAATGGCCGGTAACAAGGGGCGCGGCCCAAGCTGGGGCAACTGTTAACAGCAGCATGCACACAGGACGTGGTCCTGGCAATTTCACCTTGAACGTGCTCCGGCCACTGCTGGAGCCGTCGCCCGCCGCAACGCTGCAAGCTCGGCTTCAGCCGTTGCCCCAAGCGCTTACGGATGCTTCAGGCTTTGTGACGCAGGAAACCCTGCTTGCAGACAACATGTGTAACGACCGGCTTGTTTCCACACAATCACTGTCGCCATTCGTAAGGCTCGCAGGCTCGTCAGCGATTGCCGCGAAGACCGCAGAGCTATTTACTGCGCGGTCAAGCGCCAAGGTGAGCGTGCCGTAAACGTTGAGTATGCACATTCTCAACGTTGATCTGCTCAAAACTGAAAAGCAGCATAACGTCAGAAAAGCCGCAGGGCAAACACCTTTCGCAACATTTGCTTCGGCAGGGAACGCACGTTGTCGACCATGTCAGGGCCGTGTCCAGAGTGTGCCCGCTTTGAAACTGCCCCGGTAACTGCGTCATAAGCACAATATGTTTGGCATGTTATACGCCGAAGCGAACGTGCCGTAAGCTTTGAACGTGCCATCGTAAAAATAATCTGCTCCATGTCCAGAACGGGCCTGCGGCACTTTCTGTTGTGCATGAGATTACCCGTGGGGTCCGCGCACAGGCTTCGACTGGCATCAGGGTTGAACCGCATGGCAAGAAAAAACGAAAGCCCACCGTGGCGGGCTTTCGTAAACAACCGTCGTTCTGGCGGCAGTCAGTCAGAGCTGGCAAAACAGCCTTACCGCAGGCTGAACGCGAAGGGAACCACCACCAGCGTGTTCACCGTCTGGCCGTTGAGCTTGCCGGGAGCAAAGCGCATATTCTGGGCCGCAGCGAGCGCTGCCTCTTCAAAGTAGCCGTCCGGCGTGGCGCTGATAACCTCGCAGTTGCGGGGCAGCCCCGCTGTATCCACCACAAGGCGCACCTTGACGGAGCCTTGAATGTTCATGCGCCGGGCTTTGGCGGGATATTCGGGGACAACGCGCCTGCTAATGCTCGGTCGCTGATCAAGGGTGTCGCTCTCATAGGCGCTAAGCCCTCCCACTGTACGTGCCTGCGGCCCGGCGGGCACGGCCGAAGCCGGTGCTGGAGCGGCAGCTGCGGCCTGCTCTTCCGGCAGGGGCGCGCTGCTCTTCCTGGGGCTGATTTTTTTAACATCCGGCTTTGGCGGCGCAGATTTTTGCGGCTGCACTTCCTGCTTTTGCGGCTCAGGAGGCGGGGGCGGCGCAGGGGCCTCAATTGCCGCCGGTGGAGCGGGAGGCAGGCTGGAGGCAGGGGCGAACTCGGCAAGCGCCACGCGGTATACGCTTCCCGCAGTGTTTGGTGTTTCTCTGGCCAGAAACAAAAGGCCCCCCAGCAGCAGCGCGTGCATGCCCACGGAAAAGAACAGGGTTATGCTGCGCTCGGCCGCTCTCATGGCTGGTTGCCTTCTCTTTTCTGGGCCGCCGGGGGCGTGTCAGCACTCTTGCCTTCTTCCGCATCGGAAAAGGCATCGGGCACAGAGGTGGTCACAAGGCCCACATCGCTGACTCCGGCTCCGCGTACACGATCCATGACGTGCATAACCATGCCGTAAGGCACGTCTTTGTCCGCGCGCACAAAAAGCTGCCGTCCGGCATTTTTTACGCGCACGGCAAGCACCTCGGGCAGATCGGCCAGACCGGTTTCGTACTCGTCCAGAAACAGCGCCCCGTTGGACTTGATGGTCAGGATGATGTGGTCGTCCTCAGTAGGCAGGACTTCCGAGGTATCCACCTTGGGCAGGGCCACATCAAGCCCTTCGGTCATCATCGGGGCCGTAACCATAAAAATGATCAGCAGCACCAGCATGACGTCCACAAAGGGCGTTACGTTGATGTCGGCAACAAAATCATCGTCAGCGGATGAGGCCATGTCAGCGCTCCCCGGCAAAGTCGATGCCTTTGCTGTATTCCGGCGCTTCGTGTTGCAGGCGGTTGAGCAACTGACCGGCGTAGTTGATGCACACGCCTTCGATGTATACCAGCTTTGCCCGGAACACGTTGTAGCCGCACACGGCGGGTATGGCTACAAACAGGCCAACCGCTGTGGCTATGAGCGCCTCGGCAATGCCGGGGGCCACGGTTGCCAGTGACACGCTCTTCATCTGGGCAATGGCCGTAAAGGAGTGCATGATCCCCCAGACCGTGCCAAACAGGCCGATGAAGGGGGCGGTGTTGGCGGCGGTCGCCAGCAGGGCAAGGGATGACTTGAGCCGCGCGATTTCTTCGGCAACAGCAAAGTGCAGGGCGCGGCGCACGTTGTCATTGAGCAGGCGCTCGGTATCTCCCGTGCGGGTCAGGCGGTTGAACTCGCGCACGGCACGGCGGGTGATGCCGTAGAGGGGCGATTCCCGGTCCGTTTCCATCACGGGCAGGGCATGGCTCAGCTCCCCGGCGTCGTCAAAGGCCACAAGTCCTTTCTGGGTGCGGCTCTGGGCCGCCCTCAGGGTCAGCCATTTACCGCACATGTAAGCCCAGCTGGACACAGACATAAACAGCAGCAGCACCAATACGCATTTGGAAATAAGCGTAGCCTGCAGTACGGCCTCAATCATGGAATTCATCCGGCCTTTCCCCCCTCCGTAAAGAACATGAAATTGAAATTCAAAGTGTGAAGTATTCATAGTCAGTCCGCACCACTGTGTCAACATGAGAGATAGTTCATTAAAAACAATTAGATGTAGACTTTTTTCAGGCTGGCTCGAGAAGAGAAAGGACTGACGGCAGATGAGCTGCCTAAAAAGGGCATAATATTGCCCGTCCAGCCGCGTGTCGAACATGAAGAAAGTCCCCCTCGCCATCGGAGGGCGCGTGTGAACCTGCAAAGAGTTGCTGTTCACACTGTGAAGATGGCTGGTGACTGATGCAGAGAAGGGGATGCGGGAAGATGGCGGCTCTTCGGGGCGCAGCAGGCCGGGCATGGCTTGGGAGCGCTGTCGGCATGAGCGCGATTCACAAAAAAGGGCAGCAGTCGAAGCGCTGCCAGCCCCACCAAAACCTGCACAAAAACTAAGGGGCTACGACATTCATCGTAACCCCTTGATCTATTGGTGGGCAGTGAGGGACTCGAACCCCCGGCCCCCGCCTTGTAAGGGCGATGCTCAACCAACTGAGCTAACTGCCCGATAGAACTCGTTCAAGAAGCGCAAGATATAATATTTTTTTACGTTTGTCATCATCAATCTCAATGAGGGCATTATCGTGAAAGCGATGGCCGGTGTAAGCAGGGGTATAACGTTGATTCTATATCTATAAAGTTTTAGGGTTGAAAAAGAGGTAGGCCATGAGAGCACTGCTTTTTTTCAGTCTTATTTTTTTCAACGCCTGTCTGGTTGCGGCAGCCGGAAACAGTAGCAATGAAAGTTTTGCTGCGGCCAAAAAAATGCTGGCGAGGCAGGTGTACCATGATCGGCCTGTTACGCTGTATTGTGGCGCAACGTTCGATCTGCACGGAAGGGTCGTTCAACCTGAAGGATTTTCAGTGGCGGCACATGCCGCGCGGGCCGAAAAGATGGAGTGGGAACACGTACTGCCTGCAGAAAATATGGGCCGTTTTTTTGCGGAATGGAAGCAGGGACATCCCCAATGTATCAAGGACGGCAAATACTACAGGGGACGGCGTTGTGCAGAAAGGGTAAACAGTGATTACCGCCGCATGCAGGCCGACATGTATAACCTGTATCCGTCCATCGGCGCGGTGAATGCACTGCGCTCCAATTTTGCCTACGCCATGCTGCCAGAAGCTGAATCAAGCTTTGGCCGGTGCGCCATGAAAGTGGCAAAAAACAGGGCCGAGCCGCCGGAAAGGGCGCGCGGGCAGATTGCACGTACCTATTTCTATATGGCCGACGCATATTCTTCGTCCTACGCCATGAGCCTGCGGCAGCGAAAGCTCATGCGGGTCTGGAACAGCCGATATCCTGTGGATTCTTGGGAATGCGCCCGGGCCAGACGCATCGAGAAACTTCAGGGCAACGAAAACAGGTTCGTCAAGCAGGCATGTATGGAGGCTGACTTGTGGACTGAGGAATAACACCGCCAGACACGGTATGAGGGACGGATTTTCGTCACGCACAGCCAGTGCTGGTCAATATTGATAGTATGTATTCTCAACGTTTGCGGCGCGCTCCCTTCTTTGCTTGACCGCGCACGAAAAAAGTTCCGCCGTGTTTGCGGCAGGCGTTGGCGAGTCCGCGTGCCTTACGAATGACGACAATGCTTGTGTGGAAACAAGCCGATAGTTGCACATGTTGTCTGCAAGCATTCTTTCCAGCGTTACAAGGCCTGAAGCATCCGCGCCCTTGGGCAACGGCTGAAGCTGCGAATGCATCGTTGCGCCGGGCGGCTGCTTGTGCAGCCGCAGCAAGTTCACTTTGAAATTGTTTCAATGCCCCCGGAACGTTACTCTGCCTTTCTTCAGGGAGGCAGAGTAACGTTCCGGGGGCATTTTGCATGTTAGCTATTTAAGCTGGTTGAGGTATTCCGCGATATTTTTGATCTGTGTTTCCGTCAGCGGCGTAAGCACCGCTTTCATCTTGATCAGGGGACCTGTGGGGGCCTCCATTTTTTTGACCTTCTCCATCCCGGCCACAAGCCCGTCAACGGGTTTGCCCATCATTTTTGCGGGGGTGGGGGTATGACAGGAAGCACAAAGGGCCGTGTACAGCTTTGCACCGTCCTGTTCGACATCTTGGGCAGTTGCGGGCTGAATGCCACTCAGAAGCAGGGCAGCGGCCAGCGCGAATGCCCCATATTGCAGATATTTTTTCATGTTTTCTTCCTTTGTTAAGGGCCGGGTCGCCAGTGGCGACACAGGGGTATAGGCCACCTGTAAATAAACTGTAGCACATAAAAAATGGGGATACAGCAGGCAAGTTTGCTGAGTGCGACAAAAAAACAATGATTTTGAGTAGTAATAGCAATAAATAAAAAACCCCGGTAAAAACCGGGGTTTGATAAGGCGTCTGATGTGCGCTTCTGAACGGGCTACTTGCCCATGGCGTTCATAAAGTCCTTGTTGGACTTGGTTCCGCGCATTTTGTCCAGCAGGAATTCCATGCTGTCGATGGCGGACATGGGGGCCAGAATCTTGCGCAGTATCCAGACGCGATTGAGCACGTCTTCGGGCAGCAGCAGGTCTTCCTTGCGTGTGCCGGTGCGGTTGATGTCGATGGCGGGGAACACGCGCTTTTCCGAAAGGTGGCGGTCCAGATAGATTTCCATGTTGCCAGTGCCCTTGAATTCTTCAAAGATCACTTCGTCCATGCGCGAACCGGTATCAATCAGGGCGGTGGCGATGATGGTCAGGCTGCCGCCTTCTTCGATATTGCGGGCCGCGCCGAAAAAGCGCTTGGGCCGTTGCAGGGCGTTGGCATCCAGACCACCGGAAAGCACGCGGCCGGAAGAGGGCGTTACAGCGTTGTACGCGCGGCCAAGACGGGTGATGGAGTCCAGCAGGATCACAACATCGCGTTTGCGCTCGACAAGGCGCTTGGCCTTTTCAAGCACCATCTCACAAACCTGCACATGGCGCTGCGGCGGTTCGTCAAAGGTGGAGCTGATCACTTCGGCCTTTTTGACCGTGCGTTCCATATCCGTCACTTCCTCGGGGCGCTCGTCAATCAGCAGCACGATGAGGTAGACTTCCGGATTGTTGGCATTGATGGCATTGGCGAGCGATTGCAGCAGGATGGTTTTGCCTGTGCGGGGAGGGGCAACGATAAGGCCGCGCTGGCCACGACCAATGGGGGCCATGATATCAATAACGCGGTTGGAAAGATTTTTCTCGCCATTTTCCATGACGAGCTGATGGTCGGGATAGATAGGAGTAAGGTTATCAAAGAGGACGAGGTTTTTGGCATGTTCCGGCGGCTCAAAACCGATCTCGGTCACCTTGAGCAGGGCGAAATAGCGTTCCCCTTCCTTGGGCGGGCGGATCTGCCCGGAAACAATGTCGCCCTTGCGTAGCGAAAAGCGCCGGATTTGCGATGGCGACACGTAGATGTCATCAGGGCCGGGCATGTAGCTGCAAAGGGGCGAGCGCAGAAAGCCAAAGCCATCCGGCAGAATCTCAAGCACACCGTCGCCATAGATGGCGCCGTTCTGCGAAGCACAGGTAGAAAGCAGGGCAAAGATAAGCTCTTGCTTTCGCATGGAACTGGCATTTTCAATTTCGTATTGTTCTGCCAGATCCATGAGTTCCTGCATGCTGCGGGTTTTCAGGTCTGTGAGACTCAAGGCGCTGTCTGTCAACAGAGTGGGGGTAGCTTTCTTTTTGCGCATAACTGTCCGATCTTTTGAATAAGACAAACTAAAACCATACAGTATTTTACAACACTGTATTATTGGCGATTGGATGTAAGGAGACAAAATAGGTGTGCGTGAATGCGATTAGCCCATCTTTTGCATTATGGCAAGAGAAAAGTGACGTCTACACCTTAAAAAATACGTCACTCCCGGTCATGGGCTGGCAGTATACGAATCTTTTGCTCACGCGTGCCCCCGGCGCAACGGCGTGCCGTCAGTGGCGGGCAGGTGCAGTCCTGCTTGACCAGCTTGTAATTGCCCCGAAAAGGGCTGGTTCAGCTTCGGTTTTCTTCCGGCGGCGGTGGGGGCGCATAAAGTTCAAGCAACTCGTCCCGCAGGCTGTCTTCTTCAACCTTGAGCACTTCGGACAGTTCGCCGGTGACAAGCCCCATGGCCTGTTCCTGCAGGCGCCGTTCGCCAAAAGAAAGCTCCTTGGTGCGGCCGATGAGCAGAAGTTCGCGTAAAACTTCTGTAACTACGGAAAGCTCGGGGCTTTTGAGGCGTTCGGAATATTCGCGGAACCGGCGGTTCCAGTTCTGCCCGGTATGCACGACCTTGCCGGTACTGTTGCGTAGCTCTTCAAGAATGCGTTCCGCCTCTTCCGTGGCAGTAAGCGTTCGCAGTCCCACATGTGCGGCATTGTTAACGGGAACCATCAACGTTACATTGTTGGCCTGAATGCGAACAATATAGAAATCGCATGCGATACCGCCAATAGTCTGGCTATCGATGCTTTCTATCTTGCCCACCCCCTGGGCTGGATATACAACGAGATCGTCCGGCGTGAACATTATGCCACCACACGCCCCAAAGGAGCGCCACTGTACGAGACCTGGAGCGGAAAAAGCTGGAAGTCACGAATTTTGTTTGAATAAAAGATGAGTTGGAAACTTACTCTTCAAAGATAGTAGTCTAAATGTGCTGAAGAGTCCAGCCGAAAAAGCAAAAAAAGCACAGGGCTTGGCTGTTGGTTGCCTTGATGGGCCGCTTACAGCAAAACAGCGCAACATTTACGGATCAGAGCAATCTCAAAGTGAAATTGCTCTGGTGGCAGCTTGAACAGTCGCCCGCCGTCAGGGTGCGCATGCAGCTGCAGCCGCTGCCCAAGGGAGCGGATGCTTCAGGCCCTGTAACGCAGGAAACTGTACTTGCGGCATCATGTGTAACGATCCGCCTGTTTCCACACAATCACTGTCGCCATTCATAAGGCTCGCAGGCTCGTCAACGACTGCCGCGAACACAGCAGGGCTATCTGTCTGCGCTGCACACGGCATTCACTAACGCCTCTGCTCTCTGTATGCCTGAACATATAGCATGAAAAGTTCATGCCGTCACGCCCGATTACATTTTGTCTTGTTTTTGTGCACAGGCCGAGGTTTCAGGGCTGCCGGGCCGCGCTTCATCGCCGGCGGTTGTGCTGTTCGGCTTGCTGACGGGCTTGCTGACGGGCTTGCGCGGTCTGGCGGTTTTTCCTGCTGTGCGTACGGCGCTGTCCAGCCCCTTCTCTGCAAAGGTGAACAGAACATCCAGTGCTGTCGGCAGGCTGCGTTCAAGGTTTTCAGCGTCTTCGCCCTGGGGGCGCCCCAGAACCCAGTTGGTCACGTCTCCCTTATGCGGAGGACGGCCGATGCCCATGCGCAGGCGGTAAAAATCCGGCGTGCCGAGAAGTTCGGTTATGGACTTCAGGCCGTTGTGTCCGGCATTGCCTCCGCCGAACTTGAAACGCAGTTCACCGGGCGAAATGTCCAGTTCGTCGTGAGCCACCACAAGGTCCTGTGGTTTGAGCTTGTGCCAGGCCAGCAGGGGCTGCACGCACTGTCCGCTGAGGTTCATGAACGTTTGCGGTTTGGCGGCCAGCCAGCTGCCCCCAAGGCGCGGCAGCCGCACTCGCCACAACTGGCAGGCAAATTTGCCGCCGTTCATTTCGTCCACAACGCCGTGGCGGCGGCCGAAGTCCACAAGGGCGTCCACCAGAGCGAAGCCGCAGTTGTGCCGTGTGCCTTCATAGCGTGCGCCCGGATTGCCCAGACCCACCAGAACGCCATTATAATCCATAAGCTGCGCCTCCCAGCGCGTGACGTGTTTTTTCCAGACGCAGGGGAAGCCCCAGACCGGCGCAGGCAGCGGCCGCATGCCGTGCCACATGGTGGCACAGGGCAGGGTTCATGGCGGCCAGATGGCCCCCGCCGGGCAGCCAGACAAGTTTTTTCTGCGGTGCGCGTAGCTGCTCAAAGGTGTTTTGAATCAGGAGCGGAGTGAACAGGGCATCATTGACCGCGCTGAAAAAATACAGGGGACAGTGCATCTGCTCGTTTATGGAGGCAGAGAGAAGGCTGGACAGATAGGCCAGCGGATAGCTCATGCGGCACTGCTTTCTGTTGTAAACGATGCGTCGCGCCCCGGCCACAATGCGTCGTACGGAAAGGTACGACTGCAAGGGCATGGGCAGGCGCGGCAGCCAGCGGGCCAGAGCGCGCAGAACGTCCGTAAAATTCTGCCTGTTGCCACTCCAGCGGCGAAAAATTGTCAGGTCCATAACCTGATCGTTTTGCGGCAGGATCCCGGTAATGGGAAAGGCCGCCATGAGCTTCTGCGAGGCCGCGGCGTGCGCCAGAGCAAGAATGCCGCCCTGACTGTGACCGCAAACCGCGATGTGGCTGTGCCCCCGTTTACGCAACCACTGTTCCGCAGCCAGTGTGTCCCGCACGAGGTCGTCAAAGGTAAAGCCCGTCCAGTGGCTGTTGCGCCCATGCCCGGTGAAGTGCAGGGCCGCAACGCCAAAACCCGCTTCATGCAGGGCGGAAATAAGCGGCCTGTACTGCAAGGGCGAGAGCATGGTTCCCGGATAAAACAGCATGACCCCGGCCCGGGGCTTGGGCCACATCTCCAGGCTTGCTCTGCTGCCCAGGGGGCGCAGGGAATGATAGGTCACGTCGTGGTGCGGCATATTCGGGAGCATGGCATTTTTGAAAGTAAAAACAATGAAAACCAGCAAGGCGCGCGTACCGGCGCTTCGGCGCTCAGGTGTGTTGCGCGTGTACCGGGCGGCAACCACCCGCTCAGGCGGCTACAGAACCTTTTCGTGCAATTGGGTGGCAGTTTACCTTTGAGAATATATATTTTCAAGGTGTTGAGCGCGTGATTGTCGTCTGGCAACACAAATGCATGATGCTGCGCCGTGATCCGCGCATTTTCAGAAAAAACTGAAGCAGGGCCTGCGCGATGGGGCGGGCATGGGATCAGGCAGACGCCAGAACGGGTGCTGGTGAAGCTGCCTGAGCGTAAGCCGCTCCAAAAAGGAGGCCGGCTCCGTGAGGAACCGGCCATAAATGCTTGTAAACAGCCCGGCAGACTTCTCTGCCGGCCGAAAGCCGGATTAGCCTTCCTGGCCTTCGCCTTCGGCGTCGTCCTTGCTCTTGGAGATGACGGTCACGAGCGCGTAGTTCTGATCATATTCGGCGCGCACGTTTTCGGGCAGCTTGAGGTCGCCCACGCTGATGGTGTCGTTGATGCCCATGTCGGTCACGTCAACAACGATCTTCTGGGGCATGCTCAGCGGCTTGCTGGTGAGGCGCACCATTTCACGGTAGGTTTCAAGCACACCGCCCAGCTTCACGCCGCGCGAGGTTCCCACGAATTCCACGGGCACGTCAAC
>CAJMLK010000059.1 GCA_905214305.1 uncultured bacterium
CAAAGCTGCCGATTGCCGCTTAACATGGCGTTCGAATTTGACGACCTACCTCATTTTGCCTTAAAAATCTCAAACGCTTGGCCGTAGGTTATATCCCGCTGCGCTTCGCTTTCTCCGGCAAGCAAAATCTGATTGATCTCTTGTGGGGCAGGATTGACTATAAGCTGTACGGGGGAATGTTCCGGCTCAGCGTAAGCGGGAGCCAGCGTCACCGTGGCTTTTCCACCGGTCATTTTCGCAGCATAAAGCGCGTGGTTTTCCGGTGTATCCCATTCACCATAGCAATCTTCGGGCTTGACCACGCCAGCGCGAAGGAAACCCATAAACCTTTCGCGTTTCGCAGCGGCATAAGCCACCTTTACGCCTTCGCTCTTTCTGCCGACAGTGGGCCAGAATTTTTTGCCGTCCACTTTGAAGCTGAAACAAAAAGTCTCGTCAGGTTTGCCCTGGAAGCGTTCTTTTTGGTAATAGCGGTAGACGCCTTTTTCGCTCGTTTTTTCGTATTTTGTAGCCATGTTCTTCCTACCTTCATCCTACCCTACGGTGTAGGAAATGCCCTTTTTAGCCTTGTCATCCTACCCTTGCGAATGATATGCAGTGATTCAGGCTTAGCCAGATATTCCAGCCAGGACAATGGAATCCGGCAAAAAAGAGCTGTGGTGAATCCTGGTGAGAAGAACGTACACCTATTCGTAATCAGCAGGTAGCGAGTTCAATTCTCGCAGCTGGCTCCACAGAAATTAAGGGTTTACGCATGTCGTAAACCCTTTTTTCGTATATGCTCCCGTCAGTTGCGCCCAAGCCGCGCACACCGTTTTTCCTGCTGCGCAACTGCGCGTCGGGCAAAACTGGAAAAGCCGTCCGGAGGCCAGACATGAAAGCTTTTTTGACCTTGCAGTCCGTGGAATCCGTTCTTGAACACATCTGTTCGTTCCCCGTGCTTGCGCATGAAGGCGTTTCTCTGGATAACGCCCACGGCCGACGGCTGGCACAGGATTTTTTCGCGCCGGAAAATCTGCCCGGTTTCGACCGCTCCACCATGGACGGATACGCCGTGCGGGCGCGCGATGTGTTCGGCGCGCAGGAGGGCAGCCCTGCCCTTGTGGAATGCGCGGGCGACTGCCCGATGGGGGTCAGGCCCGACCTCACGCTTGCGGAGGGGCAGGCGGCCCGCATAGCAACCGGCGGCATGCTGCCCCAGGGCGCGGACTGTGTGGTCATGGTGGAATATTCCCGCCCGGCGGGCGGCAATCTGGTGGAGCTTACCCGCAGTCAGGCCCCCGGCGACAATATTGTCTTTTCTGACGACGACGCTGCGGCGGGCGACAGGCTTCTGCCTGCAGGACACCTTCTGAGGCCGCAGGATATCGGCCTGCTGGCTGCCTTTGGTGTCACCAGCGCTACGGTGCGGTGCAGGCCGCGCGTAGCCGTGCTTTCCACCGGCGATGAAATTGTTCCCGCCACAGAAACCCCGCCGCCGGGAAAAATACGCGACATCAACGCCCACAGCCTCACTGCCCTGTGCTGCGAGGCCGGTGCGCAGGCAACACGGGCGGGGCTTGTGCGCGACAATGCGCGCGAACTCGAAACAGCCCTTGTCCAACTTGCGGCCGGGCATGACATTGTTGTTGTGTCAGGCGGTTCATCGGCCGGAGCCCGCGACCATACGGTCGAAGCCTTTGCCGCCCTGCCACAGGGGGAAATCCTGACGCACGGCGTGGCAATCAGCCCCGGAAAGCCCTTTATTCTGGCCCGTGCCGTCGTGGACGGGCGCACCGTCTGCCTCGTGGGCCTGCCCGGCCACGCGGTCAGCGCGCTTATCTGTGCACGGGTATTTCTTGTCCCCCTGCTGCACCACCTTCAAGGCCGCACAGAGCCGGAAATACCCGCGCGCGTACCGGCGGTGCTGCTCCGCTCCATCGCATCCGCCCAGGGCCGCCGCGATTACCTGCGCGTACGCCTGCGCCCCTTGCCCGCAATCTCACCCGAACTTTCCACCTCTTCCGCACATCCCGCATCTTCCGGCTCCATGGCCGGACAGGCCCTGTATGAAGCCGAGCCTATCACAGGGGCTTCCGGCCTGATCACGGGGCTTGCGGCGGCAGACGGCCTGCTGGTCTGCCCCGAAAACCGCGAGGGCTTTGCTGCTGGTGATATTGTTATGGTGGAGCTTTTTCAGTAGTAGTAACGCATACGCCAACTACGGAGACAAGCCATGAAGCGCAATACCTACCTCACTCTGCTTGCGCCCGAAGAGGCGCGGAAACGCTGGTTCGAGCGCCTTCAGGCGGCTTCACTCGCCCTGCCGGAAGAAAACGTTCCGCTGACCGCAGCCCTGCACCGCGTTCTCAGCCGCCCGGCGGAAGCGCTCCGCTCCTCGCCCGCCTTCCACGGCGCTGCCATGGACGGCATTGCGGTCAATGCCGAAGACACCTTCAGCGCCTCCGCCCGCAAGCCTCTGCGGCTTGAAATGGGCAGGCAGGCCCACTGGATCAATACCGGCCACCCGCTGCCGCCGCACTGCAATGCGGTTATCATGGTAGAAAACATCAATATCGAAGATGCCGGCGACACGCAGTGGGCCGTGATCGAAAAAGCCGCTTTTCCCTGGCAGCATGTGCGCAAAATGGGTGAAGACATGGTGGCTACAGAAATCATCCTTCCGCCCGGAACCCGCCTTGGGCCGTACGATCTGGGCGCGCTGGCGGCGGGGGGCATTCTTGAGGCCCCCGTGTTCGTCCGGCCGCGCGTTTTCATCATTCCCAGCGGTTCTGAAATCGTCCCTCTTGAGCAGGCGCGCGAAGAAGACCTGCGCTCCGGAAAAACGTTGCCCGAATTCAATTCCCTGATTTTTACCGCCATGATTACGGAAGCCGGGGGCGAATCCCTCACCCTGCCTGTGGTTCCCGATCAGCCGGAAGCCATTGCCGCTGCCGTGACCGCCGCTCTTGACGCTGATGCCGACATGGTGCTTGTCAATGCCGGTTCTTCGGCGGGCAGTCACGACTATACGGCCCATGTGCTGCAATCGCTGGGCGAGGTGGTCGCTCACGGCATTTCCGTCATGCCCGGCAAGCCCACGGTGCTGGCGGTGGTGCGCGGCAAGCCTGTTATCGGCGTGCCGGGCTATCCCGTTTCGGCGGGCGTCGCCCTGGAGGAATTTGTGCTGCCTCTGCTGGCGCTCTGGCAAAAAAGGCCCGCCCCGGAACGGGAAAAGGCCACCGCCATCCCCTGCAATGCCCTGCCCTCGCGTCCGGGCATGGAGGAACGCCTGCGCGTGAAACTGGGGCGTGTGGATGGCAACATTGTTGCCGTGCCCCTGCCCCGGGGCGCGGGAACCATCACCAGCCTGAGCCGCGCCGACGGTATTGTGCGTGTCTCGCGAGACAGTGAGGGCTGTGACGCCGGAATGGCCGTTACCGTGGAGCTGCTGCGTCCGCGCAACGCTCTGGACGGCGCGCTTCTTGCCATCGGCAGCCACGATAATACGCTGGACCTGCTGGACAGCCTGCTGCGCAAAACCCACCCCCGCTTTCGCCTCACATCCGCCCATGTGGGTTCTCTGGGGGGCCTCATGGCCCTCGCGCGCCGCCAGTGCCATCTTGCGGGCTGCCATCTGCTTGATGCGGAAACCGGCCAATACAACCGCAAGGCCATTGAGCAGAATCTTGAAGAACCGATGGTGCTGCTGCGCCTTGTGGACAGGGAGCAGGGCATCATCGTGGCTCCGGGCAATCCGCTGGACATCAGCGGCATCAGTGATCTGACCAGAGACGGCGTGCGCTTTGTCAACCGCCAGCGCGGCAGCGGCACCCGTGTGCTGCTGGACTACAAACTGGCCTGTCTGGGCGTAAGCCCTGCAAGTATCAGCGGATACCGCGATGAGGAATATACCCACATGAACGTGGCGGCCGCCGTGCTTTCAGGCCGGGCCGACGCCGGGCTTGCCGTGCGGGCTGCGGCCAACGCACTGGGGCTGCCCTTTGTGCCTGTGGGGGTGGAGGAATATGATCTGGTCATTCCGCGCCGCTTTTACGACAGTCCGGCCATGCGGGCACTGATCGATGTCATCCGCGGGCCGGAATTTTTGCAGACCGTGACCGCAATGGGCGGCTATCACACGGAAAAAACAGGACAGATCATTTGGGAATATGACGGAAGGTAGCACTGCTCAGGCTTGAAACAGTCTCTGCGCATGCCCGGAACAGACACGGCACAGGTGCTGACCACGCCTTTGCCGTTACCTGGGCTGACCCCATTTACCGTGCCGACAACATTGCGCGGCACGGCTGTGTGTTGTCAGTCCCAGAAAAAGCGCTCCAGCTCTGGAACAGAAAGATCAAGGTGATAGAGGGGAGAGCGAACGGACGATGACGCCGGGGGCGCCACCGCTCCACTTATGGCCTCTGCATCGCATGCGGCATGGGCGGCATCGCCTGCACCGGCGAAAGCATGAGCGGGCGCGGGAGCCGTCAAGGCCCGCAGACACAGCTTTGCCATCAGGCAGGCCACGGCTGCCGGGGCAAGAGTTCCCACGGCCTCACGCCGGGACAGTGCCAGTTCTTCCGCCCCCTGTCCCTCTGGATAAAGAACGTCCAGACAGGCATCCGGCCCGGAGTTGGCATAGGCAAAACCTTCTTCGCGCAGAATGGAGCCGTGTATAAACGGCCTGCACGCTGCCAGCGAGGCTTTTTCCAGCATCAGCTTGGCCCCGATATTGTCCAGACAGTCCACTACAGCATCCATGCCGCTCACAAGTTCCGGCATGTCGGCTTCACTGGCCTCCACCTGCAGGGCCTCGACCTCCAGATGAAAGGCGATATCCGTCAGGGCCTGCCCCACAGCCAGCGCCTTGGGACGCCCCAGCGTGCTTTCTGCACAAAAGCGCTGGCGGTTGAGATTGCTTTCGTCAAAAACATCATTGTCCACAAGGCGCAAAAAGCCGACACCCGTGCGGGCCAGCAGTTCGGCCACATGCCCGCCAAGGCCGCCGCAGCCGAGCACAAGCACACGGCAACGCAGCAGGCGCGCCATGTCCTGCGCGGAAAACAGCCCGTAGTTGCGGCGGAAGCTCTCGGGCCAGATACCGGCCGTCACAAGACGCGCCACAGCCTCGCGCGTGGGCAGACCTTGCCCGGCCGCCCAGGCGCGTATGCCCGTCATGGCCGCAAACCATATTTCCCGCGAAGCGCCGCACCCGCCGGGCGCAGCACCGGCAGAGCGTGCGGGGTAGATGGCGCGCAGATAGGGCTTGAAAAAAGCCCGCAGTGATGATGCCATGTTCAACGGACGCCTAGCCTCCACCGACAGCCGGGAAGAAGGCCACGCGGTCTCCGTCGCGCAGGAGATCGCCCGCCTTGCGCTGGCGCCCGTTGATCATGACAATCTTGATGTCTTGCAGCGGCAGACCCAGATGACGGGCCAGACTTTCCGCGCTGCTGCCCTCCGGCATGGCGACTGACAAGCCCTCTTCAGGGCTGTAGTCAGGCACATGGTCGCGCAGCGTGGTGCTCAGCTTTACGGTCAGGTGCATAGGAACTCCTCATCCGCACGGGCGGCCATCCAGAAACATTTTCATCATGGAACTGTTCCATATGGGCATGCCGCCGGGCTGGCGTCAAGCCGAGCCTGCGTAGACGCAGAGAAGCCCGCCTGCTGCCTGTGCCTATACGAAGCCGCGCCAACGCCAGCACCCGGCCAATTCGCACCCGGCCCAGTCCGCGTCTGGTGCAAGTTTCTTTTCTGCCCGGATGCAGTGCGCAATCCGGCGGGCGGCCCTTTCTGCCGTCAGGGCCGGTCGCCCGTCCCCGCGCGCAAGACAAAATTTTGCGACCGCCGCCCGGACATGCCGGAACGACGGTCTTTTAGACAGTGTCGTCACGAGCGCCTTTCCCGGTATCTCTGCATCGAACTTCGCCTTTTATTCCGGCCGAGTACCATAAGAGTACACTCCCTGCACAAAAGGCTCGTTCTCCTTGATATACCAAGCAAATTCATCTCGTGACGACACTGTCTAGAGCAATTCCACTTTGAAATTGCTCTGGCGGCTGCGTGAGCAGACGTTCGCTACGGAGGCGTAAGCGCAGTTTATCTGCGCGGTTAAACGCCGAAGTGAGCGTGCCTTAAACTTTGAGAATGTATATTCTCAAAGTTAATCTGCTCTAACAGACTGCTACTTTTCTTCAATCCAGTTGAACACGGTTTTGAGTTCGTCGTGGGTGATGTCAAACGTGGTATTGTGCGGGGGCAATTTTTCATCTGTAAAGAAGTCGGGCAGCACGTCCGCGGCCTGGGTAATGCCCGCGCGGCGGTTGAAGTCGATTTCTGTGGAAAGGATGCGCTGGCCCAGGGTCACCACATCGTCACCCGTGAGCTGCCAGCCGAACTTGGCGTTGAGCATGTCCACAATGGCGGGCAGAGCGTCAGGCACATCCAGAATGGCAAAGGCCGTAAACAGGCACAGGCCCACCGAGTCCACCGAAGCCGTAGCCACCTGAAGATTGCGCGAAAGCTCGATCTGCCCTTCCTTTTTCAGGGGATCAACCGTGCCGCCGCTGCTCAGGATATTGGCCGTTACCGCGTAACCGGCAGTGTGGTCAGCACCCATTGGCGACGTGGCGTAGGTAACGCCCTGTCCCTTGACCGAACGCGGGTCATAGGCGGGAAGGCTCTGGCCCTTGACCGTGGGAACGCGCCGCACGCCAAACACACGGCCCGTGGTTGCCGTGCCGCAGCCGATGATGCGCCCAAGGGGTGTGCCTTCACTGATGGCGTGCATGGCATCCATGACGGCCCTGGCGTCCCCGTAGGGGATGGCCCCCCCGGCCATGGCCACGCCCATGGCCACACCAACGTCAATGGTGTCCACGCCGATGTCGTCACACAGGTAGTCGTATTTGGAAATGGCATCCATATCGCCAATGCCGGAATGCGGCCCAAAAGCCCACAGGGTTTCATACTCGGGCCATTTGCTCTGAAACTTGCCCTTTTTGTCCGGCAGAATGCCGCTGCAACGGATCATGCAACCGCTCATGCAGCCGTGGGCCACCGTGCCGCCGCGTTCCCTGGTCATCTGGTTCAGCAGTTCGCCCGATACGCTCTCGTGTTTGTCAAAGCGGCCCACGGTAAAGTTGGCGGTGGGCAGGCCCCCGGCCTCGTGCAAAATATTGACGAGCACCGCAGTGCCGTATTCCGCAAGGCCCTTGCTGGTAATGGGATGTTCGGCCAGAGCCTTGGCAAAGCGCTTGGACGCCTCGCGAAAAGCCTTTTCATCCTGCAGGGGCTGGTTTTTGCCACCCTCAGGATTGATGATGATGGCCTTGAGGCCCTTGGAGCCCATAACCGCCCCGACGCCACCGCGCCCGGCATGGCGCATGGGGCGCAGCTCGCGGTCGGTGCAGGCAATGGAAGCGGCTGTAAGCCTGAACTCGCCCGCCCGGCCGATGCTGATATAGCTGCATGCATCGCCGTGCTTTTCCACAAGTTTCGCCACGGCATCAAAGTTGTTCAGCCCGGCCACGTCGGAAGGCAGGAGTCTGGCGTGATCCTTGCCTATTTCAAGCTGCCACCACTGCCCTTCCTCAGCCATGTTTTCCACAATGACGGCAAGAATGCCCAGCCGGGCCAGATGGCCGCCGGGCTGACCACCGGCGTTGGATTCCTTGATGCCTTCGGTGAGCGGGCTTTTACAGCCCACGGAAATACGATTGGCATTGGGGCTGTTGGTGGCGCCGAGCAGACCCGGCGCAAAAACCAGCTTGTTGTGCGGGCCGATGGCCGTGCAGGTGGGCGGCACTTCGCGCGCCACAATGGTTGAGGTCAGCGCGCGGCCGCCAAGGCCCGCGTATTCCTGGGGTATTTCTTCAAAAACACAGGTTTTGGTCGCCATATTGACGCGCAGAAAACGAAACATGAAGCCTCCTTCAAAGCGCGCTGCCGCGCCTGTATGTGTTTATGACCTTTTACCCCATGCGGAAAAAAAACAGCAAGTTCGCAAAAAAATCGACACGCTTTTTTGTGCAGTGGACAGAGGAAGAGGAAAAAAGGGGACAATCCCCCCGAAAGACGCTTCTGTTCGGCAGGGGTTTTCCTGAAAACCCTTGCCACGAAATGCGATCAGGCAGGCTTTTTCCAGCCGCAAGCGAGCATTTGGAGCATTTGGAGCGCTTGGAGCATTTTCGCATTGAGAATATCCATTTTCAATGCTTCAGGATGCCGCTCCGGCGTTTAAGCGCGCAGACAAAGTGCGCCTGCGCGGCGGGCGTCCGCTCCCGCATCCGCCAGAGCAATTTCAAAGTGAAATTGCTCTAAAGTGTCAGAGGCTCCGGGTCCAGACCTTGCGCGGGAAAGGAAGAGGAATGGGGATGCTTCGTGCGCACGGCACAACACTGCCATCAGGATGCCGAAAAAGCCCCGACAGCCTCATTCCAGTGTTTGCCGAGCTGCAGCTCGCGGGCGGCAAGAGTGCGGATCAGGGCCGGGTCGTGTGTGGCGCAGATCACGGTTACGCCCTCGCGCCGACAGGCCCTGATGGCGCTTACAACCGCCAGAGCGCTGGCCGCATCCACATTGGCGGTAGGTTCATCCAGCAGCAGCACGCGGGGGCGCAGGGACAGGCGCGCAGCCAGAGCCACACGCTGGCGCTCGCCGCCGGAAAGCTCCGCCGGACCGCGCTCCGCAAAGTCCCACGGGCTGTCAAAACCCACGGCCCGCATGCTTTGCTCATAGGCGTGCCGTGCAGGGGCCGCGTCATGCCGCAAACGCAGACCAAGCACCACATTATTGAACACACTCATGCGCAGCAGATAGGATTCCTGAAGCAGAAGCGTCACTTCCTGCCTGCTGGCTGCGGCATTTCCGGCATAGCGGAGCGTTCCCCCCGCCGGACGCTCCAGAAAAGCCAGCAGGCGAAGCAGCGTGGACTTTCCGCAGCCGTTCGGCCCGGTGAGCGCCAGAGTTTCGCCTTTTGCCACCTCAAGGCGGGGCACGTTCAGGGCAATGCGGCCGCCATACATCTGCACCAGATCGCGGCCTTCATAAAGTACGGTTTTCACGCGCGCCCCCTGTGCCGAAAAAAGGCCAGCGCCAGATTGACGGCAAAGGCCATCAGCAGCAGCACAAGCCCCAGAGCTATGCCCTGGGCAAAATCTCCCTTGCTGGTTTCCAGCGCAATGGCCGTGGTCATGGTGCGGGTGGCATAACGGATGTTGCCGCCGAGCATCATGGCAACGCCCACCTCGGTGATAACGCGCCCAAAGGCCGTGATGCAGACCATGCCTATGGAATAGCGGCATTCCCACAATGAAAGCGCCGCCATCTGCCAGCCCTTGGCCCCCAGGGTCAGCAGGGTGGCGCGACAGCGCGGGTCCAGATTTTCCACAGCCTGCGCAGTCCACGAGACCACAATGGGCAGGGCCAGAAGAGCCTGCCCCACGGCCATGCCCGGCAGGGTAAACAGCAGGCCGTACTGCCCAAGGGGGCCACGCGCCGTTATGAGCGCATAGACCAGCAGGCCGATAAGAACCGTGGGAAAAGCCAGAAGAGTGTCGGAAACAAGGCGCAGCACCCTTTTGCCGGGAAAAGAGCAGTACCCGAGCACAAAACCCGTCGGCAAGCCCAGCAGCAGGGAAGCAGTCATGGCATAGCAGGTGGAAAGCAGAGTGGCGCGCACGGCGGAAAGCGTGGCTGCATCCATGTGCATCAAAAGAGAAAATGCACCGGAAATGCCGTTGACAAGATAGTCCATACGCGTCCGAACCCGACGGCAGCAATATGCCGGTAAAAAAAGACATAAAAACCGCGCGGGGCAAAAACGGCCCGGCCGCTCTCATCCCCGCGCGGCTGTTTTCAGCTACTTGCCCGCATTGGGAAAGAAAAGCTGCTTGCCCTTCAGCGTATAGTCAGCGATTTTCTGCTGGGTGGACGGCGCAACCCACCAGTCTTCGAACTTTTGCGCCGCAGCCCTGTCGACCTTGGGGCAACGCTCGGGATTGACCGTGATGACGCTGTACTGGTTAAACAGCGCCGTATCGCCTTCCACCACAATGCTTAGGGGATTGTCCTTGCCCGCCTTGTCGGCAAAGGTGATCCAGGTTCCCCGGTCGGTCAGGGCGTAGGCCTTTTTTTCCGCCGCCATATTCAGCGTGGCCATCATGCCCTGCCCGGCGGAGAAATACGCCGGGCCCCGGTCAGGGGTGATGCCCGCCTGATTCCAGAGTTTCTGCTCGGCCTTGTGCGTGCCGGACTGGTCGCCACGGCTCACAAAGCCCGCCTTGCTTTTGAAGATGCGGGCAAGGGCCTCTGCGCTGCCTTTTCCGGCGGCTCCGGCAGGGTCAGATGACGGGCCAACAATGACAAAGTCATTGTACATGATCTGACGGCGATCTATGCCGTGCCCGGCCTGAACAAATTCCATCTCGGCAGCCGGGGCATGCACCAACAGCACGTCCGCATCACAGTTTTTGGCGATTTCAAGCGCTTTGCCGGTTCCCACGGCCACCCACTTCAGCTCGATGCCGGTTTCCTTTTTGAAAAACGGCTCAAGATATTCCAGCAGGCCGGAATCCTGGGTGCTGGTGGTGGTTGCCATCATCAGCACATCCGCAGCACGCGCCCCAGGGGCAAAAAACAGCGAACCAAGAACACAGGCGGTCAGAAACAGGCGGGACATACGAAACATCGGTACACTCCTGTTGAAAACGTTAACAGCCCCGCAGTCTGAAACAGGCTGCGGGCATGATGTTCACGGTATCATAAGAAAGCGTGATATTAAAGATGCGGGCAGGGGCACGGCTCAGAGAATCTGCCCCGCTACAGGCCCGCTACAGGTCCGTTGCAGACAGGCCAAAGGCCGGATTCAGGCCGGATTCAGGCAGGCCACAGGCCCTTGCATGCACGATACCATCATGTAATACGCCGCCTGCGTACAAAGCATGACTGATCCCGCCCGCACCGGAGACCTGCCCAACCTCTGCCCGGCATCGCCTGACATAAGCCTGACATAAGCCTGACATAAGCCGCGTACGCGCCGAAACAGCTGAAGAGGCACTCGCGCCTGTACGCTGCGCGGGCAAAAAAAACGAAAACAGCAGCCTCACGATTTTTTCAACCGGCGCAACAAGGAAAAAAGAAAGGAGAAGGAAGAAGAAAGACGAGCGGGTAAAAAATCAGTCAGCCAGCAGGCGCACCGCCCCGGCAGGAAAACAGGCAAAAACCTTTTTGCCCTCACCAAGGTGCAGCTTGCCCACGGCCCTTGTGTCAAGGGTGGCCCGCAGGGTCGTACCGTCCGGCAGCCCAAGGCAGACAAAGGTTTCCACCATGTCCGCATGCAGGCTTTCTACCACGCCGCGCAAACAGTTGGCAAGGCTGGCAGAGGTTTTTTCCGTGCAGATCACAATACGCTCCGGGTCCACATGGACGCTCAGCACCTGATTTTCGTGCAGTTCGAGCAGGCCCGCCTCTTCGGGCGAACAAAGACAGGTGAGCCGCACATCGGAAAATGTGGTCAGCTCAACCTGAATCTTGCGCATGCCGGAGCTGATGCCACTGACCACGCCGAAAAACAGGTTCGTTCCGTCATCAGCCGCGACAGGCGGGCCGCCATGGCGGGCACTTTCCGTCCCGGCCTTTTGCCCGGCCAGAAGGCGACACGCCTCACCGCCGGAAAATTTCAGAAACGCCCTCAGCTGTGCGGCCCCCTGCTGGCCCAGAAATTTCTGCACCAGCGGCATGGGCACATGCAGGGCAAGCAGCTCAAGCCCGCGCGAATAACGGATGGCACGCGGCCCCACCATAGCGGCTGGCAGGTCCATTGTCTCAGCCACGGCATAAAACTTCTTGCGCACAAAGCCCTGATCAAAACGCAGAAAATCCGGTTCCGCAGCCTGCGGCAGGCCGAGAATACGCCGGATGTGGCGCATGGCGCTCAAAGGCAGCAGGATTTCGCGCGCATTGACCCCGGGCACACGCATCATGCCCGTAACGGTATCAATGGCGCGGCACGGCTCAAGGCTCAGGGCTTCGCCAAGGCGCAGGCCCCCATAGCGAAAGACCAGAAAAAGCAGATGCAGACGGGCACGGGCGATTTTTTGCGCCCTGGTGGCGGCCTCGCCTTCCCACTGCTCCCAGCGCAGGGTAAGAGCTTCCAGTTGCTGACGGGTCAAATGGCTATGCATAGGCAAACAGGCAGTTCCAGTACGTGGCCATACGTATCATGGCTGTTGGGGTCTTTCGGCTCAGTCAGGCCGGGGAGCGCCGGTGGAGGCGCGTTCAATGAGCTTGTGACTGACCTCGACCCTCGTTATGTTTCTGTTGGAAAGCTGCCCGCTGATTCTCGCATGCAGCAGTTCCAGAGCATTATGCCCCTTGTCCTTGATATAGTGCTCGATGGTTGTCAGTGACACGCGGGCAAAATGCGAGGGCCAGAGATTGTCGAATCCGCAGACGCTGTAATGGCCGGGAATGCTCAGCCCCGCGTCGATCACGGCATCCATGACCCCGTACGCCACCATGTCATTGACTGCCACAAAGGCTGTGATTTTTTTGTCGTCAAAGCAGCTTCGTGCCAGTTCATGGCCCACGGTGTGCTCGATAAGCAGATTTTCCAGTTCCGTTTCCGGCGAAATATCGCGGCTTTTGACCAGCAGCCGTCCCTCGGGGCAAAGCTGGGCCAGTGTGTCCTGCAAGCCCTTGAGGCGCTGCACCCGTATGGGATTGCAGGTGTCCAGCGATGTGGAAATATAGGCCATGTGCCTGTGGCCCAGTTCGCACATGTGCCGGGCAATAAGGCTGCCCGCATCGTAGTTGTTCAGTTCCACGGTATCCACGTTAAGGCCCACGCGCCGATCGCCCATAACCACCAGCGGCATCTTGCGCCCGGCACGCGCCAGTATGGCGTCCGGATGCGCCAGCATGGCGAATATGATGCCCGCCATGCCGGTGGAACGGGCCAGCTGCAGGGCCGCCAGCTCATTGTCAAGACTGCGGTAGGTCGCACTGACACAGGTGGCGTAATTCTTTTTTTCCGCCGCCTGCTGAATGGCCTGTATAATCGTGGCATAATAAGGATTTGTCACATTGGGCACGGCGATCAGTATGACAGGTCTGGCTCCCGGAGCCACCCTGCCGCGCCTGCCGCCGGTGTAATTGAGCTTTGCCGCAGCAGCCAGAACGGTCTTGACTGTTTCCTCGGCAAAAGACACCCCTTCCCGCCCGTTGAGAATCATCGAAACCGTGGCGGGAGACACCTCGGCCGCCTGAGCCACATCCGCAAGGGTTGCCTTTTTCATGCCCATGCCGGCCTGCTTTCCGCCATCAATAGTCATCTTTTCTTTCCTTCCGGCATTCATATCCTGTGTGTACGGACGCATAACGCCTGAAATGTTCTTACCCGCAATATGCGGGACGCACAATGCCGTCATTTCGTAAACATTGCGCAAAACTGGCAAAAATTTTCCCAGACTGACCGGGTCGTTTCTGGCTGTGTGTATTGTTTAAAATTTTAATAATATTTTAATTGACATTAAATTCTGCGACATGCTATCCGGACATGCAGACCGGTGTTTTACGCCATCTTTATATAATATCCATTTAATATAACATTTATTTAACATATTTTTTAACTAAAAAAGCCCAATATTCCCGCGTTCAATTAAAACTTTTAACAGTCGCGCGACGGGAGGTCCCTGACGGGCGGCAGCATCGGAGGAAAGCATGTCAGATGCACGGGCACAAAAACACGTTCCTACCAAACAGGAGATGCGCAAAGTCGTTATCGCCAGTCTGCTCGGCGCCACCATCGAATGGTACGACTTTTTCCTGTACGGGGTCGTGGCGGGCATTGTGTTCAACAAGCTCTACTTTCCCACCTCCGATCCTTTTATCGGAACCATTCTGGCCTACAGCACCTTTGCCATCGGCTATCTGGCCCGCCCCCTCGGCGGATTCATATTCGGCCACTACGGCGACAAGCTGGGCCGCAAGCGCATGCTCATCCTCACCATGCTCATCATGGGCATAGCCACCGTGGGCATCGGCCTTATCCCCACCTACGCCAGCATCGGCATTGCCGCCCCCATCCTGCTGCAAACCCTGCGCCTGTGTCAGGGCCTTGGCCTTGGCGGCGAATGGGGCGGAGCGGTGCTCATGACCTATGAATACGCCAACGAACGCGAAAAAGCCTTTTATGCCAGCATCCCCCAGATGGGCCTTGCCACTGGTCTCTGCCTTGCATCGGGCATGGTTGCCCTGCTCTCCTGGCTGCTGACCAACGATCAGTTCATGGCCTGGGGCTGGCGGCTGGCGTTTCTCGTCAGCGTGGTGCTTATCGCCATCGCGCTTTACGTGCGCACGCATATTCTTGAAACTCCCGAATTCCGCAAGGCGCAGGAAGAAGGCCAGACAGAAAAGAAGACCCTGCCCATTGTCACGGTATGCAAGAATTTTCCCGGCAATATCGCCCTTGGTGTGGGCGCGCGCTGGATTGACGGCGTGTTCTTCAACGTGCTGGCGGTGTTTTCCATCAGCTATCTTGTGCAGTATATCAATGTCACGCGCACCGAAGCCCTCACGGCGGTCATGATCGCGGCCCTGCTCATGTGCCCGTTCATTCTCATCGCCGGGCGTCTGGCCGACCGCTTTGGCCGGGGCCGCATTTACGGGCTGGCAAGTCTGGCCTGTGCCCTGACCATCTTTCCCTCGTTCTGGCTCATGCAGGGCAGCGGCGGAAACATGTTTATCATCGGCCTTGCCATAGCCATTCCGCTCAGCATCTGCTATGCCGGGGTGTTCGGGCCTGAAGCAGCGCTTTTTTCTGACCTTTTTCCTGCTGAAGTGCGCTACACCGGCATTTCCATAGTGTATCAGTTCCCCGGATTTCTGGTGGCAGGCATTGTGCCCGGCCTGTGCACGGCCTTTATGCGCTGGAACGACGGCAATCCTGCCTATATCTGCATTTTTGTCATCATTGCTGGTGTCACCAGCGCCCTGTCAGCCTTTGCCATCCAGCGGCGCCATAACAGGGCGGCACAGCAGGCCCAGTCGCATGACGCCGCCATGCAGGCCGGAGCAAGCACACAGGTTCAGGGATAACCATGCGCATATTGCAACTTTCCGACACACACCTGCGCGGCGACAACAGTCTGTCCTTCCGGGTTGTGGACACACGGCGCTGCCTTGACGCTGCGGTGGCGCATCTGAAAACCATGAGCCAGAAGCCGGATATAATGGTGCTCAGCGGCGACCTTGCCGACAGCGGCGACCTCGACGCCTATCATATCCTTTATGATGCGCTGTCACCTCTGGGCATTCCCGTCTACGCCCTGCCGGGCAACCATGACAGACGCGACAGGATGCAAAGCGTGCTGCAAGGCTGGTGCCCCGTTGATCCGGAAGCAGCCCCGCACATCTGCTACACGGTTGAACTGGACGATCTGCGCCTTGTCATGGTGGACAGCATGCACCCCGGCTCACATTCCGGCCATCTGTTTCCGACGGTTGAAAGGTGGCTGGCCCGCACCCTGGCGCAAAGACCCCATGTGCAAACCCTTGTTTTCATGCACCATCCCCCCTTCCTGACGGGCATGGGCGCCATGGACGAGCCTTTTGAAAATCAGGGAGCACTGGCTGCCATTGCCGCTGACAACCCGCAGATTCGCCTGTGCTTTGGCCATATGCACAGGCCCATAATCACCCAATGGCAGGGGCGGCTGTGCATGACGGCCCCCTCGGCGGCCATGCAGATCGACCTGGACCTTTCCCCGGAAGGTGGGGACACCTTCCGCATGGAGGCCCCGGGCTATCTGTTGCACCACCATGAAAACGGCATGCTCAACACCCATGTGTGCCAGATTCCGACAGACGTGACCTTTGCCGGACCGTATCCCTTTGTGGGATCCGTCAACCCCTCCGGCCCGGCGCGATAGACCGCACGGTCTTCAGCGCGCCATTCACTGGCAGGACCCGTTCTCCCGCGAGCGGGTCCCTGCCTGTGCAGGAATCTGCATCATTGCAGGCACTGCCGCATCCGCCAGACGCCTGCTGCGGGGGTATTTCAAGCTTCGGCAATGAGGGGTAGGCTCAGGCCACGGTTTCGCCTTGAAGCTGCCCATGCGCCACAGGAACAGGCCCGCCCGGCTGGCGCAAACGCCCGCACCCGCACTGCCAAACACCATGCCCGACGGGCCGTTACCGCTGAAAACGCACCTTTGCACGATTATCCTGCCCAGAGCCGCTCCGCTTGCGCGCGGCAAGCCGCGCCCCCTGCAAAACGCTCACGCAACAGCCGTTCCTTCATTTCAGGCTCAAAAACCCGGAGTCCCGCCCATGCCTGCCATAAGACTTGCCGCTCCCGCCGACAGCAGCCGCCTTTTGCGGATTTATGCCCAATACATGGCAACACCCATAACTTTTGAATGCACCCTGCCCACAGAACAGGACTTTGCCGGAAGAATCGAGCGCATTGCCGCTCTGTACCCCTACCTTGTCTGCGAAGAAAACGGCAATGCCATAGGCTTTGCCTACGCACACAGACCAATGGAGCGTGCGGCCTACCAATGGAACGCCGAACTGACGGTCTACCTTGACCGGCAGGCCGCGGCCAAGGGTCTGGGAAAACGCCTTTACAGCGTCCTGAGCGCCATTCTTCAGTTGCAGGGAGTGCGGAACATGTACGGTTGCGTTACAGTGCCCAACGCCGCCAGCGAGGGCCTGCACAGGTCGATGGGCTTTCGCCTTGTGGGCATCTACCGCAATGCGGGATTCAAGGGGGGGCAATGGCACGATGTGGCATGGTTTGAAAAGGCTATCGGAGAGTTTCAGGGCACGCCCGACCCCATCACGTCCATACATGACATTCCTCAGCAGCAGCTCTACAGGCTTCTTGCATCAGCCTGACGCCATGCGTGACCGGGCACTGGCCTGTGCGGCGGATTTTCTGCTTGAAATTGTTCTGGCGGATGCGGGAGCAGACGCCCGCCACTGAGGCGCAAGCGCAGCTTCAGCCGTTGGCGGAGGGCTTATGGATGAAGACAGCAGGGCTGTCTATTTGCGCGGTTAAGCGCCGAAGCGAGAGTGCCTCAGACTTTGAGAATGTATATTCTCAAAGTTAAAAAGCTCTAGAGCAATTAGCGGCGGATTCAACTTGCAAGTGCAACACCCTCAAGGTTGAATGAAAAGGCAAGGTG
>CAJMLK010000060.1 GCA_905214305.1 uncultured bacterium
CCTCCCCCACACCCCCGCCCCCCCAAAACCTTTATTCCTGCTTCAATCTGACACAAAATACTCCTGCCGAAACAAAGCACAGCAGCAACGTCTTCCGGGCACAGCGCCATCGCAGGCCCCCCGCTCGGGAGGCTGTTTTCAGGCACATACTTTTGCCCGGAACAGAAAAGGCGGTTTTTTCCTGAAAGCAGGGTGCGCATATGGCGTTCTGCTTTCAGGAAAAAACCGCCTTGCTGCGGACTGTGGGGCAAAAGCCTCCGGCACAGATCAACTTTGAGGATGTACATTCTCAAAGCTTAAGCCACGCTCGCTTCGATGCCTGACCGCACGGGCACATTGCGCCCGCCCCCCTTGCAACGGGCCGCGGCTCTAGCCGAAAATATCCACAATGGCTCTCGCGTCCATGTCAGGATTGATGGGCCGCAGTGCCAGACGGCGAAAATCGTCGGGCCTGTCCATGTCCAGACGCAGCTCCGGACGGCGCAGCCATGCCTCTTCCGGGTCGAATGTGCCGATGCGGAATGTTGCAGCATTGTCCCATATGTAATTGAGGCAATGCTCACGCTGCGAAGGCTCCACGGCCTTCTGATCCAGACTTTCGAGCAGTTCGCGTGAAAGCACCTCTGCCCCGAGCCCGTCCGGCCAGAGATTGTTGCGCGGAATGTGGTTATAGGCGTAGTCCCACTGACCCTGGCGGTAAAAATCCACCAGCCTGTCCACGGCTCCACCCCAGATAAGGGGATTGTCCGCACATACGCGCACCACAAGCCCGGCGTCAGCCAGTTTGGCCGCCTGGCTGAAGCGCGCCAGCACGTCGTCTTCCGGCCCGGCCATGCAGGGCACGCCCCGACGGCGCAGATGCTCCAGCAGCACCACGTCCAGCGGGGTGTCAGGCACGGCCACCATGATGCCGTCCAGACGGCTCGCCGCGCCCAGACGGCGGGTCACCCAGTCGATAACCGGCAGATCACGCAGGCAGAGCAGAGATTTCAGCGGCAGGCGGCTGGAACCCAGCCGGGCTTGAACAATGGCGACAACCTTGCCTTTGCTGGTCATGTTTTTCCTCCGCCGCGTCCGGCGATAGTGGGGATTGCTGAACGGCACGGCACTCCGCGACTGGAGCAGAGCACCCTTGAGACGGCAGGCCGGGAGGCGCGGCTTCTATTTTCATACCCGCCCCCTGCAACAGCCTGAAATAAAAATTTCAGAGCATGCCGACGTTGAAAAGCGTACATGTGCTAAGGCCGCTCGTTGAGCAAACCCAGCATGCGCCGCACCACGCGGTTCTTGTTGACCGTAAAGTCCATGCTGTCCTGTCGCAGCCAGAAGCGCTCACGGCGCGGATTTTTCAGCATCGCCAGAAAGGTGTTGCGGATTCTGCCGTCGCTGACACGATCCATAATGCCCACAAAGGCAAAACCGTGGCGCGGCCGGGCAAAGGTATGGCGCGCCTCACGTTCGTGGGTTGCCAGCACAAGGGCGGGCACGCGCATGTGCGCCAGCTCGTAAACCGTGCGCCCGGCGGAACAGATGGCGAGGTCCGCGCCTTCCATCATGCGGCTCATGACGTTGGTGGCCCAGGTAAAGGTCACCAGCGGATTGTCCAGCTTTTTCAGGTGCGCTTCCATGCCGTCCTTGTGGGCATAGCCCGGCCCGGCGACCAGCCGGACAGCAATTCCGTAGGCACGGCAGATCGGCTCGATGATGTCCAGCACCCGGCGTGAGCAGTCATGCTGATCTGTGCCGCCAAAAGTGATGAGCACGGTTTTGACCTCAGGCCGAAAGGGATTGCGCGCCGCATTGGCAAATTCGTCACGCAGGCAGAAAAAATCCGGCCCGCTGCACAGACGGTCCGTGCTTTCCCCCTCGTACAGGGCATTGACCACAAGACGCGCCAGCGAAGCCCCCGGCCCTTCATCTTCAAAATTCACGCAGCGCACCCCGGCGGCCACAAGACGTTTCATGTAGGCCGTGGTGGTGTTGAGGATATCATTGACCACCAGATCCGGGTTCAGGGCCAGCACGGTGTCTGCCAGGTCTTCCTGCCCCTGGCGGACGATCCGGTAATCCTTGCGGGCGATGCTTTCAACGGCCAGTTCGCTTTCGCGGGTGCAGACAAAGCTGACCCGATGGCTTGTAATCTCGTGCGCCAGCATGAGCGCCCGAAACACGTGCCCCATGCCGATGGCGGGCCAGCCCGCCACCACAAAGACCACATGCCGCCGCTCAAGCAGGCGTTCGCATATCCACCAGTCCTGATAGCCCTGTATTTCAATGGCCCTGTCGTTGAGAAAATAGGGAATGATGCGACCGCGCCCCTGCTGGCGGTCCCGGTCCAGCAGACGCGAAAGACGCAGCATGATCAACGCGCGGCTTTCAACCACAAGGGTTTTTTCGCCCCTGTGCTCCGTCTCGTCATCCAGCAGGTCTTCAAGCCCCTCGCCATGCATGTTCCAGATACGCTGACGCACGCTTTTCACGGTCACAAGGCTGTCGGCGTCCGCCTCGCGATACTTCTTCCAGGCGTCTTCCACGTCCACCCAGGTGAGCAACGGGCATGATGCGCGCAAAATAATGCAGTGCTCGTACCGTTCCGCCAGTTCTTCCAGCAGGACGCGCATTTCACTCACGATATCCAGCGTGGTGAAGTGTATGTCCTTGTTGCGGCGAAATCCCACGCCCGCGCGTTCACAGATGAGGGATATTTCCTGACTGTCGGTAAGCACCATGATATCGTCGCCGGGCAGCACGCCCCGCGCCGTATTGATGGCCCGCTGCACAAGCGTCACCCCGGCCAGCTTTTTGACGAGCTGGTCAGGAATAACGGCATTCTTTTTGATGGCCGGTATGACAATGCAGCGTTCTTTCACGATAGTTCCGAAGTGGTCATGCGCGGGAGCGCACATGGCTGTAACCTTTGGCGGGACACGGGCGGCCAGCCGCCATCCTTACCCCGCGCGGGGGCATGCCGCCTCGCAGAGCACAGCGGCGCAGGCCGGGTCAAGTACCCTTGAGTACCATTCCCGGCCCGCGCCGTCAGAGCAATTTCACTTTGAAACGGCTCTATTGCTGACGCGACCGGACGGCAAAAACGCCGCCTCAGCGCAGGCTCGCCAGCACCTCGCGGGTGGAAGCCAGCATGTAGTCGAATTCTTCGCCTGTCAGCCAGTGCTGGAAGGGGAAAGAGATCATGGTATCAAAGAACAGGTCGGCATTGGGGCAGCAGGCTTCGCCCATGCCCAGACGACGGTAGTAATCGTACCTGTCCAGCGGAATATACTGCACCACGCATTTGACACCCTTTTCATTGAACATGGCGCGCATGAAGCGGTCTCGCGCCTCTACGCCCGTGGTCATGCGGGCCGCAAGCAGATGGTAGTTGTGGCGGGAGCTGTCGACCCGGTGGAACTCCAGTTCGGGAAAGTCCGCCAGAGCATCAATGAAATCCAGAGCGCGCCTGCGCTTCTGCTCGTTGATCTCGTCAATGCGTTCCAGCAGCTTGGCCCCCAGGGCGCATTCCACTTCGCCCAGACAGTAGTTGTTGGGCGGGACCATGCGGCCGTCGATAATGGGCATGTCCACATTGCCCATGGCGGGCTTCCAGTAGTCGGGGCGCTCGAAATCAAAGGCGCAATGCCCGTTGTGCCGCAGGGTGGGAACCATCGCCGCCAGCCTGGGGTCGCGCACGTACAGCATGCCGCCTTCGCCAAGGGTGGTCAGGTTTTTATGCGAATGGAACGAAAACACCCCCATATCCCCGAAGGCTCCGGCCTTGATGCCGTCCACGTCGGCCCCGATGGCCTGTGCAGCATCCTCGATGAGGATAAGGCCGCGTTCCTTGCACAGGGCGGCAATGGCGGGCATGTCGGCCACATAGCCATAAAGGTGCACGACCACCACGGCCCTGCTGCGCGGCGTAAGCACTTTTTCAATGCTTTCGGCGGTAACCACGCGGCTGTGCAGGTCCACATCGGCCCAGACGAGTCTGGCGCCCTTCTTGATGTAGGGGTAGGCCGAGGCCGTGAAGGTGTGTGAGGGAATAACCACCTCATCGCCTTCGTTGAACAGGCAGAGCTGAGCTGAAAGCTCCAGGGCGGAGCAGCCGTTCATGGTGGTAAAGCAGGTTCCCTGCGGCACACCCTGATACTCCGCGAACTTGCTTTCAAAATGGCGCATGTGATGCCCCTGGGTAAGGGGATCGGCATTGCGCATGGCCTCTACAACCACGGCTATTTCTTCTTCGGTGTACCGGATGGCACGTCCGCTGAAATTGACCTTGATATCCATGAGACTCCTCATAAAGCAGTTTGCGCTTGAAGTTGCCGCGCTACGCGGGCAAGGCCCGCACGCGCCAATCTTGCGAACGATGCTGCGCCGCGCTTCGCATGTCAGCTACCGGCAGATTCCGGGCAGTGCCCGGAGCGGAAAAGCTGACGACGCAGTGCGGCGGCATGCCCGTGAAACAGGGACTCCACAGACAGACGCTCTGCCGGCAGCCGCATATCCCGGCCGTTTTACGGCAGAGGCCCCGAAAGAGCCTGACGGCGGCGGAGCCTCCGCCCACGCCGCCGACAGACTGTATGATCTTGAAGCAATGTACGTTGGAGCATTCACACTTTTTCAAAGCTGATCTGCTCAGGAGCATTTGCCCTTGAGAATAGGCCTCTCAGGGCTTACGCCATGCTCGTTCCGGCGCTGTGCCGCCTGCTACATGCTCTTGAAGCGCCCGATGACGTTTTCTCTGGTGAGGATTTTTTTGAAATCCGGGCCGAGGCGGTTGGACAGCGGCTTTTCATGCACGATGCTGGCCCCGTAGAGAGCGTCGTACTGCGCATCGGTAAGGCCCTGACAGATGCCCCTGGGCAGATCAATGCCCTGACGCTCCATCATGAGCATGAATTCCTTGTACTGCTCGGGATAGATGTCTTCCTGAACAGACAGCGAATAGCAGTTGGCGATGCCGTGGCGCATATGCAGAACCATGCTCAGCCCGGCAGAAATGGGATGCACCACGCCCACAAACCCGGCGGCCATGCCGCCCAGATAGGAGGCGATCATCATCTTTTCGCGGTTTTCTTCGCTCATCATATCCTGCGAAAGAAAAATCTGCTTGCAGAGATCAATGGCCTTTTCAGCCAGAGAATCCACAACCACGTTGCGGTAGGAGCCGGTGATGCTCTCAAAGCAGTGCATGTAGGTGTCGATGCCGGTATAAAAATACTGATTGCGGGGCACGCTGGCCGTGAGGTCGGGATCCATCAGCACCTGGTCGAACATGGTAAAGTCGCTGTTCATGCCCAGCTTGATGTTTTTCGCCTCATTGCAGATGATGCCCGTGCGCGAGGTTTCAGACCCGGTTCCCGACAGGGTGGGAATGGCGATCTTGTAGGGCGCGGGATTTTTTACAAGGTCCCAGCCCTGATAGTCTTCAGCCTTGCCGGGATTGGTGAGCAGGTTGCCCACGCACTTGCAGGTATCAAGCACACAGCCGCCGCCAAGGGCCACCAGAGCGCAGGGTTCTGCACCTTTCAGAAAAGTCTTCACCTGGGCGGTATAGCCGTCCACGCTGTCAGTGGTGGGTTCGCCGGTGGTGTCGATATGGAGCACCATGTCGCCGCTTTCCACGGGCAGCTTTTCCACCAGATCCTTGCCCTGAAAGAAATGATCCAGAAAAAAGACCGCAGGACCGGACACAGCCTTGCGACGCGGCGCCATAAGGTCGCCGAGCTGGCTCAGGCTGCCCTGACCGATCATATAATAACCGACATTTTTTGCATTACGGTACATAGTTGCCCTCACAGTATGGCATAAGATTTCCGGGCCATACGCTATAGCCGCTGGTCTGGCAAGCGATGCCGCAAAGCGGCGCGCGGCGCGGACCGGCGGATGTTACAACACAGGTCAGTCTCTCTTGTCCGGCACGGCCCGCTGCCCCGGCTGCATGGCGGCCGGGTTCTTTCCGCCCCCCTGTTTTCCGGCAGGGGCAGAAGCCAGTCTGGCCCAGGCCGCGGCGGGGCTGTCGGCCATGCTTGCTGGAGCGGGCACGGCATCAGCAACGCCGGGGGAAGCGCCGCCGGAAGCATCACCTGATGTGCGGGAACCGCTGGAGGAAGCGGCACGCGGCATCTGCTGCCCCTGTTCGCTGCCCCGGCCCTGATTTTGTCTCTGGGGCTGGCCCTGAGCCGCCCCCTGCGACTGGCCCCGAGCGGGCGCGCCGGTTTCCAGCGGGTCTGCCCCAAAACGGTTGGGGCCGACGGTTCCACGCCTGGCATAGGTAATGAGGAGCCACAGGCCGCTCAACCCTGCCAGCATGATGCACATATACGCGGATGTGCCGAAGTCAAGATGCACCGCTGCGCCGCCGAGCAAAGCCAGACTCACGGGAACCACCTGAATCCAGCCGGAAAGATTGACATCATGCAGACGCCGGGCGGTTACGGCAAAATGTGGCAGCAGCAGCACCGCCGTGACCACACGGCCAGCCATTATCCCTTCCTGCGGGGCGGCGTTGGTAAGCATGCCCAGACCAATATTGACGATGCCCCCGAAGAGCACATACCACCAGAATTCCGCCCGCTGGGCACGGCCCCTGAAATCGCAGTACTTTTGCAACAGGCAGATTTTCACTGCGGTTTTGAAATCCATGCGTGCTCCTTGCAAGCCGAATGGTGGATATCAAGGCCCCTGCTCCCCGAAGGGAGCAGGAAAAAACATCAGTCCCTGAGCATTTCAAGTGCCAGAGCAATTTCACTTTTAAACTGCCCTGAAGGATGCGCAATCTGTTTGCGCTGTTACGCGCCGAAGCAGACGTTTTGGAAGCACGGAAAATGGATACTCTCAATGCGAAAATGCTCTGAATGCTCACCAGCGGCAGGCCAAGGCCTGCCCGTGCGCATCCTGTGGCAGGGATTTTTCTGAAAAATCCCTGCGGAGCAGCCAACGCACTTCACTCGCAAACCGCCCGGGCTACTGGGCCGTGCGCTGCCGCCATGACTGCACCGTGTTCACAAGCAGCATGGCAATGGTCATAGGCCCTACACCGCCGGGAACGGGGGTAATGGCAGCGGCCTTTTTGCTGACGCTTTCGTAGTCCGCATCGCCGCACAGGCCGTCCTCGCTGCGGTTGATACCCACGTCAATGACCACCGCGCCCTGACGCACCATGTCGCCGGTAATGAGGCGCGGCCTGCCCACGGCAAGGAACAGAAAGTCGGCCTTGCGGCATTCTTCCGCCAGATCGGGCGTGCGCGAATGGCAAATGGTCACAGTGGCGTCGCCAAACTCGCCGGAGCGGGTCAGCAGCAGGGCAAGAGGCTTGCCCACAATGTCCGAGCGCCCCACCACCACGGCCTTCTTGCCTCTGGTGGGCAGATTGTAGCGACGCAGAAGCTCCATGACGCCTGCGGGCGTGCAGGAAACAAAGCCCGGCAGCCCCAATGAAAGACGTCCCACGTTTTCGGGATGAAAGCCGTCCACATCCTTGGCCGGATCAATCGCCAGCAGGCATGCCTGAGCGTCCAGCCCACGGGGCAGGGGCAATTGCAACAAGATGCCGTCCACATCGGGGCGGGTGTTGCATTCCGCGATAAGGGCCAGCAGTTCCTGCTGACCGGTCTCCGCAGGCAGATGGTAGGCGAAGGAAGTGATGCCCACCTCTGCGCAGGCTTTTTCCTTGTTGCGCACATACACCTGCGACGCCGGATCCTCACCTACAAGAATTACTGCCAGACCGGGGGCGCGACGTCCCCCGGACGTTGCCGCGGCCACTTCGGTGGCCAGCTCCGCGCGGATGTCCTGTGCGGTCTTTTTGCCGTCAATTACTAGCATGGCTTGCTCCATGTATTGTTTTCTTGGCCCACGGGCGGCCAACATCGTAGAGTCATGTGATGTTAGCAGTATAGACCGCCCCGGCTCCAAGCTCAAGGGCGCATGCCTCTTTTTTCACCGCTTGAACAGCGCCGCTGGTCAGGACGCACTGAAAAGCAATACAACGCAATATCAATATGTTACATATGTCGTACCGGCAGGTGCAATAAGGCCCGCGTCCGCCGACAGCGGACGCGGGCCTTGCCTGCATCATGAAATCAATGCCGGAACCGGCCTTATTCTTCCGTACCCAGCGAATAGTATTCCGCCAGCATGGGACCAAAGAACTCGGCATCATCGCCCAGTTCTTCTTCAATGCGCAGCAGCTGGTTGTACTTGGACATGCGCTCGGAGCGGCACAGGGAGCCGGTTTTGATCTGGCCGGAGTTGACGCCCACGGCAAGATCCGCAATGAAGCTGTCTTCCGTTTCGCCCGAACGGTGCGAAATGACGGTGGTATAGGCAGCTTCTTTCGCCATTTCAATGGTGTCCAGAGTTTCTGTGACTGTGCCGATCTGGTTGAGCTTGATGAGGATGGAGTTTGCCACGCCCTCGGCAATGCCCTCGGCCAGAATGGAAGGATTGGTCACAAAAACGTCGTCGCCCACAAGCTGCACATGGTCGCCAAGGCTGGCTGTCAGCATACCCCAGCCGTCCCAGTCGCTTTCGGCCATGCCGTCTTCGATGGAAATAAGGGGATACTTGCGGGTGAACTCAGCCAGCCATTCGCTCAGTTCGGCATTGTTGAAGGTCTTGCCTTCGCCGGCAAGCACGTATTTGCCGTCCTTGTAGAATTCGCTGGAGGCGGCATCAATGGCCAGAGCCACTTCAGTGCCGGGGTTATAGCCAGCCTCTTCAATGGCCTTGATAATATACGCAAAAGCCTCGTCGTGATTCTTGAGGTTGGGGGCAAAGCCGCCCTCGTCGCCCACGCTGGTGACATGGCCGTCTTTTTTCAGAATCGCCTGAAGCATATGGAAGATTTCTGTACCCATGCGCAGCGAATCGCGGAAGGTCATGGCCCCCACGGGCATGATCATGAATTCCTGAATATCCAGATTGTTGGGAGCATGCGCCCCGCCATTGATGATGTTCATCATGGGCGCGGGCAGCACCTTGGCGTTGATGCCGCCGAGGTACTTGTAGAGGGGCAGGCCAAGAAAAGTCGCCGCCACCCTGGCGCAGGCCATTGATACGCCAAGCATGGCGTTGGCCCCGAGCCGCGACTTGTTGTCAGTGCCGTCCAGATCAATAAGCGTATTGTCTATCTGCACCTGACGCAGCGCATCCATGCCCAGCAGGGCATCGGCGATTTCGCTGTTCACATGGTCCACGGCCTTGGTGACGCCCTTGCCGCAGTAACGGGCTTTGTCGCCGTCACGCATTTCCAGAGCTTCGCGGCTGCCGGTGGAAGCCCCGGAAGGCACGGCGGCCCGCGCTCTGAGCCCGGATTCCAGGGTCACTTCCACCTCGACGGTGGGATTACCGCGCGAATCCAGAATTTCACGGCCAAATACCGAGGCAATGCTGCTCATGTGTGGCTCCTTTGCCCTCATTGGGCGTGTTTTCAATCAATGTAACGCATCTGCCGATCAGGGCATTATAACTTTGGGGAATCCGCCTGCAAAACCTTTGCGCGCACGCTTTCCCGCTGCAAGTGGCAGCAGACGGCGCACAGGTCTTCCCGCGGGGACGCCTGCCAGCGCCGCCGGAAGAACATCAAGCAACGCTCCACGCGCTGACGGGCGCAGGACGCTTTTGCACAATACCGTCACGCTGCGGCCAAAGCCGAAATCAGCGGACAGCCACGCCCGGCCACGCTAGAGCGCCGTGCGCTCTTCATAGTACAGGCGGCGCAAACCCTCAAGCAGCAAGGCGGGGAGCACATGGTCGAAAACCGGGCTTACTCTGGCGATGGACGCCGCAAAACCGCCGGTTCCCAACACTTTTACCGGGCCGGGCAGCTGTCGCTTGAGACGTTGCGCAAGCCCCTCCACCATGCAGGCAAAGCCGAAAACCAGTCCGTGCTGTATGCTGGTGGCCGTGCTGCGCCCCGGAGTCGGCTCGTCGGCCCGCACGTCCAGATTGACCCGGGGCAGCTTGGCCGCCTCGCGCGAAAGAGCGCTTAATGCGGTGCGCGGGCCGGGAAAAATCAGGCCGCCCATGTAGGCATCACCATTAACACAGTCAATGGTCACCGCCGTGCCGAAATCAACCACCAGCAAGCCGGGGCTTTCCGGATACAGACGGCGGGCCGCATAGGCTCCCACAAGCCTGTCGGCTCCGACCTCGGCAGGGCGCTCATAGCGATTTTCAAGCGGTACGGCCACATCGGCGCCAACACGGTACAGGGGACAGTCCACATACCGGGTCAAGGCCTCACGCAACAGGGGGTCAAAGCCGGGAACCACCGAAGAAGCCACACAGGCCCGCAGGCTTTGCGGCGTAATGCCCGCATGCCCCAGCAGGGTTATGAGCTTCAGCCCCAGATCATCCGCCGTCTGCCCCGCATCCGTGCGCAGCGTATAGGAAGTGACCACCTGCCGCTCATGCGCCAGTCCGATTTTGATGGAAGTATTGCCGATATCAAAAAGCAGAAGTTCGGGCTGCATAAGACTCCTCCGCAAGGGCCTGAAGGGTTTGAACCCGCTGATTATGCTCAATCAGGCCGCTCCAGGCAAGCGCCCGTTCACGGCATGGCCCGTCAGGGGGCATACCCGCTGCCGACGCGGTCGACAGCAGATACAATCGCCAGCCGGCGCTGTCGGTAACCGGCGCGTCCCGAAGCGCCTCCCGCCACGATCCTGTGCACAGCCCTGCGGCGCAGCGCGGCAACACGTGGAGGCCGCGTGCTACGGCCTCAGCGGCACGGCTGCCGCAGCGCCGGGTGTTGCCGCTGCTCCGGGGATCATATCCGGGGCTGCTTCAGGTATCTGATCCGGGGTCTTCCCGTCTTGCCGGGGAGCCGCTACCTGAGCATTTTCTTCGGACGATACGGCAGAAGCCGATTCGCCCCTGGCTGACACGCCGCCTTCATGACGACGAACAATAAGCCAGCCGGGATTTTCCCACACTACGCTTCCGTATTTTTCCAGCAGGGCGCGGTCTTCCGGCCTGTCGCAAAACAGCCACGGCAGCCCGGACCGCAGCCACACCTCTACATAGCCGGTGGGGCTTTGCGTGCGCAGCTTCTCGTTGGCAAGCCACTGCCGGGCCTGTTCCGGATTCTTGTTGTAGTAGGAATGCGCCCCGTCCTTAAATGTGTGCCCCATGCCGCGATTGGCAATGTGCCGCACCCCCATGTCGCCGGCATTACTAAAAATCACATCACCGGGCATGGTTGCCTCCCGAAGGGCCACCAATGCCTCATAGTGCGTTTTCGCCTCACCGGCGGCTCCTGCCGCCCTGCTCATATAGGGCATGGGAAGCCCCGTGTGTTCGGCGATACTGTAAAGCGCGGCCACATTCTGCCTGTCGCCGTTGCAGAGCAGCATAAGCAGCACTGCCAGCACACAAAAGCCCACGCGCAGCCATACTGCCAGACGCGGCCAGAGCAGAGCCAGCAGGCCCGCCACCATGATCCATGCCAGCGGGATAAGATAGCGCAGCCCGCGCACAAATTCATGCGCCATGGGCAGCCGCCCCATAGGCGGGGCCAGAAGGGATTCAAGCCAGGAAAATGTCGCAACCAGAGCAAGGGCCAGCACAAACGCCGGATACATGGCGGCCAGCTGCCGCAACCTGGGGCCACCGTTGCACCGGACCACAAGCCAGCTGCCGAATCCGGCCAGCAAAATCCATAAATTGGGTTTGCTCCAGCTCAGGAACAGGGCAAGACGCTCTGCAAAGTGCCCATAATCCTTGGCCCAGCGCTGAGAAAACAGCGTGTGGAACATCTCGATGTCCGCGGGGCTGAAAACCTGCTTTTGCCCGAGCGAGGGCCACAGAAACGTCAGCACCGGCACAAAGAAAAATATCAGGCACAGGGCGAGATTAGCCAGATGTCTCGGCCAGCTCCAGCCGGTCGGCCTGCAAAAAAAGAAGGCCATAAAAAACATGGCGCCGGTATTGAGCGCCCCCAGACCATGTACCCACATGCCCAGTCCCGCTGCCAGCATGGCCGCAGGACGCCAGAAGGGACGTCGCATGGCGGCCACGGCCCCCATGAGCATAAAGGGCCACAGTGCCGCAAAAAACGTGCGCGGCACCGGGTCGGAATGGGTTACGCCCCAGAAGGTTCCCCAGCCCACCCATACGGTGACGCTCATGAGCAGCGTCAGGATGAGCGCCGGGCCGGGGCTGCCGTAAAGCCATCGCCCCAGCAAATACATGCTCACAAGGTAAACAAAGATGATAAACGCCCCTGCCCACAGCAGCCCCACGGCATACTGGTCGCCCGGCGTGAGCAATTCGGCCACAAACTGCTGCAGATTCCAGAGCGAGTTGGCCGGAGTGGCCTCACGCAGGATTTCATCTGACTGAAAATCCTGCGGATTGTCCGCCCTGACCATCGAATACGCGTATACTGAAAGATCGCTGTCCAGATTTGCCCCGTGCCCTGACAGCGGCACAATGCCCGACGCTACAAACAGCGCATAGCATGCAGCCAAAACAACAAACAGAATATCTACAGCGTTGACGCGCACGCGACTATCGGCACTATTTGACAGCATATATGTTTTCATCCATGTTTCCAGTAAAATAGCACACTCTACTCATCGGGCCGAGCATTTTTCGCATATACTCGTCTTACAATATATACTGGCCGACGTTTTGACTCCATATAGGCGCGCCCGAGGTATTCTCCGATCATGCCGATACCGATAAGCTGCAAACCGCCAAGAAAGGTTATGGCGACCATAAGAGATGCATAGCCGGGAACATCAACGCCGCCAAGAATGACCTTCAGGGCAATTATCGTGGCATAGATGAACGATAATGCCGAAATTGCCATGCCCACATAGGTCCATATGCGTAACGGGGCAGTGCTGAAGCTGGTAAGCCCCTCAAGCGCAAAGTTCCAGAGGCGCCAGCCGTTGAACTTCGTCTGCCCTGCCGCGCGGGCTGGGCGGACATAGTCCAGACTGCATGTGCGAAAGCCCAGCCACGCAAACAGACCCTTCATGAAGCGTCTTGATTCGGGCAAAAGCCGCAACGCCTCCACCACGCGCCGGTCCATGAGGCGAAAGTCCCCCACGTTGGCAGGCAGTTTGGGCCTGGAAATCTTGTTATGCAGGCTGTAAAACAGATGCGCGGACGTGCGCTTGGCCCAGGTGTCCGAACTTCTGCTGGCCCGTCGCCCAAGCACCACATCAAACCCTTCCTGCCATTTTGCGACCATGTCGAGTATCAATTCCGGCGGGTCCTGCAGGTCAACATCCATAGGCACGACAGCCTGACCTGCGGCAAAGTCCAGCCCCGCCGTCAGGGCCGCTTCCTTCCCGAAGTTCCGCGACAGCTCGATAACACGTACACGGGAGTCGTCATGGCAAAGACGTTTCAAAACGGCGGCGGTACCGTCGGTACTGCCGTCGTCAACAAAAACCATCTCCAGGTCAATATCAGTGCGTGGTTCAAATACTTCATTAATCTTATTGACAAAAATGTCAATGACATCAGCCTCATTGTACACCGGAACCACCAGTGACAGGCTGATGCCCCCCTTGTGAGACTGCACAATCTCTGCACTGGACATCGAGATATTCCTCTCTCATTTATAACAGACATGGCAAGAGCACATATCACAGACATCTATGCGCCATCCTGCCCCTGAGCTTTGAAGCAACTGCGTTGCCAACTGCCCTGATGGCGGCAAAAACAGACGTCTGTGAAAGACACAAAAGCAGTTACCCGCACTGTCGAGCACCGTGTCAGCGTCGAGAACACCGCTTCCAGAACGGGCTGACTTTGAGAATGCCCATTCCCAAAGTTTAAGACGCGCCCGCTTCTGCGATTAACATGGCGAATAAATTTCGTTTATTTACGCATTCACCAGAACGGTTTCAAGGTAAAATACTCCAGGGCTGACACCCACCCCCTGCCAATTGCGGGACCAGATGGCCCTTCCTCCACCACGGCAAGGCCAGAGGCTGACCGCCCAAAAATCAGACCTGCGCCGCCCCGGCGCCATGCGGGCTGATTTCGTCTTTTTCGAGATAAAGCGTTTGTGTGGGAAAAGCAAAGTCCGCGCCAAGGCCATGCACCACCGAAACGATGGCAAGATACACATCGTGCTGCGTTTGCATGAACTGCGCCCAGTTGGTTGTTTTTGCGTAGCAATAGATAAGAATATTCAGAGATGACGCGGCAAATTCGTTAAAAACAACAAGAAGTTCCTGTTTTTTGTCAATGCGCGCGTCGTCGTGGAGCATTTTTTTCAAACCATCCACAACGGCCTGTACCTTGTCCGCATCCTCGTACCGCAAGCCAATTTGCAGCTTGATACGATAATTGGCGATGCGCCCCACATTTTCTATGCATATGGACGAAAAAACATCATTGGGAACGTATACCGGATAATGCTCGAATGTCATGATCTTGGACATGCGCCAGCCGATCTCCACCACCGTGCCTTCAATATTGCGATCAGGCGACTTTATCCAGTCGCCGATATTGAAGGGGCGGTCAAAATACAGCATCAGTCCTGCAAAAAAGTTTCCCAGAATATTCTTGCCCGCAAGGCCGATGGCAATGCCGCCAATACCGCCGAAGGTCAGCAGGCCCGCGAAGCTTATACCCAGATATTCACCGAAGAACAGCATGGCGCACAGGCAGATGGACGCCTTGAGCAGGCGCGACACAATACGCGCAGAAGTGGCGTCGCCGCTGGTTCTGGCAAGATGGTCGCTGAAGCGGTTGATCCCCAGAAAGGACTCACGGATGAGAATCAGGACAATGGCGACATGCTGAAAAATATTGATGTAGCGCGGATTGATGAAAGTCGCCCCGAACCTGTCCACCAATTCGCGCGCACAAAGGCTTATGGTCACCACAAGGGCACAGGCGGCGCACACGCGCGCCAGATGCATGGCCGTATTGTCGCTGCGGTTCTGCCCGCGCACGGTAAAGTAGAACAGTATGGCCGTCACCACGGCAGCAATGGCGTAGCCGTCCGTCAAAAGCTCAAAAATCTCTTTTTCGTCCATATGGCCTTTCCACAACAAACGCGGCTGCGCGAAGTTTTTTCCATCCAGTCCGGGCAAGCCATGAAAAACAGCGGGACAAAGCCCGCGCAATCACGGCGAGTACTGCTTTTCGGGCATGGTAACGCCGAGGATATCGGTCCGCAAGGTGGTACGCGCTCCTGCGGCGCACAACCTTGCCCGCCAGCCCCCGCTGCCGCCCGGAAACCGGCTGCCGCTGAAAACGGGCATTCTCAAGATTTACGGCACGTTCTCTCCGGCGACCGGGCGCGCAAGCTCAGTGCGCCTGCGCCTTTGCCGCGACTGGCCTCAGACCCGTGACGCGGGGGCATCTGTATCCAGCGGGGCTGCTATACCGCCCGCCTCCACTCCGTCAGTTCCGGGATTCCCGTCGTTGGCAGAAGAAGAAGCACCGGATGAAAAAGCCCCTTTAAGCTGCGCGGCCAGACTCCCGGCCACCACCCTGCTCATACTTTGCAGGGCAAAAGCCATCATGCCCGACGCCATGCGCCGGGGTTGCCCCCAATGCCAGCCGAGACCCAGCAAAAAAGCGCCTCCGGTGCAGGTGAGGGGGCGCCTGCGCACCAGAGAATACGGATCAAAACCCGCGGCCGCTTCGCGCAGGCGGCGCTTGGCCTCATCTACTGAGGCATTTTCTTGCATTGTGACGTTTTCTTGCGTGGAAGAGACAGCCATAGCAAACCCCCGGCAATGCCCGCACAGGCGAGGGCCAGAATGGCCATGACCCAGGCAGGATGCAGGATGACAATCAGCGCCTGATACAGGGCCGCGACCAGAAAAGCCACAGCCGCAGCCCCGAACAGCAGGCCAAGGGCCAGCAGCACAGCCATGCGCACCGTAAGCAACGCGCTGTGCTGCAACTGCCGACCCTCGGCCTCCAACAGGTCAAAGAAACGGATTATTAATTCAGTAAGGCCGTTCACGCCCGATACTACTTGCCGTGCCGGAAAAGAAGGGAAAGCGCATATCCCGCGCCAAAGGCCAGCAGCAGGCTGCCGAGGGGATTCTGACGGATGCGTTCGCTGACATTTTCAACGCCATCACCACCAGCGGCCATGGCCTTTTGCAGCTTTTCGGCCGCAAGCTTCTGATATTTCTCAACCTCGTCTTCCAGACGGGAACCTACAGAAGCCGCGTGGTATGAGGCGTTTTTTTCAGCAGTCTTGGCAAGAGTTTCGATCTGCTTGCGCAGGGTCTGCACTTCTTCTCTCAGGGTATCCATATTTTCTTCATTTTTCATGCTCATATATCACTCCTTTTCAAACATCCGGCCTATCGGGAGGCCGGTGCATTTTATATATCACACCATACTCGCAACGTATCCCAATAGCCATGACGGCGCAACAGCAGACACGCTGCCAGACCCGGCAGCCGCATAAAGCATGCGCATTTTACGTCCGGGCCGCTTTACACAGCTGTCATTTCGGACAACAATCAACAGCCGCAGGCAAAAAATCGAGGCGAGGTTTTCATGCAAGATAAAAGAAAGATGGCCGTTATCATTGTCATGTCCGCAATCGTTTTCATCATCACCCTGCTGAGCCAGATGATGCTCGGGCAGCGCGCCCAGGACGAACAAAACCGCACTTCGGCAGCGCAGACCCAGACCACGCCCGCGGGCGCAGCCCCGGCTAACCCTGCTGACGCGCCCGTCATGGCGCAGCCCCAGACCGCACCCGGCCAGCCTGCAACATTGCCTGCCGGACAGCCCGGTCTGGAAAAGGCCCCTGTGGAAAATGCACCGGCGGCCAGTGTCCCCGTGGAAACACCCCCTGCCCAAAGCCGGGAACAGAAAAATCCGTCATAGAGCAGATTAACTTTGCGAATGTGCATTCTCAAAGTTTAAGCCACGCCCGCTTCGAGGCTTGACCGCGCACGAAAATAGCTCTGCGGTCTTGGGGGCAGTCGCTGGCGAGCCTGCGAGCCTTGCGAATGGCGCCAGCCATTGTGTGGAAACAGGCCGGTCGTTACACATGCTGCCCGCAAGCGCAGTTTCCTGCGTTACGATTTCTGAAGCATCCGCAACTTCCTTTGTCGTAACGGCTGAAGCTGCGCTTGCGCCGTTGCGGCGGGTGACTGCTC
>CAJMLK010000061.1 GCA_905214305.1 uncultured bacterium
AAACCTCCAGCTTCGAAGCTAGGAGGGTGAACAACGTATTGACACTCTACATCTAAAGCGGCTCATCCACAATTTTGTCCATATCCGTCATGGCTCCGATATTGCCGGACGCAAACCCCGAGAGCAGCATATTGGTCAGTTCGCTGTCATAGCGCGGGTCGCCCGCCAGTTCTTTTGCTGCTTCGACGGGGTCTTTGGCCTGACTGTACGGCCTGTCGCAAATCATGGCCGCAAAGGAATCGGCAATAGCGGTAATTCGTCCCACACGGCTTATCTGGTTGCCCTTGAGGCGTTGGGGATAGCCCGAACCGTCCATGCGCTCATGGTGTTCATAGCAGGCCCGCACAAGCTCTTCAAAGCTCATTTCCATCTTGTGCATGAGCTTGACCCCCAAAAGGGGGTGGGGCAACAGCTTTTCTCTTTCTTCGGCCTTGAGCGGGCCGGGCTTGCTGAGCAGAAAGGCGGGAACCTTGCTCATGCCCACATCGTGCAGCAAAAGGGCCAGGGCAACGCGGTCAAGGTCTTTGCGGCGGTATTCGCCACTTGTCTGCATCCACAGCCAGAGGCCCACGCTCATGGTGTTGATGGCGTGCCGCGCCATCTGATACTTGCGAAACAGGCGACGCATGAACGTGTTGATGCGGTGCTTGTCTGCCCAAAGGTATTCCGTGATCACCATGACGTCGCGGTACAGTGGCTCAAGCAGGGCCTTTATGGGCTGGTTGATGAACTCCGTATAGCGGATAAAGAGCGCGCGGATGCATATGTCCGTAATTTCCGCTTCCTTGAGGTTTTTATCCTGCAATACAAGGTCAAGCTGTTTGACAATGTGGCGCGAATAGATGTGATGATCAGAGCGCGACACAAAAAGATCGCCTTCGGCACACAGCGCCGCCAGTTCTTCAACCTGCTCGTTGCTCAGGCGCGTTTCCTTTTTGCAGTAAGGAGCAAGCACCATGATGTCTTCACGAAAGCTGAAAAGATCCACAGGAGGCCGGTACCTGGGAAAGCTGGAAAGTATTTCGTTGCTTATCTGGTAGTATTCCTCATTGATGTTCTGAGGAATCTCTCGTGCTTCCCGTGCTTGCTCGGCCATGTCCTATTTCCAGTATATTTTAACAAGGTTGGTGCCACGCGGGGTGGAGGAGGAGCCTTTGACCTGCCCTGCGGTTATCACCGCGCAGTCGTCAGCCACAAAGTCTTCACTGTTATGGATGAACTGCTCGGCCCGGATCAGGTGGCTGGGCTCTTCCTGCGGATGGTCGATGAACACCGGCTTGACGCCCCACACAAAGTTGAGAGCCTTGACGGTCACCGGGTCAGGAGTGAGGGCATAAATCTGCTGGGGAGGACGCCTTGCAGAAACCTGACGTGCCGAACTGCCGGAAAGGCTGTGGGACACGATGGCCGTGGCCCCGGCCTTGTTTGCCAGCAGGCATGCCGAGTAGGCAAGGAATTCAGGTATGCCCTTGTCGGCATCGGGTTCTTCAAGATTGTGGTTGAGCAGCAGCAGTTTTTCGGCTTCATCGGTGATGCGCCTCATGTAACGTACCGTGTCAACAGGGAAATTGCCCATGGCGGTTTCTTCAGAAAGCATCACGCAGTCGGCCCCGTCAAGCACGGCGTTGGCAACGTCCGTGGTTTCCGCTCGCGTGGGGGCGGGGCTGTTCACCATTGAGAGCAGCATCTGCGTAGCCACAATAACAGGCTTTGAAGCCTTGTTGCAGGCGCTGATAATGCGCTTCTGCAGGGCAGGCAGCAGCGGCAGTGGGCATTCCACGCCAAGGTCGCCGCGTGCCACCATGACCACGTCTGTTTCTGCCAGAATTTCTGCAAGATTATCCACAGCACTCTGACGTTCCAGCTTGACCACTACAGGCAGGTTCTGCCCGGCAGCGGCGATCAGCTCCTTGGCTTCGCGCACGTCATCGGCTGTCTGCACATAGGAAATCGCCACAGCGTCCACGCCGAGCTTGAGGCCGTCCGCAAGGTCTTTTTTATCCTTGTCCGTCAGGGCGCGCACTTTCGTGGCCTTGCCGGGCAGGGCGAGGCCCTTGCGCGATGTGACGATGCCGCTGTTGTCCGCTTCCAGCAGAATCAGGTTGTCTTCCCGGCGGGCCTGCACGATGAACTGAAGGCCGCCGTCCGCCAGCACAAGGCGGTCGCCCGGCTCCAGGCTTTCAAGTATTTCTTCATGGTCAAAGGGCAGATAGGGCATTTCATTGATGCGTGACTGGCTGGGACCAAGCAGCAGGCGCATGCCTTTTTCCACATCTATGGCGCCTTCGGGAACCACCCCCAGGCGAATTTTCGGCCCGGAAAGGTCTTGCATGATGGTGATGGGCCGTCCGAGCGCGCGTTCAACTTCGCGGATGTTCTTTATGATGTTTACAAAATCGGCAGCGCCGCCGTGTGAAAAGTTGAGACGAAAAACGCTCACGCCGGCTTCTGCAAGTTCATGCAGTTTTTCCCTGCTGTTGGAAGCGGGGCCAATGGTGGCGACAATTTTGGTTCTCATGATGTGTCCTTGTTTAGAGGGCAGGGGGCTGGCCCGGCGTATGGACGCAATACAGGAATGATTGACCAGCACAAAAAAGCATCTTGATTTTCGCACGTATTGTCAAGGTATTCGGCATTGCTGGAGCATGCAACACGCACCCGGTGCAACGCGTGACGCTATTTTTTTGCTGCGGCTGATTTTTTTGGTCAATGGGCCGGTGGTAAAAGACCACTTTTTACCACCACTTGTTTTTTTGAAAAAGAGCAATGTTTTCACCCTGCCCGTAATCCCTGAAATTGGCTTCACACATAAATGTTGCGGTTTTTTTGTACTTGGCTTGACACCCCCATAGCCTTGGGGCATAAGTGGGAAAAAGTGGTAATATGAAGTAAGAAAGTGGTAAAGCCGTGCAAAAACTCTTCACAAAAAGCCTTTCTCGCAGCCTGGACCCCAAGGGGCGTCTTATGCTGCCCCCCGAGTACCGGGAAGGGCTTTGTGCCGATGGCGGCACGGGGGTTTTCTGGCTTACCGCATACTACGGCCGTCTGGTGGCCTATCTTCCCGGTGACTGGGAAAAGGTAACGGAACAGTTGAGCCGTATTCCCATGCCCTCGCCGCGCCTTTCACACTTCAAGACCAAGGTTATGGGTCTCGCGCAGGAACTGCAGTGCGATGCCCAGGGCCGTGTTCGCATTCCTCAGGCCCTCATGCGTGAAGCCGGACTGCAAAAGGACGTCATGCTGGTGGGCATGCTTACTAAATTTGAAATATGGGATCAGACCCGCTTTGACGCCCTGGAGCTTGAAGACGTTTCTGCGGAGCTTGCGGCCAGCGGCGTGGCGATAAGCCTTTAGGCGCTATTTATGATGCAAACCATGCACGATACTGCGGAACCGACACGGCATGTGTCCGTTCTGCCTGTGGAAACCCTGGAGGCGCTCAGCCCGCGCGCCGGGGGACGCTATCTGGACGGCACTCTTGGCATGGGCGGACACGCCAGTGCCATCTTGTCGTCAGCCCCCGACATTGAACTGTGCGGACTTGACCGTGACGAGGAAGCCCTTGCCCTTGCCGGGCAGCGCCTGAGCGCTTTCGGCCAGCGGGCGCACCTGTTCCATTGTCGCTACAGCGACTTTGCCGAGGCTCTCAAGGAACTGGGCTGGAACAAGGTGGACGGAGCCTTGCTGGATATCGGTGTTTCCTCGTTGCAGCTTGACGAGGCGGAGCGTGGGTTCAGTTTTTATGGCGATGGCCCTCTGGATATGCGCATGGATCAGGCGTCGGTACAGCCTTCGGCATGGCACTGGGTCAATCGCGAAAGTTTCGACAAGCTCAAAGACTGCATAGCCACTCTGGGCGAAGAGCCGCAGGCCGGGCGTATTGCCCGCGCCATCGTGGACGCCAGACAAAAAAATACCATCGACACCACAGGCCAGTTGGCCGCCCTTGTTGAAAGGGCCTATCCGGCGGCATGGCGGGCCAAGGCCCGTCGGCATCCCGCCACGCGAACCTTCCAGGCCCTGCGCATGGCCGTTAACGATGAGCTGGGCGAACTGCGCCGGTTTCTTGATCAGATTCTGGCATGGTTGCCCATTGGCGGGCGGCTGGCGGTCATAACCTTTCATTCGCTTGAAGACCGCATGGTCAAGCAGGCCATGCGTCACTGGGCCGAAGGCTGCCGCTGCCCGAGGCACATCCCCCGCTGCATGTGCGGGCATCAGCCCGAAGTGCGCATTCTGCATAAAAAACCTCTGCAGGCCGGACCTGAAGAATTGGCGGCAAATTCCCGCGCGGGCAGCGCAAAGCTGCGCGCGGTTGAAAAGATTGCCGAGGATTCCGGCTCGTGAAGCGCAATCTTTCCGCGAAGCCTGCTGGCGGCAGGGGATGGCTGCTGTTTCTTGTACTCGGTTTGCTGGCCTGCATGGTCATGGGTCTTGTGCTCGTTTGGAGCAACATCGAGCGCATGGACACCACATATTTTATCAATATCGCGCAGAATACCATGCGCGAACGGCGCGCCCTGCGTGCCAAGCTTGAAGTGGAAAGAGAACGCCTGCTTTCGCCCTATGAGCTGCGTCGCCGCGCCGAGGAATTTTCCATGCGCGAGCCGAAGCCGGGGCAGATACGCCGAATGGAAGGGCACTAGGCCCTGCGCTTATAAAACCTCTCCGACGAGCCGCGCCCGTCCTTTCCGGACAGGCACGGGCCGGGGACGGCAACATAAATACTATCAGTAAAAACCGGGCCAACCCGGAAGTCATCGGGACTCGCCATGTTCAAATTCAATTCGCGCAAGGCCAACAGGCATACAGATGCTCCACGGGCCGAAAGTAAACCACGCGCCTCCAATCGTATGCGGACGCCGGCTCCCGAAGGCAAGACGCGCTTTGCGTGGGCTGGCCAGATTGACTGGGGCCGTGTGCGCATCAAGATGGTTGTTGTTGTCTTTTGTCTGCTCTGGGCGGGCCTGTGGGGCCGCGCATGGTATCTTCAGATGATCGAAGGGCCGCGTCTGGCTGAGCGCGCGCGGCGTCAGCATATGGCTTCGGAACTGGTGACCGGCCGCCGCGGCATGATTTTTGACCGTAACGGGCAGGTACTGGCCCGCAGTATCGAGGCACGCTCGGTTTACGCCCGACCGCAGGAAATTGAAGATTTTCAGGCCATGGCAAATACGCTTGGCCCGATTCTGGGCATAGAGCCGCAGAAGCTTTATAACGATCTTTCCCAGACGAAACGCCGCTTTGTGTGGATAAAACGCAAGGTTGACGACTTCACCGCAGAAGCGGTGCGCAAGACCAACATGGCTGGCATCGGTCTTTCCAAGGAATACGACCGCGTTTACCCCTTCAAGCATATGGCCGGGCAGGTGCTGGGCTTTGTCGGTCTGGACGACAAGGGGCTTGAGGGCATTGAGCGCTCAATGGAAGCGCGACTCGGCTGCATTCCCACCCGCCAGATAGTGCAGCGCGATGCTATGGGGCGCCGTTTCTATCTGCACGAAGAAGGGCAGAGCGAACCGCGCGGTCAGGACCTTACACTGACCATCGATGTGCAGATGCAGTTCATCGTGGAAGAAGCCGTGGCGCGTGCCGTGCGTGATTATGACGCCCGCTGGGGCGGTGCGCTGGTGGTGGATGTGCCTTCGGGAGAAATTGTGGCCTGGGCGCAGTACCCCTTTTTCAATCCCAATACCTATAAGGACACAAGCCCTCTCGTATACCGCAACCGTCTGGCGGCTGACGCCCTTGAGCCTGGCTCAACCTTCAAGCCTTTTGTCATGGCCGCCGCCATTCAGGAAAAGAAAATCAGCACCAGCACCGCCATTGATTGCGAAAGCGGCCGGTGGGTGGCAAAAAACTTCACCATCCGCGACACCTCGCGGCAGGGAGTGCTGCCCGCCAGCAAGGTGCTGCGCTATTCTTCCAACATCGGCATGGCCAAAATCGGCCTGATGATGGGCGCCCCCACGTTCTACAAGTACTTGCATGCGCTAGGCTTCGGGCAGCGCACCAACGTGCCGGTGGCGGACAGCAAGGGCATTTTGCGCATCCCCCGCGACTGGAGCGAGGTGGACATCATGTCCACATCATTCGGGCAGAGCATTTCCGTAACGGGCCTGCAAATGGCCCAGGCATACCTGACGCTGCTGAACAACGGCGTTTACAAGCCGCTGCGCCTGACGCGCGAAGACAACAATGTGGAAGAAGTTCCGCAGCGTATTTTCTCGCAGACCACCGTGCGTGATGTCATGCGCATGATGCGCGACGTGGTTGAAGAAAGCGACGGTACAGGCAAGCGCGCCCGCATTGACGGCATCGAGGTGGCGGGAAAAACCGGCACGGCACAGAAAGCCGACCATCGTGCCGGTACGTATGGCAGCAAGCGCCTGGCATCCTTTGTGGGCTTTTTTCCGGCTGACAAGCCGCGCTACCTTATTCTTGTCATGGTGGACGAACCCACACGCAACCAGTACGGCGGCGTAGTGGCGGCCCCGGTGTTCAAGGAAATTGCAAGCCGCACACTGACGTACACGGGCATTGTGCCCGAGGCAAAGGCAACTGCGGTGGCTGAAAGCCCCGCTGCCCCCGCTGCCGGGCGCAAGCGTGGCCTGAAGCTGGCCGGTCTGGATGTGCCGTACGTCAACGAAGCGCAAAAAACCGCCGCACAGCCGGATGAAGGCATGCGCCTGCCCGGCCACCTTGCCAAGGCGGGCAGCCGGGTTCCTGACGTCATGGGCAAGTCCGTGCGCAACGCGGTGGAACTTTTTGCCAGAGCGGGCGTTGTGCCGGAGCTCAAGGGGTCTGGCAGCCGCGTGGTCAAGCAGACTCCGGCTCCGGGGGCGGCATGGCCCGAAGAGGATAACAAGACGGAATATATCCTCTGGCTTTCAGAACGGTAAGGCGGTTGCTGCCACTGCAGGAAAAGCCCCCGCAACAGCAGGCAGCAACGGCGGGTGAGAATGTCCGAAGGGCCGATGTTCCGGGCAGGCACGGCTTGGGTAAAGAATTTGAGCGGGTTTGACACAAACGGGCTTGCCCTGCCGCAAGGCATCATGCCCGAAGCGAAATTGCTCTACAAAGAGGTTGGTTATGAATCGGGAATTTGCGGCCCTGCTGGATGAGTGCGGACGTGGTGAAATCGAGGTGCGCGCAGACTCGCGTCAGGTATGCCCCGGTGATATTTTTGTGGCTGTGCCCGGTGTCAGTGAAGACGGCGCGCAGTTCATTCCTGCTGCGGTTGAAGCCGGGGCGGGGGTTGTGGTTTGCCGGGCCGACAGTGAAGAGGCCGTGGCCGCAACCGCAGCCGGTTGCAGGGTCGTCCACCAAGCCGATCCGCGTGAGGCGCTCTGGCGGCTGGCACAGGCACGTTGGCATACAGACACCTTGCCTATCCGTATTGTGGGTGTTACAGGCACCAACGGCAAAACCACCTGCACCTATCTGCTTGAACGTCTTTTTGCTCAGGCAGGGCATACGCTCGGAGTTATGGGAACGGTGAGCTACCGCTGGCCCGGCCATGTTGAGGCGGCTCCCCTGACCACACCCGACGCCCTGAGCGTGCACGCCATGCTGGCTGCCATGGCCCGGGACGGCGTTGATGTGGCCGTGATGGAGGTTTCCTCTCACGCCATCGACCAGCAGCGGGTGTGCGGCGTGCCGTTTTCCGGCGCGGCCTTCACCAACCTGAGTCAGGATCATCTTGACTACCACAGGGATATGGAAAGCTATTTTCAGGCCAAGGCCAGGCTTTTTCTCGAACTGCCCCGCGCGGACAAGTCCATGGCCGTCAATGCCGACGATGCCTGGGGCCGCCGCCTGCTTGAGCTGTGCCCCACGGCACTTTCTTTCGGTCTGCAAAAAGGTGCGCCCAACAGGCGGCACTTGTGGGGAGAGCTGCTTTCTTCCACCACACAGGGCTGCCACCTGCGCATGAGCCTTGAGGATATGCAGTGGGAACTGCGCTCCCCCCTTGTGGGAGCCTTCAATGCGTCCAATCTGCTGGCAGTACAGGCTGTGGCGCTGGAGATGGGCATTGATCCCGAAGCCTTCAGGGCCTTGGAAAGCTTTACGGGGGTCAGCGGCAGGCTTGAGCGCGTTGAAAACCCGCAAGGCCTTAATGTTTTTGTTGATTACGCCCACACGCCCGATGCGCTTGAAAACGTTCTTAAAGCGTTGCGTGATGCCGGTTTTGAACGCGTGATCACGGTTTTCGGCTGTGGTGGCAACCGTGACCGCAGCAAAAGACCCATCATGGGCGAAGCTGTGGCCCGCTGGTCGGACGTGGCCGTGCTGACCTCGGACAACCCGCGTTTTGAAGATCCGGAAGCCATCCTGAAGGATGTTTTGCCCGGTCTTGCCAATGCCAGAGAGGTGGTGGTCGAGGTTGACCGCCGTCAGGCCACATCCCGTGCTCTGGGCATGCTCGGCCAAAAGGACGCTTTGCTTATTGCGGGCAAGGGTCATGAGGATTATCAGATTGTTCAGGGCGTCAAACACCACTACAGCGATCAGGAAGTGGTACGGGAGATACTTCGGTGCGCCTGACAATAAATGAGGCTGCGGCTTGTCTGGGATTGCCCGGAACATTGCCGGAAGCGGAAAACGCCGTTCTGACTACGGCCGTGACGGACAGTCGCGAGGCCGGGCCGGGGGCGCTTTTTGTCTGTGTGCCCGGCAGCAGGGTGGACGGACACGATTTTGCCGCTGCGGCCGTAGGGCAGGGGGCGGACGCTGTGCTGGCCGCGCGGCCCTTGCCGGGCATTAATGTGCCGGTTCTGGTGGTTCCCGATACTGTCAAGGCTCTGGGGCGACTGGCCTCGCTGTGGCGTGACAGGACAACGGCCCGCGTTGTGGCCGTTACCGGCACGGCAGGCAAGACCACACTCAAGGAAGTTCTGGCCCAGGTCTTGTCCTGTGGCGGAAAGACTGCCCGCAATGCCATGAATTATAACAACCAGATCGGCATGCCCCGTGCGGTGCTCGGTACGGACGGCGACGAAGCTTTCTGGGTTATGGAAGCCGGGATCAGTCAGGAAGGTGACATGGATGACCTTGGTTCCGTGCTGCGGCCGGATATTGCGGTTATCCTCAACGCCGGTACAGGGCATACCGAAGGGCTTGGAGAAAAGGGTGTGGCCTGGCACAAGGCGCGCCTGCTCAAGCATCTTGCCAAGGCTGGCAGAGGCCTTGTCTGCGCGGACTATCCCGATCTTGCGCGCGAAGCCCGTGCCACCGGGGCCGATATTCATTTTTTCAGCGGTTCCGGCCGTGATGTGGAGTTTCGCGCCATTTATGCGGGCGCGGCTCCTGCCCCTCAAGGTGCGGATGCCGCAACGGCGGATTCCTGCGGCTTGTACCGCCTGTGGCTTAACGGCAAGGAATTTGATGTCACCGCTCCTTTCAGGGGCGAGTACGGGGCGGAAAACGTGGCTGCCGTGGTTGCAGCGGCCCACATGCTCGGACTGGACGTTCAGGCCATCCGGCAGGGGCTGGCACATGCCCGCATGCCGTCACAGCGCTTCAGTCAGGTGCGCGCAGGCTCGTGGTTGCTGATTGACGATACGTATAACGCCAATCCCCTGTCCATGGGGCGCATGCTTGATGCGGCGGCCGAAAGGGCGGCCGGTCGGCCTTTCGTGGCTGTTTTGGGAGCCATGCTCGAACTTGGCAGTCAGGCCGCCATGGAGCACGAAGCTTTGGGCCGCCGTTTGGCCAGCCTGAATCCTTCGGCAATCATCTGGAAAGGCCTGTATGCCGAGGACGTGCGTAAAGGGCTTACTCTGGCAGGCTATGCCGGGCCTTGGCAGGCTGTTGCCGATGCCGGGGAATTTATGAAAACATGGCGGACGTTGCAGGACTATGGCCTTGAAGACAAGGCCGCCAAAAACGGCGGTGTGGTTTTGTTCAAAGGCTCACGCAGCAACAGGCTGGAAACGCTCATGGCGGCCCTGAGCGGTCAGGGCAAGTTGTCCTGAAGCGATGCGGCAGTGCGGCAGATGCCCGCTGAAAGACGCAATCTGTCGGCGTGGTTCGCCTGCCGTCCGGCTGTTCTGGCCCGGCCCTGTGCTGCCGACATTCACCGTGAAGAGGCGCACACGAAAATCATGTGCAAGCGCCTGTAATGATGCCTGATATTTTTTGTGCGATGCTCATTTTGCCGGGATGGCCCGGCCTGAAGCGTGGACTTTTTTATTCCGGCGGCGTATGCGCCTCACCACCCCCGTAAAGCTGCGGGCGGTCTACCAAGGGCCTTGTCTGGCCCGCTGACAGTAACGGTCGCAGAGTGGCCAAACGAACGGACTCCGTGCATGTTTTACAATTTCCTTTCTCCTCTCGCATCGGAATGGACATTCTTTAACGTCTTCCGCTACATCACCTTCCGTTCCATGGCGGCGCTCATGACGGCTCTGCTCATTTCCATAATTCTCGGGCCGCGCTTTATCGCATGGCTGCGCCGGTTGAAATGCGGCCAGTATATTCACGAAGACGTGGCAGCCCACGCCTGCAAGGCCGGAACCCCGACCATGGGCGGCCTGTTGATGCTGTTCAGCCTTTCGGTGAGCCTGCTTTTGTGGGCGGACCTGACCAATATCTATATCTGGCAGGCATTTTTTGTTTTTGCCGGATTTGGTGCAGTGGGCTTTTGGGACGACATGACCAAGCTGCGCCATCACAAGAACAGGGGTATTTCCGGCAAGGCCAAGATGGGCGGCCAGCTTGCCGTGGCCTGCGTGGCGATGCTGCTGCTTTTTGTCAACCCTGACTACAGCAGCAAGCTTACCATCCCCTTTTTCAAGGAAGTAACCTTTGATCTGGGCTGGTTTTACCTGCCGTTCGGCGTTTTTGTCATGGTGGCGTCATCCAATGCCGTCAATTTGACGGACGGTCTTGATGGCCTTGCCATCGGGCCTTCCATTGTGGCCTGCATAGTTTTTTCCATCTTTATCTACATTACGGGCAACGCGCGTTTTGCCGGGTATCTGCTGGTTCCCTACATGCCCGGAGTGGGTGAAGTGACCATTTTTTGCGCTGCCCTTGTGGGCGCGGGTCTGGGTTTTTTATGGTTTAACGCCTACCCGGCTCAGGTTTTCATGGGCGATGTGGGGTCCTTGTCCATCGGCGGCGTGCTCGGCTATCTTGCCCTGCTGTGCAAGCAGGAGCTGGTGCTTGCCGTGGTGGGCGGACTTTTTGTGGCAGAAACGCTTTCGGTCATCGTTCAGGTAGGGTATTTTCGTTGGACAGGGGGCAAGCGCTTTTTTCGCATGGCTCCTCTGCATCATCATTTTGAACTTAAGGGCGTGCCTGAGTCCAAAATTATCATTCGCTTCTGGATTACATCAATTCTGCTTGGCCTCATGGCGCTTTCAGTCCTGAAGCTGCGTTGAGGAGATATAGTATGGCATTGGAAAAAACGCGCGGCAGACGCATCAGCATTGGCGAAACGGCCGTGGTGATAGGGGCTGGACGCTCCGGCTTGGCCGCAGCGCGACTTTTGTGTCGTGAAGGCGCGCGGGTACGTCTGCTGGACAGCAATCCCGGCGCTTTTTCCGGCAGGGAAGAGCTGGCGGGCGAGCTGAAGCAGCTCGGCATTGTCATTGATCTTGGCCCTCACCGTCAGGATCAGCTTGAAAATGCCGCCTTTGTTGTGCCAAGCCCCGGCATGCCTGTGGCGCGCCTCGCGGGCCTGGTTGACGAAGAGCGCACGGAAATTCTGGCTGAAATGGAGCTGGCATGGCGTTATCTGGATAACGAGCCGGTGCTGGCTGTTACCGGAACCAGCGGCAAGACCACAACCGCATCATTGGCGGCCGCCATGCTGCATGAACAGGGCTATGCCGTGTTTTTGGGTGGCAATATCGGCACTCCGCTGTCGGAATACGTGCTTTCGGGGCATAAGGCCGATGTGCTGGTGCTGGAAATCTCCAGCTTCCAGTTGCAGACCTGCTCCACATTTTGTCCGAGAGCGGGCATCTTGCTCAATATTACGCCCAATCATCTGGACTACCACAAGGACATGGCCGAATATACGGAAGCAAAGTTTCGTCTGTTCCGTTGTCAGGACGAAGGTGACCTCGCCGTGCTCGGTGAGGGTTTGCGCAGCCTTGCGGCGCGGTATGGCCTGAAGGCCCGTCAGGTTTACGTGAGCGCTACGGACAGGTTTCCTGAAAGCTCCCTCATGGGCGTGCATAATCGCGTGAATGAAGAGGCAGCCTGGCAGGCTTGTCGCCTTTTTGGCGTCAGTGAAGAAAATGCCGCCAGAGCGGTGGCACGTTTTGCCCCTCTGCCACATCGACTTGAACGGGTACGTGAACTTGGAAATGTTCTTTTTGTTAATGATTCCAAGTGTACGACAGTTTCTTCCCTTAAAGTGGCACTTGAAGCTTTTGACCGTCCCGTACGCCTTTTGTGTGGCGGGAAATTCAAGGGCGGTGATCTGGCGGGGCTGGCGGATCTGGTCAGGGAGCGCGTGACCGAAGTAGCTCTTTTTGGAGCCGGCAGGGAGCATTTCGAGCAGGCCTGGCAGGGGATTGTACCCATGACCTGGCATGAAACCCTTGAGCCTGCCGTAAAGCATCTTGTTGCCTCGGCGCGCAAGGGGGACGTGGTGCTGATGGCTCCGGCCACTTCAAGTTTTGATCTTTATGCCAACTACGAAGAACGTGGTAAAGACTTCAAGCGCATCGTGGGTAAGCTGGCATGAAAAATGTCTTTGCAGCAAAAGCCAAGGCCAACAAGGCGCACAGTGCCATGGGCCGGGCCACCGAGAAAGGCCCCTTTGCGCCTTTTGACTGGTGGCTGTTCACCATCATGCTCATTATTCTGGCCATCGGGCTTGTCATGGTGCTCTCGGCCAGCGGCATTGTGGCGGAGCAGGTCAACGGCGATAAGTACTATTTTTTCAAGCGTCAGGTGCTGTTTGCCCTTGTGGGCGGTGTGGCCCTGTGGGGCGCGGCACTCATGCCCCGCCACTGGTTGTATCGCCTGCAGTATCCGGCCCTTTTTCTGGCCCTTCTGCTTCTGCTGGTGACTCTTTCGCCACTGGCCCCGGCCATTAACGGGGCAAAACGGTGGATACCGCTGGGACCGGTGAACATTCAGCCGATGGAGTTCGTCAAGATAGCTCTTGCCCTGTATCTGGCGTATTTCATGAGCTCCAAGCAGGACCTCATCAAGACCTTCAGCCGCGGCGTCATTCCGCCGTTCGCCGTGACAGGTCTGTTCTGCTTTCTGCTGCTGCTCCAGCCCGACTTCGGCAGTGCCGTCGTGCTTGCCAGTATCCTGTTTTTCATGTGCGTTGCTGGCGGAACCCGCTTTATCTATCTTTTTTTCTCTCTGGCGCTGGCCTGCGCTGGCGCCATGGCGCTGGCAATTTCTTCGCCGTACCGTCTGCGCCGTCTGCTGGCCTTTCTTGACCCTTTTCAGGATGCCCACAATACCGGCTATCAGCTTGTGCAGTCGCTGCTGGCCATCGGCTCGGGCAGTTTTTTTGGTGTTGGGGTCGGGGCCAGCAAGCAAAAAATGTTCTATCTGCCCGAAGCGCACAACGACTTTATCATGGCCGTACTGGCTGAAGAGATGGGCTTTGTAGGCATGAGCGTGGTCATGGTGCTCTTTGGTCTGCTGTTCTGGCGCTGCTACAGGATCATTCAGGGGCAGCGCAACCTGCGTGACCGTTTCACCGCTTTTGGCCTTACCACCATACTTGCCATGGGCGCGGTCATGAACCTCGCGGTGGTTATGGGGGTGGCACCGCCCAAGGGCGTGCCCATGCCCCTCATGAGCTACGGCGGCAGTAACCTGCTTGCGACCATGCTATGCGTGGGCCTGCTTATGAACTTTTCACGGACGGCGGACACATGGACATCAACATCCTCCTGACCACGGGCGGCACTGGCGGCCACATTTTCCCCGCGCTGGCCGTGGCAGAAGAAGTGCGGCGAAGACACCCTCAGGCCAAACTGCTGTTCGTGGGTTCTCTTTATGGGCCAGAAGCACGTTTGGCCCGTGTGGCGAATATTCCCTTTGAGGGCTTGCCTGTGCGCGGTTTTCTGGGGCGTGGCCTGAAAGCGGTGGAAGCCGGTTTTCGCATGACCTGGGCCGTGGGCAAGGCGATAGGCATTGTTCGGCGTTTCAAACCGCATGTGGTGGCTGGTTTCGGAAGCTACGCGGCGTTTGCGCCCATGCTGGCCGGGCGCATGCTGGGCGTGCCCATCGTGCTGCATGAACAGAACGCCATTGCAGGAACCAGCAATCGTGTACTGGCGCGTCTTGCACAGCGTATCTGCCTTTCTTTGCCGGACACCCGTGGCTTTGATCCTGCCATGTGCGTTCTCACGGGCAATCCTGTTCGCGCCGGCGTGAGCGAAGCAGGGCGGCTGCCGCGCGCCCGCGGGGCCAGACGTCTGCTGGTGATGGGTGGTTCGCAGGGGGCGCATGCCCTGAACATGTTTGTTGTGGAGCACCTTTCGGCCTTCAAGGCTGCCGGGGTGGAAATTCGCCACCAGACAGGTGTTGCGGACGAGCAGACCGTGCGAAGCGCCTATGCTGCTGCGGGCTATGATCCTTCTTCGGTGACGGCCTTTATTGACGACATGGCAGCGGCCTACGCCTGGGCTGATGTGGCTCTGTGCCGGTCGGGCGCCACCACGGTGGCCGAATTGTGCGCCGCCGGGCTGCCTTCGGTGCTGGTCCCTTTTCCTTATGCGGTGCATGACCATCAGACGCGGAATGCCGAGGTGCTGGCGCAGAGCGGGGCGGCCATTCTTGTGCCCGAACCCCGCATGGCAGTGGAAGAGATGGCCCAAACGCTTATCAGCCTGCTGGGCGACAGCGGTGAGCGCACGCGCATGTCGGCTGCTGCATTGGCCGCAGCCCGGCCAGATGCCGCCGCTCGAGTGCTTTCTGTTTTGGAAGAGATAGCCCGCCAGCGCTGAAAGCGGTTGCGGGATGTTTGCATGGCGGCCTGCCGCCACCGAATTATCTAGATATTCTTTAAAGGTAACGCATGAACAGCAAGATCCGGCACATCCACATGGTGGGCATCGGCGGCGCGGGCATGAGCGGCATTGCCGAGGTACTGCTCAATCTCAAGTACGAAATTTCCGGTTCGGACATGAGCGATTCCGCTGTTGTCCGGCATCTGCGCAGCCTGGGCGCGCGCATTGCCGTCGGGCATGCGGCGGAAAACGTGGGAGACGTGCAGGTGCTGGTCAAGTCCACAGCCATCCGGGACGATAATCCCGAGCTTGTGGAGGCCCGTAAGCGCAATATTGCCATTATTCCACGTGCCGAAATGCTGGCCGAACTCATGCGCCTGCGTCAGGGCATCGCCATTGCGGGCACGCATGGCAAAACCACCACGACGTCACTTACGGCCTCGATTTTTGATGAGGCCGGTCTTGATCCCACGGTAATCATCGGCGGGCGTCTTAATGTCTATGGCGCCAACGCCCATCTCGGACACGGGGAATATCTCATTGCCGAGGCCGACGAATCTGACGGATCGTTTCTTTGCCTGTTGCCCATCATCAATGTGGTGACCAATGTGGACGAGGATCATCTGGACCACTACAAAACGCGGGAAGCCATAGACAGCGCCTTTGTGCAGTTCATGAACAACGTGCCGTTCTACGGTCTGAACATTGTTTGCGGCGATGATCCCGGTGTGCTTGAGCTTTTGCCGCGGGTAAAGCGCCCGGTGCTTACCTACGGTTTTGCCGAGGACAACGCCCTGCGTGCCGTGCCGCTGGAAAGCGGCCGCATCAGCCGTTTTCAGGTCTGGCTGCATGGCGAACAGCTGGGCGAAGTCAGCCTGCCGCAGCCGGGCCGTCACAATATCCTCAATGCACTGGCGTCCATCGGTGCTGCTCTGGAAGTGGGCATCAGCTTTGAAAAGTGCGCCGCTGGCCTGTGCGGATTCAAGGGCGTCGGGCGGCGTTTTGAATTCAAGGGGGAAAAGCAGGGGGTCACCGTGGTGGATGATTACGGCCACCATCCGGCTGAAATTGCCGCAACCCTTGCCACTGCCCGTCAGGTTTTCGAGGGCAGGCGCATTGTGGCAGCGTTTCAGCCGCACCGCTTCAGCCGTACCGAAGCCCATTTCGGCGAATTTTGCAAAGTTTTCAATGACGTTGATCATCTGCTGCTGACTGAAATCTACGCAGCCTCCGAGAACCCCATTCCCGGCGTTTCCGGGCAGAGTCTTGCGCAGGGGATACGGCAGGTTTCTGCAACGCCGGTGGAATACTTTCAGACTCTGGACGACCTTGCTCAGGCGCTGCCCGATATTTTGCGGGAAGGAGACGTGCTGCTGACTCTTGGGGCAGGCAACATAACCCGTTTGGGACCTGCCTGGCTGGAAGGGACTGACCATGCGTGAGATCGCTTCGCCGCATCTCGCCCAGCGCACAACCCTGCGTCTTGGCGGGACAGCCATCGCAGAGCTGATTCTTGAATGCCCGGAAGACATTGCCCCTCTGTCGCGTCGTTTGCGCGCCCTGGGGGGAAGCCCCGTGGTATTGGGGGCCGGAAGCAATATTCTGGCGCAGGATGGCGACCTGCCTCTGGTTTTGATCCGGCCGCTGCTTGTGCAGGGACCGGAGGTCATCGGTGAAGAAGAGGGAAGGGTGCTGGTTCGCGCCGGTGCGGGAGTTCCCCTGCCACGGCTGTTGCGTTTTTGCGCAGAGCAGGGCTTGTCGGGGCTTGAAGGGCTTGTGGGCATTCCGGGAACAGTGGGTGGTGCAGTTGCCATGAATGCAGGCTCTTTTGGTGTTGAAACATGCGAAAAAATTGACAATATCATGATTGCTGACGCGGATGGCGTGCGCACTGTGCCGTCGTGCTCGTTGCAGTATGCCTATCGCAGCCTGTGTATTGAAGAGAAAAAGAATGATTTTATCGTCTTGGAAGCCACATTTGGCTTGACCAGAGCCGCGAGGGATGGCATCACTAATCGCATGCGTCACAACTTTTTTGAGAAAAAGTCTAAACAACCTGTGACGGCCTGGAG
>CAJMLK010000062.1 GCA_905214305.1 uncultured bacterium
TCCAGCTTTACCGATTTGGGAAGGGTGAACAACCTATTGGAACACTACATCTAGCTGGCGGCCGTGCCCGAAAACTGCTGTGAAATAAACGTGGCGTAGTCGTCCGTCATGCCGGAAACAAAGTCCAGCACGCGCAGGTAGGCCGTATACAGGCACTCGCCTTCGGAAGGGGCATTGGTTCCCATAAGGGTCAGGGCGCGCGTCTCCTGATACGACATGGCGTTGTTTTTGCTGAAATTGAAGCAGGCGGGAATAAACACATCCAGCAAGCGCTTGTACAGGGTGTACGTGCCGATTTCGAGGGCCGTTTTTTGCGGATTGTTCATGATCTTGCAGTTGAACACCGTCTTGGCTGCCAGCATGAAATCCGCCACATCCTGACGGGCATGCCTGAGCAGGTCGCCCTGCAGGGTTCCGAGCATGATATCGTCGTAATTATCAAGAAATGTCTGCACCACTGAGGGAATGATGCGGCTCATGGCCTTGGTGCGCAGCATGCCCGAACGGCGACGGTCAGAATCCATATCCGCCAGCCGCCCTTCGTCCATATCACTCTCGCTCAGCAGAGGAGCCATGACATTCTTGATATCCTGATAGGTAATGATGCGCAGTTCACGTGCATCTTCCATGTCAATGATGCGGTAACAGATGTCGTCCGCGGCTTCCAGCAGATAAGAAAGGGGATGGCGGCGCGCGCGGCCGTCGTGCATCAGGCCCAGCGTGCTGAAGATGTCTTCAAACACCTCTTTTTCGGCCGTATAGTAATTGAACTTTGCACTGGCGCGGCCCAAAGCCTCATGAGCGGAACAGGGATATTTTACAAGGCTTGCCAGCACGGGAAATGTCAGGCGCAGCCCGCCTGAATCCTTATTGTTTTCAAGCGTATTGACCACGCGAAAGCCCTGGGCGTTGCCGTCAAAGGCTTCAAAATCGGCCTTTTCCGCATGCCGCAGTTCCTTGAAATAATGTTCCGTATGCCCTGAATCCTTGAACCAGTCGCGGATGGCCTCTTCACCGGCATGCCCGAAGGGCGGATTGCCGATATCGTGAGCCAGACAGGCTGCCTGTATGATCTGGCCGAGATGCTCGGGGCTGCACCCCGGCGGCAGATGTCCCCTTTCCGCCAGCCCCTGCCCTGCCAGCAAGGCCAGAGAGCGCCCAACGCAACTGACTTCCAGCGAATGGGTAAGACGGTTGTGGATATGGTCATTGCGCACCAGCGGGTGTACCTGCGTCTTTTTGGCAAGCCTGCGGAAAGAGCTTGAAAAAATGATGCGGTCATAGTCCTGCACAAAGGGATTGCGCACCACATCAAGGGTGGCAAGACTCTTGCCCTGCCGCGTTCTGCGGTATGGAGCCAGCAGACGGGCCCACTGTTCGGTATGATTGCTCATGGACTCTCCTCCCAAGGCTTTATGACAACTGCACGCGCGCTGCAAGCGCACAGCGACGGACAGACCGGGGCAGCATGGCCCAAACGACAATCCCCCGCCTTTTCTGGCTGCCTGTGCGGCTGCCGTAAAAGACGGGGGATAAAGGCAGATATGCTGCGTCAAAGCGCCTTACGCGCCGCCGCCCTGCTTCATCTGGCTGATAAGCTCCTGAAGCACGCTGGCCTGACGCGACAACTCCGTGATGGAATCCGCGGACTGGTGCATGAACGAGGCGTTTTCGCCCGATATCCTGTCTACTTCGTCAAGGCTGCGGTTGATTTCAGCGCTGGCGACGGACTGTTCTTCCGAGGCTGCGGCAATGGCACGCACCTGATCTGTAGTCAGGTCAACCATGGACACGATTTCCGCCAGAGCAGTGCCGGAGCGGTCGGCCAGCTCGCCAGCACCCTGAATGCGTGAAACCGTGCGGGTAACCACATCAATGGTGTGCGTGGTTCCAGACTGTATGCCGCCGATGGCCTCACCCACCTCTCGGGTGGCAGTCATGGTTTTTTCAGCCAGCTTGCGCACCTCGTCGGCCACCACGGCAAAGCCGCGACCGGCATCACCCGCGCGCGCGGCCTCAATGGCGGCGTTAAGGGCCAGCAGGTTGGTCTGGTCGGCAATGTCGGCAATGACGTTCAGCACCTTGCCGATGGCCTCGGCCTGTACACCAAGACCGGCCATGCCGTCTTTCATTTCTCCGGCCTGCTGCTGCACCTCGCGGATATTGTCAAGCAGGGCCGTAACCGAGGTCGAGCCGTCCTGCGCCTTGCTTCTGGCCTGATCGGCAGTGCCTGCCGCGTGCGAAGAGCTTTGGGCCACCTCAAGCATGGAGGCATTCATCTGCTCCATGGCCGAGGCTGTTTCGCGCATGCGGTCGGCCTGACGCGTGGTTCCGTTATTGGCATTGTGGATAAGGCTGGAAAGATTGTCAGTGGTCGCGTTGAGCGTCTGCACGACGGTTTCAAGGCGGCTTGCGGCGTACAGCATGCCCTCGACCTTGGCCTTTTCGGCTTCTTCCCTGGCCGCCTGAGCCTGAAGCATGAAGCCCTGGGCCTCATCCCGCTCTTTCTGCGCTTCGGCTGCGGCCTTGCGCGTTTCGGCCCTGAAGTTGTCCAGATTGTCTGCCGTGGCGTTCAAAGCCTTGACCAGAGGGGTGATGGAAGACCGCTTGCTTGTATCAAGCCTGCGCGTAAGGCCGTCAGACCCCAGCTCACCGGCAAAGGCAATACATTCGCGCATGACATTGAGGTCGCGGCTGGTGGAGGCAAAGCCCACGCCGTAAATGGCCAGCATGGAAACAGCCAGGATTATCCACATGGTGGTGCGGCTGTGATCAAGCTGCTCCTGCATCTGCTGCATGGCGGCATCAAAACGGGCGTTCATGGCCTTGTCAAACAGGCCCCCCTGATCGCGGTAGGCCATGGCGTAGGGGGTAACCGTCTTGGCGTAGTCCTTATAGCCCTTGTAGCGCTCGTCCACGGGAACGGCCTGCAGCGGCAAAAGAACATCGCGGCCATTGGCGATAAAACTGATGGCGGCCGTGCGGGCCTCATCAATAATCCTTTTTTCATCTTTACTGAAAGGCATGGCCGCAAGCTGCTGAAAGCGCTCTTCATTGCGTTTGGCTATTTCACCCTGCTGCTTGATATCCTTTTCAATGTTGCCGCCCAGCATGGCATCACGGGTAAGGCGGCTCACGTAGTTGATGTCCTTCCCGATTTCAAGGCTGGTGATCTTGCCCACCACATCCACATTCCGCATCTGCAAAAACGAGCGGTCGAGGGTGGATACAGCGTCAAGAGAAAAGGCGAACATGGCAGCAAGGGCCACAGCACCTATGGTGATCGTCAAAATAAACTTTCCGCGCAAAGAAAATGAATTCATAGTAACACTGCTTGTCTGAGAGTTGAACAGTTCTTTCCTGCATGCAATTATATATTCTCTGCATTACTGCAGTGGTCAAAGAAAGTCACACGGCGACATGCATCGTCCGTGAAGCTTCGAGAATTATCTGATCTCCCACCGAAACATATCGGCAAGATTTATGCAAGCTATAGGGCGCAATCAAGATGATAATTTACCATAATTGTTACAAATATCACTTAGGAAACACTCCCGCCACCGGCGGTTTGATGTCTGTAATCCCCTATTTTTGCGGCTGATTACAACGCATGCGAAGAACTCCACCCACAGCAGTGCCGCAGGCGGAGTTCTGTTTTCATGCGTTTTTATTCCACAACCGTTTTTGTGCCCGATGGCCGTCAGCACAGGCATGAACCTGTTCTTCGAGTGTGCGTGGGGGCAGGCCGTGCCGTCAGAGCAATTTCAAGAAAGCACTGATTAAAGAGCCTTCTGGAAACGCGCAGCTATTTCGTTTGGCAAGGCGCGATCTTTTTTTGAAGCAGAAGTGGACTCTTCCGTCCCCGGCTGTTTCAAAAAAGTGAAGCAACGCCGCCAAATGGAATAAATCAGCGTTTCCTTAAAGCAATACTGCTCTTACGCCTGGAATGGCTGCCTGCGGCGGAAAAAACCGCCCGCACCCGTTGTGCGCCAGGACTTTGAAACAAAGCCCCGGCCCTGTTCATGCCTGAAATGCCACGGAGCAATTTCACCCTGAAGCTGCTCCGGCCACTGCGTGAGCGGTCGCCCGCCGCAAAGGTGCACGCGCAGCTTCAGCCGTTACGACAAAGAACGTTACGGATGAAGCCGGCAGAGCCATCTGCCTGCGCGCCCGGGCATCGAAACGATCGTGCCGCAAACTTTGAGAACGTACATTCTCAAAGCCAGTCTGCTCTAGAGACTGAACTTGCTGTTGGCTTCACGCATCTTGCTTACGGATGCCACCAGCGCGTCCACGTTAAGGACCATTTCCATCATGCTGATCTGCTCTTCCCACTTGGCGGGATCGGCTTCGTCCTTAATTTCCGGTTCAAGAATGTGATACACGCAGAGTCCCAACGGGACTCCGGCCAAGGGTCCGGCGAAGGTGGGGTCGCCCATGGTGACGGTTTCGGCATAGATTTCCGCCCCTTCAGGGTCGGAAGAGCCGAGAATCACCACAACGTTCTCGCCACCAAACTTCTCAGCCGCGTCCTTGACGCGCTGCTGATTTTCCAGATCCATGGCCCCTGCGGCCGTTCAGACAAAGCATTCGGTGGCGGAAAACAATATTTCCGCGCCCGAATTCGCAAAGACATCCGCCATGGCCGGGCCGGGCACGCCGTCCCTTTCGCCAAGCAGCAGAAGCTTCTTGCCTGTTAGCTTACCCATTGCATACTCCTTGAGATTATGGGCGTTGTGTCAATACGGGCCAATGCGGCGGCCCGTCATCCCCATCCAGGCGCCGGGCAGGCCGTACGGCCCGCCCTGACGCGAAACTGTTACAGCAGCTTGTCCGTTTCGGCCTTGATGGACTCGATGGACACGGCATCGCCATTCAGGCGGGCCACGCACTCGCCACCCTTGTAAAACAGGATGGTGGGCACGGCCATGACGCGCAGGCTGATGACCAGACGGCGGTTTTCCGCCACATTGAGCTTGCAGAACTTGACCTTGCCTTCATAGGCGGCGGCCAGCTCCTCCACTGCGGGCATCAGGGCCAGGCAAGGGCCGCACTGCGGGCCCCACAGGTCCACCACGCAGGGCATGGCGCTCTGCTGCACTTCGGCTTCAAAGTTTTCCTTGTCTACAATAATCATGATGCACCTCGCTTTGCTTGTGGCTGGTTGAAATCTATGGGTAAAGGCGGGCCGGGGCCTGTGCCGGACGGCTCCGGCACAGGGCGACCCGCCTGCCGGAGGATCAAAGGTAACCGGCATCCGCCAATATGTTGCGCGCGGCCTCCAGACGGGCCGAAGCCAGTTTCACCACAGGGCCGGTGCAGCCCATGGCGGCCTCGGCATAAATGTTTTCCTTCCACAGGCAGCGCACGGCCTGCTCCAGATCCAGCACATCAATGCCGTGGATTTCTTCATCCGTGGGTTCAGCCGGGGGCTGCGCCACAGGGGCTGCCGGGGCGGCATCGGTCTTTTCAAAGGCCGCCAGTTCGTCATCAAGCCCGGCCGCGCGCGCCCTGCGCAGTTCGTCAGCGACCAGCGCGGGCAACCTGCCCCGCACGGCCGCCGCCGTATAGGCGATGGCGTTGGCGATAACCGGCGATCCCGAGGCGCGCGAGACGATGCTTACAATCTTGTTCCAGCCTTCGCCCACTGACGGCCCATAGCCCCAGCCGGTGGTTTCATACGCGCCGCCGGAAGTGAACGCGCCAAAGAGCTTCATGAGCACATTGCCCGTCAGCGTATCCGTGACGCACACGTCAACCGCGCCGCGCAACAGGTCGTTGCCGCGCAGCAGCGAACCGCCATCGCCCCTGACGCTCTGCCCCAGATGCAGGTCATAGCCTTTTTCGGCCATGCGGCTCAGGGCGCGCATGACCTGAGGGGCCGCATCCACATTGAGCACGCCCACGCTTGGCGCGGGCAGCCCGCAGGCTTTTGCCACGGCGATGCCCAGCACCGCATTGCGCAGGAGGGCCTGGGGCCTTTTTGCCGCGCTCATGCCCGTGGTGCAGGCCACAAACATGGCCTTGCCCAGAGCGGGCGTGAGCATGCGGCCCACAGTGCTCACCCCCAGCGGAAAGGGATAGTGCAGGGCCACCGCGCCCTGAATGTGGCCGCTCTCAAGGGCTTTTTCCATACCGGCCGCCAGTTCGCCGCCCTCGCAGCCGGTTTCGATCCAGTCCATGCCCGCAGGCAGCAGCCCGGCGGGGCGCGGGCCGACCCCCACCACGGTCAGGGCGGCATCTTCCTTCATGGCCGCGGTCGCAGCCGTGATAAACTCCATATCCGAATGCTCGCCCCCGGCAGCCATGAGTCCTATGCGGCACGGTTCGCGCCCGCTGCGCGCCCGCGTCACCAGGTCTTCAAGAGCCTTGCCGAGGATGGCACGCTTGTCACTTTGACCAGCCATAGCCCCTCCTGTCAGCTCTTTTGCAGATTGGTCGCCAGATCGCCCAGAGCGGTAAGCAGCATTTCCGTCACATCCGCCTGACTGATGTCCTGCGCTGCGGGGACGCTTCCCGGTGCTTCCATGATAAAGGAGACGCCGTCAGCCAGATTGGTCAGGCGGCCCAGAAAAAGGCTGCCCTTGCCAATGATCATGGCCCGCTTGATGCGCCCTTCTTTCATGGCCTCAAGGGCATGCCCCACATAGGGAACGCCCGAAGGGATATGCCCCTGGGTGTGCGCAAAGCCCGGCATGCCGCGCTGTTCCACAAACTTCGGGATGTCGCCGCGCTCTATCTGCCCCTTCATGACCGCCAGAGCAGCGATCATCTTGTAGTTGGCTTCCGGCACGTTGCCCGCGCCCGCAGGCAGGGTGATCTCGGCGTTGTGCAGCTCCGGGGCATACTTGTCCACGTCCGTCAGCTTGAGGCCCACGCGGGACAGGGGGTCAAAGGTCAGGGCCGTCGTGACGGCCTGGGGCGACGCCCCGGCCCCCACCGTATGTTTGCCGATGCCTTCAAGCCGCATGACAGGCGTCTGCCCGTCATCGGGAACCAGCAGCAGGGCAAAGCTGCCCACGCAGTTTTCAAGCGGAACAACGCCCTTTTTAATGTGGTCGCGGGCATTCATGTACAGCTTGGGTACGGAGCCGCCGCTGATGACAGCCACATTGGGCCGCACGCCGCTGGCAACCATGCCCGCCGCCGTGATCATGGCAGCCACGGGCGCTGCACAGAAGCCGCGCACGTCAAAGCCGCTGGCATTGACGCATTCGGCTATTTCGGCAACGGCCTTGGCCATGTTGCCGCCACCGCGCTGCATGGCATCGCCCACGGCTTCTTCCGAGCATTCCACCACAAAATCCACGTCCGCCGGAGCCATGCCCGCATTCCTGATCAGGTGCAGCAGGCAAAGCACGGCACTGGCCTTGCTGGCGAGATTTTCCAGCATTATGCCGGCTTCAAGGTTTTCATCGGTATCGTGGGCGCGGCGGCAGCAGCCCGCCACCTTGCCGCCAAAATACAGGGGCAGCGCGTGGTGCTTTTCCACGGCCTCAAGAATGTCGGCCTCGGGCCTGCCCTTTTCCAGACGGGCCATCTGCTTTTCGCCCATGACCGGATTTTGGGCCAGCTTGACGGCCACGGCCGAGGCAAAGCCCTCTTCAAGCCAGATAAGGTCAAAAACGTCGCAAATATCCATTAGCCCGATGAATTCGTCCTCGGGCATGATTTCGCCAAATTTGCCAAAGCGCTGCACGTCACCCGGATTGTCTATCCAGGGGGCGGGGGCTGCGGCCAGCTCGTCCACGCTCATGGCGCCTATATAGGTTTTGTTGGGCGCGTAAGAAGCGGCCTGTTCATAGGTTTGCGCGTGCTTTGGCAATTCGCGCAGAAATTCTGAATCGGGCTTGGCGCGCCGCTCCTGCGCCGGTGTGCCGCCGTGATGCAGGGCCAGTTCCGGCGCAAAGTTCAGGCAATACGCCGCGGCCTTGATGCCAACAGTTTTCATGCTGCTATCCTCCAGCGTCTTTGCAGAGCACTGTCACTGGTAAAGAATTGCTTGACGGCAGGCCGTGCCTGCCTGTTCCTGTGCGTTGCATGGGTGGCAAAACCCTGCGGGTCATGCACGCAATCGTTACTTGACGCTCTGATGTTGAAGGTAGGCATAGGCCGACATGGCGGCCCTTGCGCCATCACCAGCCGCGGTAACAACCTGACGCAACGAGGTGTCGCGCACGTCGCCGGCGGCAAAAATGCCCGGAACAGAGGTCTGCAGACTGGCGTCGGTGACTATCCAGCCGCCGTCATCCATCTGGAGCAGACCGTGCAGAAATTCGGCATTGGGCAGCGTGCCGATAAAAATGAACACGCCGCTCAGGTCAATCTGGCGAATTTCATTGGTCTTCACGTTGCGCACCATGATTTTTTCAACCATGTCGCTGCCTTCAATGGATTCCAGCACGCTGTCCATCACGGGAACAATCTTGGGATTTGCCAGAGCGTGCTCCACCACCAGCCTGTCGGCGCGGAATTCGTCGCGGCGGTGGATAAGGTATACCTTTGAGGCAAAGCCCGTGAGGTAGCATGCCTCTTCCACCGCGGTGTTGCCGCCGCCGATGACGGCCACTTCCAGGTCTTCAAAAAAGGCTGCGTCGCACACGGCGCAATAGGAAACGCCCATGCCCGTGTATTTCTTTTCTCCGGGGCAGCCCTGTTTGCGAAAATAGGCTCCGCTGGCAACGATCACGGCCCCGGCGGCGATTTCCGTGCCGTCCTTGAGCGTGATTATTTTTTCGTTGCCGCGAGTTTCGAGCTTTTGCACCGAAACCGAACGGAATTCCGCCTTGAAGAACTCCGCATGCGCGCGAAACGCATCAGCAAGCCCCGTGCCCGTGCCGTCAATGATGCCGGGGTAGTTTTCCACCCTGCTGGTGGTCAGTATCTGACCGCCGGGACGGCCTTTTTCCAGAACAAGGGTATCAAGACCGGCGCGCTTGCCGTAAATGGCGGCAGAAAGGCCCGCCGGGCCAGCGCCGATAATGACCAGTTCACGCTTTTCCATAAAAACTCCTTAAAAGGGCCGTATGCGTACGCCGCGCTGTTGCCGCGAGGTTCGCTGTGTGTCCTCCGGTTTTCGGCTCCGGCACGGCATGGCTTGCGCCGATGCCTTTTCCGGCACGCGGCACGGAACTCGTGGTTTTGCCGCCTGTGCCATGCCTGCCCGCCGTTTTGCCGCCGGGCTGGCCCCGGCTTCCGGGCGCTTCTGAACGCTGCCGGAAGCCGGAGAACGAAAACCCCTGCGGGCTAGACCGTGTCGCCACGAGATGGATTTCCTTGGCATATCAAGAAGAACGAGCCTTTTATGCTAGGGAGTGTACTCTTATGGCACTCGACAGAAATAAAAGGCGAAGTTCGACGCAGAGATACCGGGAAAGGCGCTCGTGACAACACTGTCTAGAACACCGTCTGTCCGTCTACCCCGGTGGAAAGGGCCTTGAGGGCCTTGAGCACCAGCTCGCGCCGCAGATGCTTTTCGTCAGCGGCTGAAAGCTCGGGATTACCCAGGGGATGCGGAATGGACACAGTAGGCACAATGCGGTTGGCCCCGATACTCAGGGAAATGGGCACGATGGTGCACATGTGGACCACGGGCACATCGGCGGCTTCTTCAATGGCCTTGGCGAGCGTTGCACCGCAACGCGTGCACGTTCCTCAGGTGGATGTGAGTATGACCCCGTCCACATGCGCGGCCTTGAGCTGCGAGCCGATCTCTGTTCCGAACTTGCGCGAGTTGGCGACAGATGTGCCGTTGCCCACGGTGGTATAGAACACGTTATAGAGCTTGCCGATCTTGCCTTCCTTTTCCAGGTCGCGCAGCACGTCTATGGGCAGCACGCGGTCAGGGTCCTGATTGGCGTAGGTCTGGTCATAGCCGCCGTGGGCCGTGAGGTATCTGCCCTTTTCAAGGTCGGTGACGCCCTCGATGCTGTAGGCCCCGAAGTTCTGGGCCGACGATGCGGCGATGTGGTCGGGGTTGCCTTCAGGCACAATGCCGCCGGAGGTAACCACGGCAATGGTGGCCCTGCTCATGTCGGCAATGGCCGGGCGCGGTTCCACGCGGTCAAACACGGGCATGGCATATTCGGTCTTGAACTCTTCGCCCCTGACCTTTTTGACAAGCATGCGCACGGCGCGTTCGGCCCCTGGCTCGTCATAGAACATGTTCTTGCGGATGCCCCTGGGGAAAATGCCCTCGGCTGCCGGATCGGCGATTTCTTCGCCACGCAGCAGCTTGAGCATCACGGCAGCCATGGCGGGCACGGCCTTGCCCATGCCGCGTGCGCTGTCCGCTGTTTCCACAATGGTCACTTCCTTGCGGTACAGGTCCACGCCGGGGCTTTCACGGTACATGCCGCTTACCACGGGCAGGCCCAGCTGCTTGTTGACCGCGGCGCATACCGCGCCGCAGGCCGTGCCGTAACGGCCCGCGTTAAAGGCAGGCCCGGCGATAAGGCCGTCGGCCCCGAAGCTCTTGACGGTTTCCACCATCCTGGCGGCCACGGCGTCGAGATTGTTGGCGCAATAGTTATCGCCGCAGATAAAGGTTGCCACGATCTCGGCCTGATCGCCCAGAGCGGCCTTGAAGGCCATGCCGGGCCCCACAATGCCCTCGCGTACTTCGGGGCTGACGTCGGCCTTGTCTTCACCGCCGATACCGGCAAAAAACTGATTTATATAATGCACAAGCTTATATGCCATGATGGTCTCCTGCTCCTTGCGCCGGACGCCCCTACAGGGTGCGGCCGCCGATGCGGTTAAAGCCCAGTTCGTTAGTGGCGCCGAGTATGGCCTGCAACTCCACTTCAAGGCTGCCGTCTTCACGCACGGAGCCGAAAAAGCCCCCGGCAATGGTTTCGGCAGGGGCCTGATCGCCGATGATTTTCTTCATGGGCGGCAGGATGATGACTTCGTTGGCATTGCCGGCGGTCACGCAGGCATCGCCCTCGGGGCAGGAGTCGGCCAGAGACTGGCTTGAGCCGTCGCGGCCCGCGAACTCGTCGGTGATGAGCACGGTTCTGATGCCCGCCTGCTCGGACTTGCGGCAGTTCATGATGAGGTCGGCATCAGGATTGCCAAAGCCTTCCTCGCTGATGACCACAGCATTGACGCCCAGCATGCGCGCCAGCTTGACCGCATAGGAAGAGCTGCGCTTCTTGTCAGCCAGAGTCACGTTTTCGTTGGTTATGATAACGCCGACAAAGTTCAGGTCCTTGCCGTGGTGCTCATACAGGCTGCGGATGACAGGGTTGTTCAGGTGCACGTAGGTATTGTTCTTGTCGCAGGCGGACACGCAGTTGCCGGATATGATGGCTCCGTCCATGATTTCCGTGGGGCTGATCATGGTCGGCAGAATGCGCTTGGCGTCCACGCCGTAAACCCAGGTATCGTGCAGCAGCCCCTGGGATTGCAGCATGTAGACATAGGCCACTCTGGGCAGGCCGGGGTGGGCGTGCATGGCTTCGCTCAAGGGCGGAAAATCAAACTCTTCCACCTTGTCCGCCACGGCATCCTTGCAGGCGGCGGCCAGATAGTGGGCCGTGCGCAGACCCGCCATGCGGAAGCAGGCTTCGCACTGATGCGGCTCAAGGTCGGCGGCGGCAGACAGGGCAAGCGTCAGGTTGCAGGTTTTTGAAAACGGGGTGTAGTCAGCGCCGGGGCCGCTCATGTCTACAATGCCCTCCTGCGGGGCCACCACGCGGCCCGTGGTCAGCACGGCCATGCCGGTCAGCACCAGCGTCTTGCCTTCACCGGCATTTTCCACATCGCCGATCCAGCCGGGAAACACCTCTCCCGGGCCTTCCAGCTTGCAGCGGGGTTCAATAGCGTCTTTCACGGGCATGATGCGCGCGCTTTCACCGGGGTGGGCGGCGTCAATTTCGACACTGCCAAGGCGCTCGTCCTGCCTGAGCAGGGCTGTCAGCTCTTCCCGATTGACGGTAAGTACTCCGTCACGGATGCCTGTGCGCGCGCCGAAGGCCAGCTTGCTGACCATGATGCGGTGTAGTTCCAACTTCACGTTACATCTCCTTTTCGTGCGGAAGCCGGGCCGGTTCTGAAGCGGACGGCCTCCAGTGGGGGGTCGAAAGGCTTGCGATGCTACAGTCCAGACTCTCGATAGTTGCGCGTAAAAGTTCCACGTCCACAAAAGCGCAGTCGCGCAATGCCCGGCCCTCAAGAGAGACGGGAGCGCGGTCGGCTGCGGCGGCATAGCGGGCCTGTGCCCGCTCGATGAGATCAAGGGAAGGGACATCCACCGGGGTGGAGCCGCTCAGGGAAGCGTCATGGTCGGAAAAAGAAAGGACGAGAGAACGATACGGCATCTGCCACGGCAAAAAATTGCCGTAGAGGGGATGATTGGCAAGAAGCCAACCCTGGTGAATCAGGTCGCGCGCCGCGCGAACAACAGACGCGCCTCAACCCGCGATGAGCCTGATGCTCAAACCCACGGGCGACATGTCCTGAAAGCGGGGATTGTTGGTCACAAGGACGTGGAGCATAAGCGTACCTGATGTTTGATGGCACGCCCTGTCTCCACAAACGGATTCAGTAGCACGAGGATGCGCGATTCTTTTACCTGAGAGTTTCGGCCTGACGGCTTTGCCCCTTCGGTGCCCCTAGCTTTTTGCGAGCTGGAGACTCTCTCACGCATTAACCATGGCTAAGCAATGACCCATTGAGAAAAAAGTGTCAAGCCTGCCCGTGATAGATATTTTTTTCACAATGCCCGCACCGCAATGTTTTAACGCCAACATGCGGGATTATATGGCAATAAAAAATACCATTAGCGTCACATTTTATTATGCCTGCGGGCCAAAGGCAGGGTTTTGTCATCAGAGGCATGGCACACCGGCGCGCATTATTTCATGGCCGCCACACAGCGCATCGCGTGTTACGAAATGACAGAACGGGGCGGCAATGGATACTGCCGCCCCGTTCTCTTCTCACGCTGTCAACACCGCAGCGGATGCACGACACTTGAACGTGCCGTGCCCTGCGGCAAAATGCCCTACAGGTTGGCGGCGTACCAGTCGCCTGCCAGCCGCAGGCCCTGCCGCACGTCAAAGCGGGGGGCATACCCGAGGCGCGTCTCGGCGCGGCTGATGTCAGCCAGACTGTGGCGCACATCGCCCGCGCGAAAATCCCGGTGCTCAACAGCGGCATTGGCGGCTTCAGGCTTGTGGCGCACCACTTCTTCGCGGATAAGGTCAAAAAGCTCGTTAAGGGTCGTGCGCTGCCCAAAGGCCACGTTGTAAACGGTGTCGGCAGCCTCGCCCTGGGCAAAGCTCGCCAGCAGGTTGGCTTCCACCACGTTGTCGATGTAGCAGAAGTCGCGGCTGGTTTCACCATCACCGTTCACATAGACGGTTTCGCCCTTGATGAGGCTGGCAAACCACTGGGGAATAACCGCCGCATAAGCCCCGTACGGGTCCTGACGCTGGCCGAACACGTTGAAATAGCGCAGGCCGACGCTGGAAAAGCCGTAGCAGCGGGTGAAAACATCGGCGTACAGTTCATCCACATACTTTGTAACCGCATAGGGCGACAGGGGGCGGCCGATCTTGTCTTCAACCTTGGGCAGCTCGGGCGAGTCGCCGTAGGTGGAAGAAGAAGCGGCGTACACGAAGCTTTTGGCTCCGGCATCGCGCGCAGCCACGAGCATGTGCAGAAAACCCGTGATATTGCAGCTGTTGGACAGCAAGGGATCGTCAATGGAGCGCGGCACAGAACCAAGGGCGGCTTCGTGCAGCACATGCTGCACGCCTTCGCAGGCCTTGCGGCAGGTATCCACATCGCGAATATCACCTTCGATGAAGGTAAAGCGGCTCCAGGCTTCCGGCCCCACGATATCACGTACCATATCAAGATTTTTCTGATAGCCGGTCAAAAAATTGTCCAGCCCCACAACGGTCTGGCCCAGCCCCAGAAGGCGTTCAAGCAGGTTGGAACCGATAAAACCAGCCACCCCGGTAATCAGCCAGCGGGAGGGCGAAGCCTGCATAGAGGCACACAGTTGGGAATACGCGCTCATGTTTGCGTCCTGTTTTTGCATTGATTTTTTTGCCCGCACGCCGCGGCTGCAAGAGCCGACAGGCGCTTTCGGACGGCCATAATCCTACGCTGCCGCAGCGTGTCTGTAAAGCCGGACAGGCCGCCGCGCGGCGCACGCTGGAAGCAAACCGAAATTGTAGGGCAATGGCCCCCTTTTCACTTATCCTGCCAGGTGCTATACCTTGGCGCATGCGTCCGCAAACCGCCACAACAGCGGAACAGCACGACGCGCAAAGGGAGACGCAGGCAAATGAAGATCATCGTTCTGGGCAATCAGGCCAGGTCCATGAGCAATTTCTGGAGCGTGCTGATCCGCCATATGCATCGCGCCGGGCACGAGGTTGTCTGCTGCGCCCCGCCGGGAGACCCCGGATCGGAAGCGGCGCTGGCAGCCCAGGGCGCGCGCATGCTGCACTATCCCCTTGACCGCAAGGGGCTGAACCCCCTGCGCGATCTGCGCACCACCGGGGCCCTGCTGCGTCTGTTCAAGGACGAAAAGCCAGACCTTCTCTTTACCTCCACCATCAAGCCCGTTATCTACGGCTGCATCGCCGCGCGCGTGGCGCGAGTGCCGCACGTGTACGCCACCATCACGGGTCTGGGCTACGCCTTTGAGGCCGACAGCTTTTTCAAGAAATGCGTCAACAGGCTGAGCGCCCTGCTGTACCGCACCGCTCTGGCCGGGGCGGAAGGCATATTTTTTCAGAATGATGATGACATTGCCATTTTTCGGCAGTCCGGCATTCTTGGGGCGCGCGCCCGCATACTCAAGGCACGCGGAACAGGCGTGGACACAAGCCGTTTTGCCCTTGCGCCGCTGCCCGGTCTGGCAGCCGATGGCAGCCTTGAAGGGCCGCCGGTCTTTCTTCTGATAGCCCGGCTGCTTGAAGCCAAGGGACTGGAAGAATACGCTCAGGCGGCCCGCATGCTCAAGGCAACGCACCCCAGGGCGCGTTTTCTGCTGCTCGGCCCGGCTGAACAGGGGCTTGGCAGCGTCAGCCTTGAAACCGTGCGGCAATGGCAGGCCGAGGGCTGCATCGAATACCTTGGCGAAACGCGCGATGTGCGCCCCTATGTGAGCGCCGCGCATGTGATGGTGCTGCCCTCCTGGCGTGAAGGCACGCCCACATCCATCATGGAAGGCATGAGCATGGGACGCGCCGCGGTGGTGACCGATGCCCCAGGCTGCCGCGAGGTTGTGCGCGAAGGGTATAACGGGTATCTTGTACCTTTGCGCGATCCACAGGCGCTGGCTGCCGCCATGGAAAATTTCATCCGGCAACCGAAGCTTATGGCCGAAATGGGGGCCAACGGCCGCCAGATGGCCCTGGAAGAGTTTGATGCGGAAAAGGTCGCCGCGCGCATTCTTGAAGACATGCGCGTGCCTGTCCTTGTGTAACCGGCTGGAGCCGCGGGCATGTCCTGCCCACGCGGCTGTTCAGCCGTGTGCGGCGTGCGCAGGAAAAGCGGCAGCCAGTACGGCTCAAGCATGACAAGCCATTGGCAAGGCTAATCTCCTTCAGAGGATAATTTGCAATGATAAGCAGCTATCGCATGGGTCTTTTGCAGGTGCTGGACCTGATCTGCATCCTGCTGGCCCTGGCAATTTCAGGAATGACGACCATTGCCCCGGATCTGAGCGTTTTCGACGATTACACCGGGGCCTCGCTGTTCACCATTTTCTTCTACATGCTGTTTTTCTACATCCTTGATGCCTACAATGTGGGCAACGAGGATTTCAAGGAGACGACGGGCCGCGTGATCGTGGCCTGCCTGCTGGCGATCATATCCTCGGCCACGGCCTCCTACGCCTTTCAGCACTGGCGGTTTGACCGCAAGACCATCACCCTGCTCTTCGCGCTTTCTTTCTGCCTCAGCCTGCTCTGGCGCTGGCTGTACCACCTCAACGCCGACAGGCTCACCCACCCCCTGCGCATTCTGCTGGTGGGCGTGGACCGCGCGGGCAAGGTGCGGCAGCTGCTGGCCGAAGGGCTGCCCCAGGCGGAAATCATCGGCTATGTGGGCGAGCGCGATCAGGGCCCGGATGCCGGCCCTTGCCTTGGCCCGCCCTTTCTGGCTCTGGACATAGCCCAGGAAAAAAACGCCACCATGATACTGCTGCTGCCCGATGCCCCCATTGATGACGACATCGCCCACGAGCTTTTGCAAGCCAAGCTGCGCGGACGCATGGTGGTGGACATTCGCAGTTTTTACGAGCATGTGGTGCAGCGCCTGCCGCTTTCGCAGATAACAGATGAATGGCTGCTGCAAACCGAAGGCTTTTCGCTGAACACGCGCGGCTCGCTGCGGCGCCTCAAGCGGGCGCTGGATGTGCTGATTTCGCTGCTGCTGCTCATACCGGCCACGCCCGTCATGCTGCTGACGGCCCTTATCGTCCGGCTGGAGTCTCCCGGCCCGGTCATTTACAAGCAGGACCGCGTGGGCCTTTTTGAAAAGGAATTCACGGTTTACAAGTTTCGCTCCATGCGGGCAGATGCGGAAAAGAACGGAGCCGTCTGGGCCAGCGCCCAGGACAGCCGCGTCACCTTTTTTGGCCGCTTTATCCGCAAGGTACGCATCGACGAACTGCCGCAGATATGGAACATCCTCAAGGGCGACATGAGCTTCATCGGCCCGCGGCCCGAGCGCATGGCTTTTGTGCTGAAACTCAAGGAAACCATCCCCTACTACAGCCTGCGCCATACGGTGAAGCCCGGCCTCACGGGCTGGGCACAGGTGTGCTATCCCTACGGCGCTTCTGAAGAAGATGCCCGGCGCAAGCTGGAATATGATCTCTATTACATAAAAAACATGTCCATCCTGCTGGATATAAACATCATCTTCAAGACCATCGGCGTGGTGCTCTTTCCCAAGGGTGCGCGCTAGATGTAGAGTGTCAACACGTTGTTCACCCTCCTAGCCTCGAAGCTGGAGGTTTTCTG
>CAJMLK010000063.1 GCA_905214305.1 uncultured bacterium
CTGCGCGGCGACTATCTGCTGATCGTGACCATCGGCATTGTGGAAATTGTGCGCATTGCGCTTATCAACGATGTTTTTGGCCTTACCGGCGGGGCCAACGGTATTTTCGGCATCAGCCGCCCCAATTTTTTCGGCTTCAAGGTCGTCAGGGGCATCCAGTTCTACTATCTGGTCTGGGGCATGGTGGCCGTGAGCCTGCTGCTTTTTTACGGCCTGTGGCATTCGCGTTTTGGCCGCGCCCTCAACTACATCAAGGAAGATGATGTGGCTGCGGAAGGCTGCGGCGTCAACGTCACCCACTACAAGCTCATGGCTTTTGTGCTCGGGGCGTTCTGGGCGGGCATGGCGGGAACGCTGTATGCGGCCAAGATGACGACCATTTCGCCGGAATCGTTCAGCTTTATGGAATCCGTCATTATTTTTGCCGTGGTCATCCTTTCCGGCGGCAGCCAGATAGGCGTGCTTATCAGCGCGTTTCTGTTCATCGGCCTGCCGGAACTGCTGCGGGAATTTTCCAATGCGCGCATGCTTATTTTTGGTCTGGCCATGATGGTCATGATGGTCTGGCGGCCCCAGGGCCTTTTGCCCCCGCGCCGCCGCCGCTACCACGTTGACGCCCTTTCCGGCGATGGCGCACCGCAGGGCACTGCTGGTGATGGCGGCAACGGAACCGCCGACGGGAGGCCCGCATGAGCCTTTTGCGCTTGCAGGAAATGACCAAGGTTTTTGGCGGTCTTGTGGCTGTCAACGATCTGACCTTCAATGTTGACGCAGGCAGCGTTGTGGGCCTTATCGGCCCTAACGGCGCGGGCAAGACGACGGTTTTCAACTGCATTACGGGCAACTATACACCTGAAAAAGGCCGCATCTTCTTTGACGGCGAGCCTATTGCCGGTCTGCGGCCTCATCGCGTGGTGGAGCTTGGCATTGCCCGTACCTTTCAGAGCATTCGTCTGTTCGGCAAGCTTTCCGTGCTGGAAAATGTTCTGGCCGGGCGTCACTGCCGCATGAAGGCGGGCATGCTGTCGTGCATGCTGCATCTGCCCCGGCAGCGCAGCGAAGAGCGTGCCGCCGTGGCGCGCTGTATGGAAGAACTGCGTTTTGTGGGTCTGGCCGACAGTCATGCCGAGGCCGCCGGGGCGCTTTCCTATGGCAACCAGCGGCTGCTTGAAATCGCCCGCGCACTGGCGTCCGACCCGCGCCTGCTCATTCTGGACGAGCCTGCCGGAGGCATGAACGATCAGGAAACAGTGGCCCTTGTCGACACCATTGCGGCCATCCGCGATCGGGGTATTACGGTGCTGCTGATCGAGCATGATATGCGGCTGGTCATGAAAATCTGTGAAAAACTGGTGGTGCTGGAACACGGCACCATGATCGCTCAGGGTGAGCCGGAGGCCGTGCGCCATAATCCGGCGGTGGTGGAAGCCTACCTGGGCGTAGAAGACGAGAAGTGGTAAGCCATGTGCCTGTTGCAACTTTCTGACATACGGGTGAGCTACGGCAGCGTCGAGGTGCTGCACGGCATTAACCTGCGGGTGGAAGAGGGCGAGATAGTCACCATCCTCGGGGCTAACGGCGCGGGCAAAAGCACCACTCTGCTGTCCATCAGCGGGCTGGTGCGGCCCACTTCGGGTGAAATTCTTTTTGAAGGGCAGAACCTTTTGCGTTTGCCGAGCCACAAGGTTGTGGGGCTGGGCATTGCGCAGTCGCCCGAGGGACGTCGCGTTTTCGGCGTCATGAGCGTGCTTGAAAACCTTCGCCTCGGCGCTTTTTGCATTGAAGACAAGGCCCGCAGCGAGCGGACTCTGGAATGGATTTTTGACCTTTTTCCGCGCCTGCTTGAGCGCAAGGATCAGCTCGCGGGCACGCTTTCGGGCGGCGAGCAGCAGATGCTTGCCATCGGCCGTGCTCTGATGGCCGAACCGCGCCTGCTGCTGCTGGACGAGCCTTCTCTGGGGCTGGCGCCCCTTCTGGTGCGCTCCATTTTTGAAACGGTGCGTGCCATCAACAAGCGCGGCGTCACCGTGCTGCTGGTGGAGCAGAACGCCCGTGCCGCCCTCAAGCTGGCATCACGCGGCTACGTGCTGGAAGTGGGCAACGTGGTTATGGAAGATCAGGCCAGCAGCCTGCTGAACAATGCCAGCGTGCGGGAAGCCTATCTGGGCGGCTAGAGCAATTTCACTTTGAAATTGCTCTGGCGGCTGCGTGAGCAGACGTTCGCTACGGAGGCGTAAGCGCAGTTTATCTGCGCGGTTAAACGCCGAAGTGAGCGTGCCTTAAACTTTGAGAATGTATATTCTCAAAGTTAATCTGCTCCAGGGAAACTTCACTTTGAAATTGCTCCGGGAGCGTTCCGGCAGCAGCCTTCCACCGCTGGCGGATGCAAGCCCGTATCCTGCGCGCGGCGAGGAACATCGACCCGTGCCCTGTTTGTGTTGCTGATTGCGTAAAAAGCCCCGCGTTCTGATGGAAGCGGGGCTTTTTTTGTTTTTTGGCGGAACAGGACAAGCATCGATGAACGCTTTCAGCAACCGCGTGCGTTCTGGCCGCCGCCGTACTGCCGCCTGCTCGGTGCAGCCGGACGGCCAGCGCTTGGGGCGCCAGCACCCGAGAAGCCGCTGTGCGCCGATCTTTCAGGGCCGTGCCCTATTTTTTCACGTAATAGTCCAGCGCTTTCACGCGGTAGCTGTTAACAGGCATCTTGTCAGTGGTTACATAGCCGGAAGCCGCGTTAATCAGGTCGGGAATGCGGTTCACCAGTGTGGCGCAGGTCAGCTCCACGGTGGCGGGCTGGGTAATGACCACCTGTGTGTCAGGCTCACCCATAAGGGTCCAGTCGTTGCGGTCCACCTCATCTGGGGCATAGACCTTGCCTATGCATTCGCTTTCGATGACGATGCCTTCCTGCGTTTCGGTGGTGACCACTGCGGACATGCCCGTGGCATGCCCGGCGGGAATGGTCATGCCGAGGGTTTCGGACTTCAGTTCCGTGGAGTGGGTCATGGGCACGCATTTCTGCACCTGACTGATCACTGTAAGGCCAAGGCGTTCCGCCAGCCAGCCGTTGACGTTCCACATGTAGGAAGGCATGAATTCGCCCTTTTTGATAAGGGCAGCGCGTTCGCCTTCAGGAATGTTGTCTGCGGCGGCGATTTCTTTTTCGAAGGCGGCAAGGCTCAGCCCGGCCCCGTGCGCCTTTGCCAGCGCAATACCGTAATCTTCCACATTATAGCTGGATTTGCCGCGTATTTTCCTGATGGTGTGCATGGCTCCGGCCAGGGTGGCGATAAGGTTGCCCCAGAACACGTCCTGATAGCCTGTGCCGCATATGGTGCAGCCGGTCTTTTTGGCGGTTTCGTCCAGTTCACGGGTGATGGCAGGCGAGGAGTTGGCAGGAAAAATGGCCTCTTCGCAAATGGTGATGGCGTTGACGCCGGCCCGGGCGCAGGCCATAAGCGCATCCCTGACATCACGGATCAGGCTCATGGTGGTGACAAGGCAGGCATCGGGCCTGATCTGGGCCAGCACCTTTTCCGCCTGTGCCGCGTCCTGAACGAGAACGCCCTTGTTTTCGCACCCCATGATGGAGCCGATGTCATGACCGATGACCGCAGGATTGACGTCAAAGGCCGCTACAATTTCCGCACCTTTTTCATATACATAACGCATTGAATATCGAGACATTTTTCCGCAACCGTACTGGGCGATCCTAAGTTTGCTCATGGATTCCTCCTGGTTTGGAAAGTGGGGTTCTGGAGCGGATCAACGTTGAACTGCTCCATATTTCAAAGTTTTCATTCAGCCGAAAAATGCGATTTCCGGCTGAATCCACGCCATGTTGGGGCGCGCTGCATTTTCGTGCAGCGTTGGAGCATTTACACTTTTTAAAGGTAAGACGCTCTAATTTGAAAAACAATTTCAATTAAAGTGTACGCGGTCTTTGTGAAAAATCAAGCATGCGCGCTGGCAGTGCAAAGCGTGATGTGGGGCGTGATCTTATGGCAGTTTTGGCGGAAATGTAGTGAAAAGGCCGCGATCTGTAAGGATCGCGGCCTCTCGGCGGACGTCCCGGAAGCATTGGGAATGGATATCCTCAATGCGAAAATGCCCAGGATTGCAGGCGGCCCTCTCAAGTGCGGATTGCGCCAGAGCAATGCAATTTTTGCACTGCTCTGAGGGCTGGCGGGCAGGCGTTGGCTACGGAGGCGCAAGCGCGGCTAGTCTGCGCGATTACACGTCGAAGTGAGCGTGCCTTAAACTTTGAGAATATATATTCGCAACGTTAATCTGCTCTAGAAAGAGTAAAGAAAGCCCGCATTGAACGAATAGGTGGTGCTGCGTTCCACCATGGGGCTGTCGGTAACTTCGCTCCCCAGAAAAAGGGCTTTGCCGTTGAGCAGGATACTCCAGCTTTCGGTAAGCGCCACGCGCAGGGTCAGTCCGGCATAGGGGGAAAACGCGCTTTCGGGGCTGTACTGCTTCAGGCCGCTTTTGCGTGATTCGCTGGAGCTGACGCTGTAGTAATAGTCGTTGTAGTTGCTGTCGGTCCACTGCGCGCCCACCGAGGGCATGATGATGATATTTTCGAAACGCAGCGGGTAGGCGTAGGAAACATCGGCCATGACGCCGTTGTTGACGCCCAGCACGTCTGTGGACAGCGTGGCCGATGCCAGCCCGTAGCGGGAGCGCAGGGTGTAGTTCAAACCGGCCATGAGCGAGGAATAGCGGTCGTCCAGCCGCTTCATCCTGTCGTTGTCGCTCCATGAGGCATAAAAATGCTGCGGCAGATAGGAAAGCTGGACATTGAACTCATGGTAGCGGTTTTTAAAGACATGCACACCGCCGCTCAGGCCCCGCAGGTACAGCCAGTTGCCCTCGTAGCCCAGCAGGGGCAGGGGCGAACCCAGCGAATTGATGCCCTTGTATTCCGATGTGCGCAACGACGCGCCAATACCCGCGTTAAAGCCCCACTTGTCCTGCTGTGCAGTCGAAGCAGGGGCATCGGGATCATCTTCCCACAGTTCCTGTGCCTGCACCGTGGACGCTGCCAGCAGGCAGCAGATCCACAGCGGCAGCAGAAGCAGTGTGTTCAGAAGAGATTGTTTTTTCATGCACCCACCTGTGCGCGGTCTTCCAACGCTGCAACCGAAGGCAGCTTTTTGCCTTCAAGCAGTTCCAGCGATGCACCACCGCCGGTTGAGATATAGCCCATGCGGTCGGCCAGCCCGTATTTTTCTACGGCAGCTACGCTGTCGCCGCCGCCAACTACAACAAATGCCTTGGAGTCGCTCAGGTATTCGGCCAGAGCCTTGGTTCCGTCACCAAAGGGTTCTACTTCAAATGCGCCGACCGGGCCGTTCCAGACCACAGTGGCCGCCTTGGCAAGGAATTTTTCGTACAGGGCCAGAGTTTCGGGGCCGATGTCAAGGATCATCTGGTCGCCCGGCACGTCACCCACGGCGTGCAGCATGGCCTGCTGGCGGGGGGCCAGCTCCTCGGCGGTGATCACATCCACGGGCAGGGGCAGTTCCTTGTTGAGGGTCTTGGCCTGCGCCATGATCTTCTGGGCGTCGGGCAGCAGGTCTTCTTCGTACAGAGACTTGCCCACCATGTATCCTGCCGCGGCAAGAAAGGTGTTGGCGATGCCGCCGCCCACAATGAGCACGTCCACTTTTTCCAGCAGGTTTTCAAGCAGGGCCAGCTTGGTCGATACCTTGGCCCCGCCGACAATCGCCACCACAGGCCGGGTGGGATTGTCGAGCACCTTGTCGAAAGCTGCCAGCTCTGCCTGCAGCAGCGGCCCTGCGCAGGCCACCGCGGCGGCGCGCACAGCCCCTTCGGTGGAGGCATGGGCACGGTGGGCCGCGCCAAAGGCGTCCATCACGTAAACATCGCCAAGACCGGCAAGTTTGGCCGACAGCTCGGGATCATTCTTTTTTTCGCCGGGCAGAAAGCGCACGTTTTCGAGCAGGGTGACCTGACCGGGGGCCGCCTTGGCCTCGTCCATATCTTTCGCCAGAGTCACAGGCTGCCCCAGCAATTTCGACAGGCGCTCGGCCACGGGAGCAAGAGAAAACTGCGCGTCATACTGCCCTTCCACGGGGCGGCCCAGGTGCGACAGCACGATGACGCCCGCACCTTTTTCCAGCGCCAGCCTGATAGTGGGCAAAGAAGCGCGTATGCGCTTGTCATTGGTGATGGTTCCGTCCTTCATGGGCACATTGAGGTCTTCACGGATGACAACCGTTTTTCCGCCAAGGTCAAGATCCTGCATATTCGTTACGGGCATGGCGCTCTCCTCTTTGTTGGACTTGCAGCGTAATTTTGATTGAAGGCAAATGCCGGGGCCTTGCAAGCCAGAGCATACCACCGGTGAACCACGTGCATGCCCTGCGAAAATTTTACAAAAGACCCTTGCCGGAGAACCGTCAGGCAAGCCCTGTCCGGCCCGGCCTTTCAGGCATCATTGTTCAAAAGCGCGGGCGCATCGAATGACGCGCCCGCGCCAAACAGGTCAGCGTTTTGCGGCCATGAGGGCGCGGGCTTTTTCCAGCGTGTTGGCAACAGTAAAGCCGAGACGTTCAAAGATCACCTTGCCCGGAGCCGAGGCTCCAAAGCCTTCCATGCCGATGACTGCGCCGTCAAGGCCCACATATTTGCGCCACCAGTCAGAAGCCGAGGCTTCGATAGCCAGCCGCGCACGCACAGCGGAAGGCAGCACGCTTTCCTTGTAGGCATCGCTCTGAGCGTCAAATACTTCTGCGCAGGGCATGGAAACCACGCGGGCCTTGTGCCCGTCTGCGGCAAGCTGTTCGGCAGCGCCAAGCGCCAGAGCCACTTCGGAGCCGGTGGCAATGATGATGACTTCGGGGGTTCCCTCGCAGTCACGCAGCACGTAGCCCCCACGGGCGATGGCCGCCACCTGTTCCTCGCTGCGCGGGCAGAAGGGCAGGGTCTGGCGCGAAAGGGAAAGCCCCGAAGGCGTGTGGGTGGCTTGCAGCGCGCAGGTCCAGGCCACGGCGGTTTCCACCGTGTCGCAGGGCCGCCAGAGGTTGAAGCCGGGCATAAGGCGCAGCATGCCCAGCTGTTCCACAGGCTGGTGGGTGGGGCCGTCTTCGCCCACGCCGATGGAGTCGTGGGTCAGCACCCATATGGCGCGGATGCCCATGATGGCAGCCAGACGCAGGGCATTCTTGGCCTGATCGGCAAAGGCCAGGAACGTGCCCGCATAGGGAATGAAGCCGCCGTGCAGGGCCAGACCGTTCATGATGGCGCTCATGCCGAATTCGCGCACGCCGTAGGAAATGTAGTTGCCGGTGTGGCTCTTCACATCCATATGCACGGACGAGCTTGTGAGCGTGCCCACCGAGCCGGTGAGGTCGGCGGATCCGCCTGCCAGTTCGGGCAGACGGGGCACGAGGTATTCCAGCGTCTTTTTGGAGGCCACGCGCGTGGCCGTGTTTTCACCCTCGCTGACGGCCCCGGCAACGACGTTGCGGGCAATTTCAGCCCAGTCTGCGGGCAGTTCGCCGCGCATGCGCCGGGTCAGTTCGGCGGCCTTTTCGGGATGGGCTTCCGCATAGGCGTCAAAGAGCTTGTCCCACGCGGCTTCAAGAGATTTTCCCGCGATGCGTGCGTTCCAGTCGGTGTAAATATCCTGCGGCACGCTGAAGGGCGGCTCGTGCCAGCCAAGCGCATCGCGTGTGGCGGCCACGCCGTCTTCACCTAGCGGCGAGCCGTGGCTGGAGGCAGAGTCGGCCTTGGGTGAGGCAAAACCGATGTGCGTGCGGCAGATGATAAGGCTCGGGCGATCCTTGTCAGCTCTGGCTTCGGCCAGAGCCTTGTCCAGAGCTGCGGCATCATGCCCGTCAACCGGGCCGATGACCTGCCAGTTGTAGGCGCGGTAACGGGCGGCCACGTCTTCGTTGAACCAGCCGTCGATCTTGCCGTCAATGGAAATGCCGTTGGAGTCATACATGGCAATGAGCTTGCCGAGGCCCCACGTTCCCGCAAGGGAGCACGCCTCATGCGACACGCCTTCCATAAGGCAGCCGTCGCCCACAAAAACGTAGGTGTGGTGATCCACAACCGCATGTTCAGGCGTGTTGAATTCTGCGGCCAGCATGCTTTCGGCCAGAGCCATGCCCACGGCGGACGCAATGCCCTGCCCCAGAGGACCGGTGGTCATTTCAATGCCCAGATGCGGGTCGTATTCGGGATGACCGGCGGTTTTTGCTCCCCACTGGCGGAAATTGCGGATCTCTTCCATCGGGATGTCGTAGCCCGTGAGGTGCAGCAGGGCGTAGAGCAGCATGGACGCATGCCCGTTGGAGAGCACGAAGCGGTCGCGGTTGAACCACAGCGGATTGGCAGGATTATGCCTGAAACCATGCCTCCAGAGGGCTTCGGCCATATCGGCCATGCCGAGGGGCGCGCCGGGGTGACCGGAGCGGGCTTTTTCAATAGCGTCCATGGCAAGGGCGCGGATGGCGTTGGCGCACTGTCTGCGGGTAGGCATGATCATTCCTCTATTTTTGCTTGGGATGGGTAAGGGCAAAAGTCTGACGCCGGGCGGCGTCCAGCAGCGCGGGGCGCTGTTCGCGACCGGCCAGCGGCTTCATGAAGGCGGCCAGACGGGCATCGTAGGGCTTGTGGCCGAAAAAGGCCGAGCCTGAAACCAGCACATCGGCCCCGGCTTCAACCAGCTGGGCCGTATTTTCGGGGCATACGCCGCCGTCTACCTGAATGAGCACGTCCTCGCCGCCGCAGGCGTCCAGCAGGCGGCGGGCGCTGCGAACCTTGTCCAGAGTGGCGGGGATAAAGCTCTGGCCGGAAAAACCGGGGTTGACGCTCATGACAAGCAGCATATCCAGATCATTGACAAGCCAGCGTATGGAGCCGAGGTCAGTGCCGGGGTTGAGCGCAACACCTGCCCGGCAGCCCATGTCGCGGATGGCGGAAAGCGTGCGCTGCGGGTGGCGGTCGGCCTCGGTATGAATGACGAGCATGTCGGCCCCTGCGTCCCTGAAATCGCGGATGTAGCGGGCGGGGTTTTCCACCATGAGATGCACGTCAAAAAAAAGCCCGCTGCCGGGCCGCAGGGCCTTGATCAGCGGGGGACCAAAGGTGATGTTGGGCACAAAGGCCCCGTCCATCACATCAAGGTGCAGCCAGGTGACCCCGGCGGCCTCAAGAGCTTGCAACTCTTCGGCCAGACGGGAAAAATCGGCGGAAAGCAGCGAGGGTGATAGAATCATGAGCGTCGTTCTGTCTTGTGTTGTGGGGAAGGACGTTATGGTCCGGCCGTTTGCAGTGCCTGTCTGCTCCGGTCGCCGTGGCAGGGGGGACGCTTCCCCACGTCCCTTTGCCTCAACCTGATACTGTTGCCATTTGCGGCCATGCCCGCCGCATTCGCCATACCCGCCGGGGTATTGATGCGTGCGCCTTCGGGTGCATTCTGCGCGCAACTGCACGCAGCCGTGGGCCATTTCTGTGCGCCCTTTGCCGCCATTGGGCGGAAGTGCCGTTACGGCGTGGGCTGTCGCCCGCTGAGCAGGCGGCGCACTGCCGTGAGCTCGCGCCGGAGCATGCGCATGAAATCCGGGTCGGGCACGGCGGCCACTCGTTCGGGCAGGCTTTCGTCCAGCACGGCGCTGCCGTGCAGAACGCGGCGGGCGCCTTCGATGGTCATGCCCTGTTCGTGCAGCAATTGCTGTATGCGCCGCAAAAGACCTATATGCTCTTCGGTGTACAGGCGCTGCCCCTTGCCCGTGCGCAGAGGGGCCAGCTGGGGAAATTCCGTTTCCCAGAAGCGCAGCACATGGGTCTTGAGGTTGAGCATTTCCGCCACTTCACCGATGCGGTAAGTTTTTTCTTCACTGTGGTCCGACATGAGGCTCCCCTGACGCCCTCGCGCGGCATCATGCCGTCATAACGCATGCAAGCGCCGAGCGCCGGAAGCATGGCGCTCCATGCTCCGGCGGGCGGCGTAATGTTCAGAGCGGTTTGGCTCGGCGTGCCGTGTACGGCGCGGCAGAGCCGACTAGATTTTTACTCCCAGAGCCGCTACCAGCGACTGTGCCACTTTTTCCCTTTCCTTGTCCACTTCCGCATCCTTGAGGGTGCGATCCGCGTGGCGGAACGTCAGGCGGAAGGTGAGGTTGCGCACAGCTTCCTGTCCTTCGGCGGCTCCGGGTTCAAAGCAGTCCACAAGAACGATGTCTTCCAGCAGGGGCAGGGCGAGGCCGCGCACGTGGGACGTGACGGCGCTTACGGTAAGCCCCGGACCGGCCATGACCGTGATGTCACGGCGCACCGGAGGATACACGGGCAGCGGCCTGAAGCGCACCCGTGCCGCGTCGTGCAGTTCGCGCAGCACCTCCAGATTCAGTTCGGCCAGCCACACGTCCTTGCGGGCATGAAACTCATCGGCCATGGCGGGCTTGACGCGTCCCATAAAGCCCACGGCGCGGCCGTCAACGGCGACCTCGACGCAGGGCAGCAGAAAGGGGTGCTCAGAGGCAAGCGTGCAGACCGGGGCAGGCAGGTGCAGAAAACGCATGAGGTTTTCCACAATGCCCTTGAGGTCCATATAGTCCATGTCGCCATCGGCCTGAGGCCATGCAGTGTCAAAGCGCGAGCCGTACAGGAGCACGCCCAGCATGCCGGTTTCGCGGGCTGTGGTTTCAGAGGCGGCATCGGCCTCAAAAATATGGGCAAGCTCGAAAAAGCGCAGCCCTTGCGCGCCCTGGGCCAGATTGTTGCGCAGGTCGTGCAGCAGGCCGGGGGCCAGAGCGGTGCGCAAAACGTCCTGTTCCGCTGAAAGCGGATTCATGATGGATATGCGTCCCTGGCGCGGCAGGCCAAGATGATCCAGATCCTTGTGGCCCACAAAGCTGTAGTTGACGGCCTCGTTCAGGCCAAGGCCCGCACCCCAGTGCTTGAGGCGCAGCCAGAAGGCAAACCGCGATTCCGGCGCGCCGGCGTGCTCAAGGTCGCGGCAGACGGGGGGCAGTTCGGGGGCAATGGTGTCCAGCCCGTGAACCCGGCCCACTTCTTCGATCAGGTCGGCCTCGCGGGTGAGGTCGGGCCGCCAGGAGGGCTGCTCCACCTGCCATGCCTCGGCAGAGGTGTCCACTGTGCAGCCCATGCCGGTAAGCACGGTCTGATCAAATTCCGGCGTAAGGGTTACGCCCAGCAGGGCGTTGGCACGTGCCGGACGAAAGCTGATGCTCACGGGCCTGAAGGGGCGCGGCTCCGCAACGGAAAGGCCCGGCTGTACCGTGCCGCCGCTCAGGGCGGCCATCATGGCGCAGGCGCGATCCAGCGCCCATACCGTGCGCTGCTGGTCTATGCCGCGTTCAAAGCGGTAGGAAGATTCGGAAGACAGCCCCAGGCGGCGCGATGTCTTGCGAATGGCCGCGGGCTGGAATACGGCGCTTTCAAGAAAAACATTGCTGCTTTCTGCCGTGATTTCCGTATTGAGGCCACCCATGACACCTGCCAGCGCCACGGCGCGCGACGCGTCGCGGATGCACAGGTCCTGCGGGGTGAGGACACGTTCCTGCCCGTCGAGGGTGGTGATTTTTTCGCCGTCCCGTGCGCGACTGACCACAATGCGGCCGCCTTCGAGCTTGTCGAGGTCAAAAGAATGCAGCGGCTGGCCGTATTCAAGCAGGATGTAGTTGGTCACGTCCACAATATTAGAAACCGGGCGCACGCCCATGGCATGCAGGCGATGCCGCACATGCAGGGGCGAGGGGCCGATTTTTGCCCCCGTGATGACTCTGCCGGAATAGAGGCGGCAGAGGTCGGGATCTTCAATATCAATGGGAACAAGGCGCTGCGGCGCACTTTCGTCCATCTGCAGGGGCAGGGCCGGGATGTTCAGCGGCAGGCCGAAGGCCAGCGCTGTTTCGCGGGCCAGCCCCAGCACGGAAAGGCAGTCCGCCCTGTTGGGCGTGACGGAAATGTCCAGCACTTCGCGGTCAAGCACAAGCTGGTCCACCAGCGGTTTGCCCACTTCAAGGCTGTGGGGCAGCACCATGATGCCGGCGTGGTCTTCAGTCAGGCCAAGCTCGCGTTCGGAGCAGATCATGCCGAAGGACGGCGCGCCGCGCAGCTTGGCTTTCTTGATGACCATGCCGTCGGGCATGGTTGTGCCCACAAGGGCCACGGGCACTTTTTGGCCTTCGGCCACGTTGGGCGCGCCGCAGACGATGTCCAGCAGTTCGCCCTGACCAGCGTCGACCTTGCAGACATGCAGATGATCGGACTGTGGATGGTCTTCGCAGGCGACCACCAGCCCCACCACAATGGAGTCGATGGCGTCAAAGGGACGGCGGATGTCTTCCAGCTCCAGGCCGAGCATGGTCAGGCGGTCGCCCAGAGCTTCAGCCGTGCCTTCGTAAGGCGTAAATTCACGCAGCCATGAAAGTGAGAGCAGCATAGCATGTCCTGTTTGCGCGGGGCCTTGGGCCGCCGCGTTGGGCGTCATAGGTAGTGGTGTTCATTGCAAACCTGGGCCGTGATCAAGGGCAGCCCACGCGCCGCGGCCTCAGTTGAAATTCCAGGCCGGGGCGTCATCGCTCTTTCCGGGGTCCGGAAGGGGGCGGTCATGCTCCTGCATGGGCCTGTGGCCGTAAGCTCCGGGTCGCGGCCGTCGCCTGGGCGATTTTTCTTCCGGCTGCGCCTCGGTAACAGTATTGCCGTAGGCATCGGTGTAGCCCATGCCGCCTTCGGCAGTGCGGCTCACGTCCTTGCCGGGCAGACCTTCAATGGGTTTCGGGCCGCCGGGAGGCTCCAGACCGGAATTGCGCGGGCTGAAGGCCGACTTTGCCAGTGCTGCGCCCCTGTGCAAGCCGGGCAGAATGCCGCTGTCCGTCAGGGGAAATACCCCCGGGGCAAGCACCAGCGCCACCGTTACCGCACAGGCAAAAGCCGTGCGCAGCAGGCGGGGGGCAGTGCAAAAGCGGCAGAAGTGGCGGAGGCAGCTGGCAAAACGCAACACGGACCTGACCTCAGCGGGCGAACTGGCTCAAAAAGCGCACATCATTTTCAAAGAACATGCGCAGATCGCCAATGCCGTATTTGAGCATGGTCACACGTTCCACACCCATGCCGAAAGCAAAGCCGCTGACATCGGAGTCATAGCCCACGGCTTCAAACACTGCCGGGTCAACCATGCCGCAGCCGAGAATTTCAACCCAGCCCGTGGTTTTGCACACGCGGCAGGGGCTGTCGCCAATATGACCCTGACCGCCGCACATGCAGCAGCTCATGTCCACTTCGGCAGAAGGCTCGGTAAAGGGAAAAAAGCTCGGTCTGAAGCGCACGCGGGTGTCGCTGCCGAAAACGGCGCGAACAAAGGTGGTGAGCGTGCCGCGCAGGTGGGCCATGCTGATGCCCTGACCAACCATCAGTCCCTCGATCTGGTGGAACATGGGGGTATGGGTAAGGTCGCTGTCGCGCCGGTAGACCTTGCCGGGAACCACAACGGCAAGCGGGGGCTTGCGCTGCAGCATGGTGCGGGCCTGCACGGGCGAGGTATGGGTGCGCATGAGCACCTTGTCGGTGATGTAGAGCGTGTCCTGCATGTCGCGGGCAGGGTGCTCGGGCGGCATGTTGAGGGCTTCGAAGTTGTAGTAGTCCTGCTCCACTTCAGGACCTGACGCGACGTCAAAGCCGAGCCCCTGAAAAATCTGGCAGATTTCTTCCATCACAAGGGTGGTGGGGTGCAGGGTTCCGCTCCACGGGGCGCGGCCCGGCACGGAGGGGTCGAAGCGCTTGAGCGCTTCAGCCTCACGCCCGGCTTCCAGCGCGGCCTTGCGGGATTCAAACAGCGCATTGCAGCGTTCCTTGACGCTGTTGGCTGTTTGCCCGACGGCGGGGCGCTGCTCCGGCGCGAGCGAGGGAAGGCGGCTCATGATTTGGGCAATTCTGCCCTTGCGGCCCAGAAAATCCACCCGCAGGGCTTCAAGCCCTTCCAATGAAGAAGCCTGATCCAGACCTTTTTCAAGCTCAGGGACCAGGCCTTCCAGTGCAGAAATCAGATCCATACGGATTCCCGATGCCGCCTGCGCGGCGCTGACGTTGAATTTTGCGTGGCTCAAAAACAGGGCGTGGGCAGCGCATTCACACCGCCCACACCCTTATAGCACGTATGGCCCTGCTCCCGCAAGCCGACCCGCCGCACGTTCAATGTGCGGGCCGGCGCGGCCTGGAGGCCGGCTCCGGCGCGGGGAGCGCCGACCTGGGATTTATTTGCCCAGGGCAGTCTTGGCCATATCCACGATCTTGGCAAAGTCGTCTTTTTTGTAGACGGCCAGGTCAGCCAGCACCTTGCGGTTCAGTTCGATACCCGCAAGCTTGAGGCCGTGCATGAAGCGGCTGTAGGAAAGACCGCTCAGGCGCGCGCCGGCGTTGATGCGCAGGATCCACAGGGTGCGGAAGTCGCGCTTGCGCAGCTTGCGGCCCACGTAGGCGTACTGCAGCGAACGTTCAACAGCCTCGCGGGCGGTGCGATACAGACGGCTGCGGCCGCCGCGAAAACCTTTGGCGGCGGTCAAATATTTCTTGTGACGACGATGACCGGAAAGACCTCTCTTGACACGCATGGTGTGACCTCCTTCTCCCAACCAGGCGGAGGAAAGCCCGTTGGGGGGTGTAAAGTATCATGCCCCTCAAAGAGGGGGTACGGATTGAACGTCTGTTACGGCTCCGCACTCGCCGTGACGCTTGCGCGTCTTGAATTTTTCAGGCCCACGGGCCTGGCCGCTGCTGGTATCAGATGCATGCCCGAAGCAGTGCAGCTTTAAAAGCTGCTTGCCTGTGCGGGGAGTTCAAAAAACGCACCGCTCAAGGCCCGCAGGGGAGCCTTGCAACCGGGACAGGCAGGCCGGGGCAAAGCCCTAGCCGTTGGGCAGCATGCGGCGCACGGCCTTTTCGTTGGCTTGGTCCACAGTGGTGGACTGACCCAGACGCATTTTGCGGCTGGCGGCCTTCTTGGTGAGGATGTGGCGCAGGTTCTGGCGACGACGCTTGAACTTGCCGCTGCCAGTCTGCGAAAAACGCTTGGCGGCGGAACGCCGGGTTTTGATCTTGGGCATGGCGTACTCCTTACGAAAACATATACCCGGCAGGTCAGCGGACGCGCCAGGGGAAGGGCATAATGCCCCAAAGCGCCATAAGGCGCAAGAGCCGGAACAACTTCAATGCAAAATTGTTCCCGCAAATGGATGAGCAGGCGTTTTTCCCCGTGCGCACAGGTCGCACGGTTGCGCTTTTGGCGCTGGAATGGCGCTTTCAGTTCTTGAAAATCCAGATTTTCAAGAGCATCTGCTCCAATGTTTTTTTGCCGTGTGAGGCCGGTTATTTTTTGGGAACCAGCATCATCTGCAGGGTGCGGCCTTCGGCGCGGGGTTCCTGATCGACCTTGGCGATGTCAGCCAGGTCCTGAACTACCCGTTCCAGAATGGACATGCCGCGATCCTTGTGGACAATTTCGCGGCCCCTGAAGAATACCGTTATTTTACAGCGGTCACCGTCTTCAAGAAAGCGACGGATGTGGCGGACCTTGGTTTCGTAATCGTGGTCGTCCGTTTTGGGGCGAACCTTGATTTCCTTGATCTGCACCACGGTCTGGTTCTTTTTGGCTTCCTGCTTTTTCTTCTGCTGCTCGTACTTGAATTTGCCGTAGTCCATGACGCGGCAAACAGGCGGCTCCGAGTTGGAAGAAACTTCAACGAGATCCATGCCCGCTTCTTTAGCCAGGGCAATGGCCTCATTACGCTGCAAGATACCAAGCTGTTCGCCATCGGCGGCGATCACGCGCACTTCACGGGCGCGGATCATTTCGTTGCGACGTACGCTGTCTTGCGGCATGTCGCGGCGGAATCTCATGTTAGGCGAAGCTATAGCGCATCCCTCCTTGTTTGAAAGGCTCTTCGGCGTCCGTGCGTATGAGCGCGGCGATTTCCGCTACGGACTTGAGCCCCAGGTTGTCTCCATTGCGCAGGCGCACATTGGCGCCGCCCGCCTGCACTTCCTTTTCTCCCACAACAAGAATGTACGGAACTTTAGCCAGTTGGGCCTCGCGCACCTTGAATCCCAGCTTTTCATTGCGCGTGTCGGCATGCGCACGGATGCCCAGGGCCTTGAGTTCCTCAACCATGCCGGCGACGGCTTCGTCCCCGGCTTCGGTCACCGTGAGCAGGCGCGCCTGCTCGGGCGCAAGCCATGTGGGCAGCGCGCCGGCGAAGTTTTCAACAAGAATGCCGATAAAGCGCTCAAGCGAACCCATGATGGCGCGGTGCACCATGACCGGGCGGTGGCGTTCGCCGTCTTGCCCCACATAGGTGAGGTCAAAGCGCTCGGGCAGGGTAAAGTCTACCTGGATGGTGGAGCACTGCCACTCGCGGCCGATGCAGTCCAGCAGGCGCACGTCGATCTTGGGACCGTAAAACGCGCCGTCACCTTCATTGATGGTGTAGGGCAGCCCCGCTTTTTCTACGGCCTGCACAAGGGCGCTGGTGGCCGATTCCCACGCTTCATCCGTGCCGATGCTGCTTTCGGGCCTTGTGGACACGGCCACCTTGTATTCAAATCCGAAGAGATTCATGAGGTCGCGGATAAGATGGATGACCTCAAGAATTTCGCTTTCAAGCTGTTCCGGCGCGCAGATGATGTGGGCATCATCCTGCGTGAACTGGCGTACGCGCAAAAGGCCGTGGAGCACGCCGCTCTTTTCATGGCGGTGAACCACGCCAAGCTCAAAGTAGCGCTGCGGCAGATCGCGGTAGCTGTGCAGCTCGTTTCCGTAAATAAGCATGTGCGAGATGCAGTTCATGGGCTTGACGCCGTAGGCGTCTTCCTCGATCTG